>JBKJJC010000147.1:0-13894 GCA_046598245.1 Rhodoferax sp.
CTGCTGAACACATTGGAGACGCTGGCCGTGGCCGCGCAGCAGGAGCGCGTGGACCAGATCACCGACGTCTGGCTGCTCAAAGTACTGGGCGAGCGCATGCGGCGCTACGACAAGGGCGGCGAGCAGTTTTACGACTCCATCAGCGCCCTGCACAAATCGGTGCGTGGTTCAGACCCGGACGCTGCGCTGTACTGGCTGGTGCGCATGCTCGATGGGGGTGCCGACCCGCGCTATATGGCGCGGCGCCTGATCCGTATGGCCAGTGAAGACATTGGCCTGGCAGACCCCCGCGCTTTACGCATGGCGCTGGACGCGGCTGACGTGTACGAGCGTTTGGGTAGCCCCGAGGGCGAGTTAACGCTGGCGCAATGCGTGGTGTACCTGGCCGTGGCACCCAAATCCAACGCGGTGTACAAGGCCTACAACGAAGCCCGCGCCCTGGTCAAAAAGGAAGGCTCTCGGCCCGTCCCCATGCATTTGCGCAATGCGCCGACCAAGCTGATGAAGCAGTTGGACTATGGCAAGGGCTACCGCTATGCGCACGATGAAGAAGACGGCTTTGCTGCGGGAGAAACCTATTTCCCGGACGGTATGGCAGCGCCCCATTTTTACCGCCCGGTGGAGCGGGGGCTGGAAATCCGCATCGCCGAAAAGTTACGGCAATTGAAGGCCCGCAATGCCGAGTATTAGCGCTGCTTACGCCAGGGTGTTTCGTCTGATGTACCCCACTTGCTAGGGGTAAACCCAAGGGTATCAAGCCTCGACTTGTATGGCCCCATGGCTACAATCCTTTTCACTCGCCTGTCGCACCATGAAAGATGGCAGGCTTATTGCTAACGTACGCGTGACGCCCACAAGGCCACGCCGGTCGTCTTCAAATTGCTGTTCAATAAATTGGTGACCTGCGCACCGGCCAAAAAATCGGAGAACTTATATGGATATATTGTTGCAGCAGGTCATCAACGGTCTGGTGTTGGGCAGCATGTATGCGCTCATCGCCTTGGGTTACACCATGGTGTACGGCATCATCAACCTGATCAACTTTGCCCACGGTGAAGTCATGATGGTGGGGGCACTGACCAGTTGGACCATCATCGGCATGATGCAGGAATCCATGCCGGGCACACCGGGCTACATCATCCTGATCATTGCCTTGATCATCTCGTGTGTGGTGGCGGCGGTGCTGAATTTCACCATTGAAAAAGTGGCGTACCGTCCCCTGCGCAACAGCCCCAAGCTGGCACCCATGCTGACGGCGATGGGCATGTCCATCTTGCTGCAAACGCTGGCAATGATCATCTGGAAGCCTAACTTCAAGTCGTATCCCACACTGCTGTCCAGCACACCGATTGAAATCGGTGGTGCGGTCATTTCACCCACCCAGGTCATGATTCTGGGCTTCACCGCCGTATCTCTGGCGGTGTTGATGTGGCTGGTGAACTACACCAAATTGGGCCGGGCCATGCGTGCCACGTCCGAGAACCCTCGGGTTGCAGCGCTGATGGGTGTCAAGCCCGACGTGGTGATCTCTGCAACCTTCATTATTGGCGCAGTGTTGGCGGCCATTGCTGGTGTGATGTATGCCTCGAACTACGGTACGGCACAACACGCCATGGGCTTCCTGCCAGGTTTGAAGGCTTTCACTGCCGCGGTCTTTGGCGGAATCGGCAACCTAGGCGGCGCCGTGGTCGGTGCCATCTTGCTGGGGCTGATCGAATCGATCGGTGCGGGCTACATCGGCGCTTTGACCGGCGGGGTTCTCGGCAGCCACTATTCCGATATTTTTGCGTTCATCGTGCTGATCATCGTGTTGACCCTGCGGCCTTCGGGCTTGCTGGGTGAACGCGTGGCGGACCGGGCTTGAGGAGCACATTCACATGAAACAACAACAAAAAATCCTGGTTTTTTTGGCGGCTGCGGTTGGCTTGCTGATACTGCCCCTGCTGCTGCAAGGCTTTGGTAACGCCTGGGTGCGTATTCTCGACATGGCACTGCTGTTTGTGTTGCTGTCGCTTGGCCTCAATATCGTGGTGGGTTATGCGGGTCTGCTGGACCTGGGCTATGTGGCTTTCTTCGCCATTGGTGCCTATACCTATGGTCTGATGGCATCGCCCCATCTGACCGAGACCTTCCCTGCGGTGGCCGCGATGTTCCCGGACGGCCTGCATATGCCGCTTTGGGTCATTCTGCCGGTGGCAGCTGGGATTGCGGGTTTGTTCGGTGTGTTACTTGGCGCGCCAACCCTGCGCTTGCGGGGTGACTACCTGGCTATCGTGACGCTGGGGTTTGGTGAAATCATCCGCGTGTTCTTGAACAATCTGGATCACCCGGTCAACATCACCAATGGCCCCAAGGGCATCCTGGGAATTGATTCCCTACATTTCTTCGGCATCAACCTGGGTAAGAAGCTTTCGGTATTTGGTTTTGAAGTGGCGTCGGTCACCCTTTACTACTACCTGTTTCTGGCTTTGGTGGTGATCAGCGTCGTGGTCTGTCACCGCCTTGAGTTGTCACGCGTCGGCCGCGCCTGGATGGCCATTCGTGAAGACGAAATAGCCGCCAAGGCCATGGGCATCAACACCCGCAACCTGAAACTGTTGGCTTTCGGTATGGGAGCCACTTTCGGTGGCGTGTCGGGCGCCATGTTCGCCTCCTTTCAGGGTTTTATCTCGCCAGAATCGTTCAGCCTGATGGAATCCGTGATGATTGTCGCCATGGTGGTATTGGGCGGCGTGGGGCACCTGCCGGGCGTCATCCTAGGTGCCGTATTGTTGTCGGCTTTGCCCGAAGTGCTGCGCTATGTGGCAGGCCCACTGCAGGAAATGACAGGTGGGCGCCTGGATGCCTCCATCCTGCGCCAGTTGTTGACTGCGTTGGCCATGATCGTTGTCATGCTGTCTCGCCCCCGTGGATTGTGGCCATCGCCTGAGCATGGCAAGTCCTTGCTGAACGTGAAGAGCTAAACGGAAACACAACATGACAGATACAGTACTCAACGTCTCCGGCGTTTCCAAACGGTTTGGTGGTTTACAGGCGCTCAGCGACGTAGGCATCAAGATCGAACGCGGCCAGGTTTACGGTTTGATCGGCCCCAACGGCGCTGGGAAAACCACATTTTTCAATGTGCTGACTGGCCTGTACACGCCCGACAGCGGTAGTTTCGAGTTGGCTGGCAAGCCCTACCAGCCCACCGCCGTGCATTTGGTGGCAAAGGCCGGCATTGCACGCACGTTCCAGAATATTCGCCTGTTTTCTGAAATGACAGCGTTGGAAAACGTCATGGTCGGACGGCACATCCGCACGCATTCGGGTTTGATGGGTGCGATCTTTCGCACACCAGGATTCAAGGCCGAGGAGGCCGCCATTGCAAAGCGGTCCCAAGAACTGCTGGACTATGTGGGTATTGGCAAGTTTGCAGACTACAAGGCCCGCACGCTGAGCTACGGTGACCAACGCCGACTAGAGATCGCACGGGCTCTGGCGACCGATCCGCAACTGATCGCACTGGACGAGCCGGCTGCCGGTATGAATGCGACCGAAAAGGTCATGCTGCGCGAGCTGATTGACCGCATCCGCAAAGACAACCGAACCATTTTGTTGATTGAGCATGATGTGAAGCTGGTCATGGGTTTGTGCGACCGCATCACGGTATTGGACTATGGCAAGCAGATTGCCGAAGGCACACCCGCCGAAGTGCAGAAGAACGAAAAAGTGATTGAAGCATATCTGGGCACCAGCGGCCACTAGGCAGCTTCAGGAGAATAAAACAATGACAGCATCCAATATTTTGCTCAAGGTAACCGGTTTGAAGGTTTCCTATGGTGGCATCCAGGCCGTCAAGGGCGTGGATTTTGAAGTGCACGAAGGTGAACTGGTTTCCCTGATCGGCTCCAATGGTGCAGGCAAAACCACCACGATGAAGGCGATCACCGGCACACAGCCCATCAACGCCGGAGATATTGAGTACCTGGGCAAGAGCATCCGCGGCCAGGGTCCATGGGATCTGGTCAAGCAAGGCCTGGCCATGGTTCCCGAAGGGCGCGGTGTGTTCACCCGCATGACCATCATCGAAAATTTGCAGATGGGTGCCTACATCCGCAATGACAAAGGCGGTATTGCGGCAGACATGGAAAAGATGTTTAACATCTTCCCGCGTCTGCGCGAACGCAAAGACCAGCTGGCCGGCACGATGTCTGGTGGCGAACAGCAAATGCTGGCCATGGGCCGCGCGCTGATGAGCCGCCCCAAGGTGCTTTTGCTGGACGAGCCTTCTATGGGACTCTCTCCGATCATGGTGGACAAGATTTTCGAGGTCGTGAAAGACGTTTACGCCCAAGGCGTGACAGTCTTGCTGGTCGAACAAAATGCCAGCCGCGCGCTGGGCATTGCCAACCGAGGGTATGTGATGGAGTCTGGCATTGTGACCATGTCTGGTAACGCAGCTGAGATGCTGACCGATCCACGGGTGCGTGCGGCCTACCTGGGCGAGTAAGCGGTAGTAGCTGCAAAGAAAGCCACCGCTGCGGTGGCTTTCTTTATGCTTGAACCTTGTCCGCCTCCGAGGTGAACGAGTCGGCAAAAAATTCCTCAGCCGGTAACTGCGCCAAGGCGGAGAAATCCGTGCGTGCCGATTCAATAACGATGGGCGCACCACAGGCATAGACCTGGTGGCCGCTGAGGTCAGGGATATCTTCCATCACAGCGCGGTGCACAAAGCCGCTGCGGCCCTGCCACTGGTCCTGCGCCGTCGCGTCTGACACTACGGGGATGTAGCGCAGGTGGGGCATGGTCTGCAGCTGCGCCGAAACCCAGTCCTGCATATACAGATCTGCGGGCCTGCGGCCACCCCAGTACAACGTGACATTGCGCGTGGTGCCCAAGTGTTGCATGTGCTCAATCAGAGCCTTAATAGGCGCAAACCCCGTGCCGGAGGCGAGCAAAATGATAGGTTTGTCAGAATCTTCGCGCAAGAAGAAGGAGCCGAATGGCCCCTCGACCCGCAGGATTTCCTTCTCCTTCATTGCACCGAACACATGGTCGGTGAACTTGCCACCCGGCATGTGGCGGATGTGTAACTCCATGCTCGGCCCCAGACTGGGTGCGCTGGCCATGGAGTAGCTGCGCCTTGCGCCGTCGCGCAGTATGAATTCGACATACTGTCCGGCGCGGTAAGCGAAGCTGTCGGTGGCCGGGAGCTGTAGCTGTAGAACGATGACATCATCTGATTTTTTGGTCAGAGAAATCACGCGGGTCGGCATCTTCTTAATAGGCAAAGCGCCCAGTTCGGTAACCTGGCGCGATTCCAGGACCAGGTCCGAATGTGCCTGTGCACAGCAAGTCAATACAAAACCTGAGGCCTCTTCCTCTGCGCTCAGCGCCTTGAGTTGGTGGGCTCCATGCGTGACGGTGCCAGACACCAATTTGCATTTGCAAGAGCCGCAGGCGCCATCTTTGCAGCCATAAGGCAGGCCAATGCCCTGGCGGATACCGGCCGCCAGAACGGCTTCTCCGGTCTCTACGTTAAATGTGCGGCCACTGGGTTGCACCACGACGGAAAAAAGTGTCGAGTCAGAACTGCTTGCTGTCATCTTGTGGGTATCCTAGGTGTACTCGAATTGAATCGGATCATAGATTTTGCCTTCAAACCAGACACCTCTTGGCGCCTTGCCCGCGCGATTTCGGCGTGAGCGCCTTCTGATTGTCGGCTGTGGGGATGTGGGGATGCGCGTGGCCCAACAAATGCGCGGCAGAGTACGCCTGTTGGCACTGACCTCCCAGGCGGCGCGTGTGGATGTTTTGCGCGCCCATGGATTGACGCCGTTGTTGGGGAATCTTGATGAGAAACAAAGCCTTCGCAGGTTGTCGGGTTTAGCCACACGCATCGTTCACCTGGCGCCTCCGCCGACCGAAGCATGGTCTGATCCACGCACCCAGAGCCTGGTGCGTGCGCTGCGTTTGCGCAGCCCGCCGCGCAGCGCTGTCTACGGTTCCACCAGCGGCGTATATGGTGACTGCGGTGGTGCCTGGGTGGCAGAAACACAGGCAACGCGCGCGGGCACGCCCAGAGCCCAACGCCGCACCCACGCCGAAGCACAGATGCGATTCTGGGGGCAGGCTGCGGGTGTACGCACCAGCCTACTGCGCATCCCGGGCATTTACGCGCCGGATCGTGAAGGCGGCACGCCTCGGGCGCGCCTTTTGAAGGGGACACCGGTGCTGCAGGCGGGGGATGATGTTTACACCAACCATATCCATGCCGACGATTTGGCGCGGGCCTGTTGTCTTGCGCTGTGGAGAGGCGCGCCCCAGCGGATTTACAACGTCAATGACGACAGCGATTTGAAGATGGGCGATTACTTTGACCTGGCGGCCGATCTATACGGCTTGCCGCGACCACCCAGAGTCTCTAGGGAAGGTGCCGCTGAGCAACTGCCCCTGGTGTTGTTGAGTTTTATGAATGAGTCGCGGCGCTTGGTCAATACACGCATGAAGCGAGAATTGCGCTTAACACTGCGCCATCCATCCGTGATCACTGGCCTGCAGTAATATTTTGGCCAATGGCTGACGCTGTGCCGACCTCGTCCGGATATTGTTCCCGCAAGGCATTGAAAGCATCTAAATTGCCTAACATCAGGTCAACCAAAGCGGGTTCAAATTGCCGTCCGCTGCCGTCCCGAATGGCATCTGCAACCATTTCAGGAGACCAAGGCTCCCGGTAACTCAGTTGCGACCCTAGCGAGTCAAAAACATCGGCCAATGCGGTGATACGCGCCGAAATGGGTATGGCCGTTCCCGCCAGGCCTTTGGGGTAACCGCTTCCATCCCATCGCTCATGGTGCGACAACGCAATTTCCGCAGCCAGCCTCATCAAAGGACGATTGGAGCGCTGCAAGATGTCTAACCCAAACTGCGCGTGCTGTTGCATCAAAGCCCACTCATCGGCGTTCAGTTTGCCGGGCTTGTGCAAGATCACATCTGGGATCGCTACTTTGCCGATGTCGTGCAGGGGTGACGCGTTCTGGATCAACAACACCTGCGCTTCTGGCAAGCCATACAGACGTGCAAGCATCTCGCAGGCCAAAGCGACACGTTTGACGTGTGCTCCGGTTTTTTGCGTGCGGGCTTCAACTGCATCGGCAAGTGTGTAGACCAGTTCCTTTTGGGTTTCCCGCAAGTCTTGTTGCAAGTGGATGTTCTCAAAAGTGATGGCAACACTCTGGGTGTAAATCTCAAGCAATTGTTGGTCCAGCTTGCCCAACGCGATCGCATGCTTCAAATACAACAAATTTCCACCGCCATTTTTTGCGGCGGAATAAAGCACATAAGCATCTTCGAAGTGCTGCCCTGCTTTTTTGGCGAACACTTCGGCAAAACGCTTCGACACGATTTCGGGAAGGTTTGCGCAGGCCTCGTTTGTGCTGTACTGAACGAAATCGCCAGTGGCTGCAATGGTTCTGGTTTCGTGTTCGCCGCTTTCAATGTTGGGCAAAATGATGCAGTACAGAGCAGATTTGTCTAGGTTCAGTAGAGACGTAAGCTGGTCCAATACAGCGGAAGCAAAGACAGTGAGAGACTCGGCGGTCTGAACCATGGCTGTCGCTTCAAGAACCCGGGCCAGTCCATCGCGCTGGTACTCAATGATGCACAGATCGCGGTAAGCGCGCAGCTTGCTGTAGAGCAGGGTACGCAGCTTTTGAATGGTCAGGTCAGTTTTTTCCTTGTAGTCGTCAATGTCGTATTCGCGTATGACCCGGTCTTCTGGGGCCTGGCCGGGTTGTCCGGTGCGCATGACGAGGCGAGTGCGGTGGTTCTCCAGGGTGTTGCGCACATAGTGGACCAAATCGAGTCCTGCGTGGTCTGATTCCATAACCACATCGACAATGGCAAGCGCAATATCGTTCCGGGTATTGAATATCTCGCGGCCAGCCTGGCCAGAATGGGCGCTCAGCAGTTCCAATTCACTTCCCTGGAACTCGAAACCCTTGAGAGCTAGGCGTGTCACCGCGTGCACCTCGGCGTCATCGTCCACCAGCAAGACGCACCAGGGTTTTTTAAGTGGCGCCGTTGTGTTGCCAGCGGGCGGGGATTCTTCGTCGGCAAAAATCAAATCCATGGTGTTGATCCTGCTGGTTTTTAATAGGCACTGGGGGCTGTGGAAGATTCTACGCAGAATGCATGGCGCTGGTTGCTTGCATTTTCTATTCTGACCAGCGCTGCCCTACTGGGCACGCCGCCCACCTATGCACGGTAGGCGCGGACCAGCACTTTCCAGACTAACCAACTGGTAATGAGTGTAATGGGGGCGGCCCACAGCACATCACTCAACCAGTGCGCGCCATCAGCCATGCGCGCAAATCCTATGGCGAGCCCGGACACGACACCCGTTGCCCCCCAGAGGACGCGGCGCCTGCGGTCGACCAGCATCAGCGAAGCAAGAAAAAACCCGCAGGCCACGTGGCCGCTGACAAAAGAGCAATTGTTGTTGCACTGGTCTGTCATGACCGCCGCGCGGGTGAACAGTTGGGTGCCACCAAATTCCTGCACCTGGTAAGGGCGCGCGCGTTGCCAGTTGTCTTTGAAACCACTGTTGACCACCAATCCAGGCCCCAAGGTGCCCGCCAGGACGACAAAAGCCAGTGCCAGGCGCCACGGCTTGCCGACCGGGCGCAGGCTGGACCACAGCCACCCCCCAAGTGCCACAAACACCAGCACCCGGAAGACAGCAGGAACGTAAAGATTGATTAGTTCCACCCACCACCACCGAAACACGTCGTTATAGGCATCAGGGCCTAGAAACACAGCGGCAGCCCGCAGATCCAGCGCGGTCCAGGCCGTGGGCACCAGGGCCAGCGCCACAAAGCTACCCACAATCCACCAAAATAACGGTGGGGTGTGGCTGCGGGGGGGCAGGGTGATGGCGGGATCGGTCGGCATGGGCTGGCGGTTCGGCAGAAGAGGCGTGATTGTCGGTGATTTGTGGTCAGCTTCTAGCGCCAGCTTAGTCAAATGGACTACATCCGCTTACACGGCACCCCTGCATTTGAATGCGAAAATGCTGGGCAGGTAATATCTCGACTCCATTTAAACGGACCCTATCCCCCATGACCATTCTCGTGACCGGCGGCGCCGGATTTATTGGCTCCAACTACGTGTTGGACTGGCTGGCGCAGTCGGATGAGACCGTCGTGAACCTCGACAAGCTCAGCTACGCCGGCAACATGCAAAACTTGGCCAGCCTGCAAGAAGATCAGCGCCATGTCTTCGTCAAGGGCGATATTGGCGACCCCACGTTACTCCCCGCGTTGCTGGCCCTTCACCAGCCGCGCGCCATCGTCAACTTTGCCGCCGAATCCCATGTGGACCGCTCCATCCACGGCCCTGGCGAATTTATTCAAAACAACATCGTGGGCACCTTCCAGTTGCTGGAATCGGTGCGTAGTTATTGGGGGCCGCTGGAGGCACAGGCCAAAGCTGATTTCCGCTTCCTGCATGTTTCTACAGACGAGGTTTATGGCTCGCTGCACAAGGGTGACCCAGCTTTCACTGAATCCCACACTTACGAGCCCAACAGCCCCTACAGCGCCAGCAAGGCCGCCAGTGACCATTTGGTACGCGCTTGGCACCATACCTATGGTCTCCCGGTGCTGACGACCAATTGCTCCAACAACTACGGCCCCTACCATTTCCCGGAAAAACTGATCCCGTTGGTCATCGTCAACGCGCTGGCTGGCAAGACGTTGCCGGTATATGGCGACGGTCAACAGATCCGCGACTGGCTGTATGTAAAAGACCATTGCTGTGCCATCCGCCGTGTGCTGGAAGCGGGCAAGCCCGGTGAAACCTACAACGTGGGCGGCTGGAATGAAAAGGCCAACTTGGACATCGTGCGCACCATCTGCAGCCTGTTGGATAACCTGAAGCCCCGCGCCGATGGCAAGCCTTACCAAGACCAGATCGCCTTTGTCACGGACCGCCCCGGCCACGACCGCCGCTACGCTATTGACGCGCGCAAAATCGAGCGCGAACTGGGCTGGAAGCCTGCTGAGTCGTTCGAAACTGGGATCGCCAAGACAGTGGCCTGGTACCTGTCCAACCAAGATTGGGTCTCCAATGTTCAAAGCGGTGGTTACCGCGACTGGGTGGAAACGCAATACGGTGCCGCGGTAACTAAGGCCGCAGCCGCAGTATGAAGATATTGCTGTTGGGTACCGATGGACAGGTCGGCTGGGAATTGCAGCGCAGCCTGGCCCCGCTGGGCGAGCTGGTTGTGATGGGGCTTGACCGTGCCACCAATCCCGGAGGCCTGAGTGGCGACTTCACGCAACTGGACGCGCTGGCCGATACTGTGCGCACGGTCCGCCCGGACGTCATCGTCAATGCAGCCGCCCACACTGCGGTCGACAAGGCAGAGAGTGAGCCCGAATTCGCCCGTTTATTGAATGCGCTGGCGCCGGGTGTGTTGGCTGATGAAGCGCAACGTCTGGGAGCCTGGTTGGTGCACTACAGCACTGACTACGTGTTTGACGGCAGTGGGGGTCAGCCTTGGAAAGAGGACGACGCCACCGCGCCTCTGAGTGTGTATGGGCAGACCAAGCTGGAAGGCGAGCAAGCCGTCATGCGCTGCGAGCGACACCTGATTTTCAGGACTAGTTGGGTCTACGCCGCGCGTGGTGGCAATTTTGCCAAGACTATGCTGCGCCTGGCCAAAGAGCGCGAGACGCTGCAAGTGATCGACGACCAGATGGGTGCGCCCACCGGCGCTGACCTGATCGCCGATGTCACCGCTCATGCGATACGCCAGGTTAAACCCGGCCAGGCCGGCGGTGATGCGGCAATGGCCGGCATTTATCACCTAGTTGCAAGTGGCTGCACCAGTTGGTATGAATACGCAAAACATGTGGTAGCCCTCGCAGAATCTGCGCAACCAGCTATAAATATAGTAGCAAAGGAAATCAAAGCCGTGCCTACGTCGGCTTTTCCCACTCCGGCCAAGCGCCCCCACAATTCGCGGCTGGACACCACCAAGCTGCAAACTACCTTCGGCCTGCAACTGCCACACTGGCAAGCAGGCGTTACCCGCATGTTGAACGAGATTGACTATGGCCGCACCCAATAACACCCCATCATCCAGCCGCAAGGGCATCATTCTGGCGGGGGGCTCCGGCACCCGCTTGCACCCGGCCACGCTGGCCATCAGCAAGCAGTTGCTGCCGGTGTATGACAAACCGATGATTTACTACCCGCTCAGCACGCTGCTGCTAGCCGGTATCCGCGACATTCTGATCATCAGCACGCCGCAAGACACACCACGTTTTGCGCAGCTGTTGGGCGACGGCAGCCAATGGGGCGTGAACCTGCAATACGCTGTGCAGCCCAGTCCGGACGGCCTTGCCCAGGCCTTTATCATTGGCGACAAATTCATCGGCAACAACGACAGCGCCTTGGTGCTGGGTGACAACATCTTCTACGGCCACGACCTGCAAATTCTGTTGGGCAATGCCCACCAACAGCAGCACGGCGCCACCGTGTTTGCCTACCATGTACAAGACCCCGAGCGTTATGGCGTGGTGGCCTTTGACGACAAGGGAAAGGCCCGCAGCATTGAAGAAAAGCCGGTAAAGCCGCAAAGCAACTACGCGGTCACGGGCCTGTATTTCTACGACAGGCAGGTGGTGGACATTGCCAAGGCCGTCCATCCCAGTGCCCGCGGGGAACTGGAAATAACCGCCGTTAACCAAGCCTACCTGGACCTGGGTCAGCTCAATGTGCAGATCATGCAGCGCGGCTACGCCTGGCTGGACACCGGCACCCACGACAGTTTGCTGGAAGCGGGTCAATTCATAGCGACGCTGGAGCGCCGCCAGGGGCTGAAGATTGCGTGTCTGGAAGAGATCTGCTGGCGCAACGGCTTTATCGACAGCGAGCAACTGGCCAAATTAGCACAACCGCTGGCCAAGAACGGCTACGGGCAGTACTTGCTGGGCCTGCTGAAAGAAGGCAAGCACCCATGAAAGTTACGCGTACCGAAATCCCTGACGTTTGCCTGATCGAGCCCCGCGTTTTTGGTGATGCCCGAGGCTTCTTTTACGAGAGTTTCAACCAGCGTGCCTTTGCCGAGGCAACCGGTGTGCAGACGGAATTTGTGCAGGACAACCATTCCCGTTCAGCCCGGGGCGTGTTGCGTGGCTTGCACTACCAGATCCAGCAACCCCAGGGCAAACTGGTGCGGGTCGTGTCTGGCGAGGTGTTTGACGTGGCGGTGGACATACGCCAATCGTCCCCCACCTTTGGCAAATGGGTGGGCGCCAACTTGTCTGCGCAAAACAATGCGCAGTTATGGGTGCCGGCGGGCTTTGCACATGGGTTTGTGGTGCTGTCTGAATCAGCCGAATTCTTGTACAAGACCACCGACTATTACGCCCCTGAGCACGAGCAATGTATTGCCTGGAACGATCCGTTTTTGAACATCCAGTGGCCAGATCTGGGTGAATCGCCTAAGCTGTCCGCTAAGGATGCGGCCGGAAACCTGTGGGCCAGCGCTCGGTTCTTTGAATAACCCCTGCAGCAAGCCGCCTTGCTGCCAATGACCTACCCAAGGAGTGCAACTATGGCCTCTCAGCAACTAAACCTTGTACTGTGTTCCTTGTTGGCAGCCGCTCTGTTGAGCGCCTGCGCTGTGACACCATCTTCCTCCAAGTCGTCGCCAGGTTCTCCCGATCCATCCAGCGCGCCGCAAACGCCGCCCGCACCGGTAACTCTGGCCTTGGCCGGAACCGAGTGGGCAGCCTTTTCCATAGACGGTAAACCTGAGGTCGTCAATCCCAAGCCCAAGCTGCGATGGCTCAGCGCTGACAAAGTTGCCGGGACGGGGGGGTGTAATGGATTTACCGGTCCGTCGGTGGCAGGAGTCGATAGCTTGCGTTTGGGTCCGCTGGCGTCCACCGGCAGAGTGTGTTTGAGTATGCCGGGTTCACAAGAGGATCTGTTCTTCAAGGCCTTGGAGTTGACACGCAAGGCCAAGATGGACCGGGACCAGTTGGTATTGATGGACGAATCGGGCAAGCAGTTGGCGCGTTTGCTACGAACCAACTAAGCCCTCTAGTGTAGTGCTTGTAAATTAAAGGAACTTATTGCAAGCGCCCTCGCTCCAAGGCCTATCTTGTCTACTTGGAGCCTTTGATGCGCATAGCCAGCACGATTGAATTGGACAGCGATCAACGGGCCAAACTGCTCAAGGCCGCACAATCGCAGACGGTCAGCGTGCGACTTGCACGGCGCTGCGCCATTGTGTTGCTGGCCAATGACGGGTATGACAACCTCACCATTGCTGACATGCTGGGCGTTGGACGCATTCAGGTTGCCCGCTGGCGTGAGCGCTTCTGTGTGGGGGGCCTCGCCGATATAGAGAAAGACTTGCCCCGCGGTGGGCGCCCCAGCGACCCTGCCATTGAAGCGCAGATCGTGCAGTTGACGACCCAAAGTACGCCCGAAGTGGCTACACATTGGAGCACGCGCACGCTGGCCGATGTGGTCGGCGTGAGTGACACCATGGTGCATCGGGTCTGGCGTAAGCATGGTCTCAAACCCCACTTGGTGCGCGGTTTCAAGGTTTCGCGTGACCCTAAGTTTGTAGAGAAGCTTGAAGATGTCGTGGGCTTGTATATGTCCCCCCTGGAACACGCGCTGGTGCTGTGCTGCGACGAGAAGAGCCAGGTGCAGGCGCTCGATCGTACCCAGCCGGGGCTGCCGATGAAGCCCGGGCGTGCCGCCACCATGACGCACGACTACAAGCGCAATGGCACCACCACGCTGTTTGCCGCGATGAATACCCTCGACGGCACGGTGATCTCGCGCTGCGAGCAGCGCCATCGCCATGTCGAGTGGCTCGACTTCC
>JBKJJC010000284.1:0-4060 GCA_046598245.1 Rhodoferax sp.
CTTCGACCCCGCGAAGAACATGTTTTTGCCGGACCGTTTCATCAAAGGTGAGTGCCCCAAGTGCCACGCCAAAGACCAGTACGGCGACAACTGCGAGGTCTGTGGCTCGGTCTATGGCGTGGCACTTGGGGCACTCACCTTTGATGTAACGGTCCGGCAAAAACATGTTCTTCGCGGGGTCGAAGAACTGCTCAATAGTCTTGCTCTCGATCAGCGAGCCGTCTTTGGCATCGCGCAGATCGCGGTAGATTTGGCGGGCCAGTTCGTGGTTCTCGGGGGCGTCGGTGCTGTGCCAGTTGTCAAAACTAAGTTGAAAACCGTCCAGATACTGCCTGCGCCCTGCGGCGATGTCGGCCACGAACTGCTGCGGCGTTTTGCCCGCCTTCTCGGCCGCGATCATGATCGGCGCACCGTGGGTATCGTCCGCACACACAAAGTCGACCGCGTGGCCCTGCATCCGCTGGTACCGCACCCAAATGTCAGCCTGGATGTACTCCATCATGTGCCCAATGTGGAACGGCGCATTGGCATAGGGCAGAGCGGTAGTGACAAAGAGTTGACGCGGCATCGGGAAAGCTTTCAAAAGACAGCCTGCGATTTTAGACTGCTAGCGAGCGCAGAGCGGGGTCAGGCGGTTGGGGCGTTTTGCGCAGGTAAAGGAGGAGGGCGAAGCCCGGAGGACACGGAGCAAAACGTCCCAACCGCCTGACCCCGCGGGCCGGAGAAAACGGTAACTTCAGCGCAACCGCAGCGGGTCCCGACGCCGATCTACGCCTGTTGGCAGAGGCTTGGCCTTCTCCTTCAACTTACCCACCGCCTCAGGGTCCGTCCAGTTGAAGAAAGCGCAAATCTCCGCCCGCTTGCGTTGCGTATCGGCATAACCCAGCTCAATCAGTTCACAGGTATAGCCGGACTCAAACAGCAGGTAGCTAGCAAGCGCCGAACCCTTCACATCCGCCTTGCGCGACGACACGCCGACGCCACCCAGCACCGTGCGCAGGGCGCGGGGCAGGGTGTCGATGTGTTTGGACGCAATCATGTCGATCCGCTCGCTGGGCGAAATGACCAGCAGTTCCAACGGCCGCAATGCACTGGCCTGGCGGGCCGCCTTGGGCACCAGCTTGAGGGTCTGGTTGATCCGCTGCGCGCGCTCCACGTCGACAGCCAAGGCATCCAAAAAAATGCTGGACAGCGCGTGACCGGCAATCTGCGCCAGGGACGGGTAGTCGTTACCGCCAGGTAGCAGCTTCTGGTCCTTGGGCTCGTGCATACGGCCAGCGCCTACCACCAGAATACGTTCCGCCCCCAGGTGGATGGCAGGCGAGCAGGGCGCGGACTGGCGCATAGAGCCGTCGCCAAAATATTCCAAGTGGCCGTTGATCGGCAGTTCGGTCGCCGGGAACAAGAAAGGAATGGCGCTGGATGCCAGCAGGTGTTCATGGGTGATCTTGTCCTTCACGGCAATGCGTTGGCTGCGCACCCAGGGCAGCAGACGCCTGCCACCCTCGTAAAAGGTAACGTGTTCGCCCGAGCTATAGCTCGACGTGGAGACCGCCAGGGCTTGCAAATGGCCTCTGCGGATCAGGGCGGGCAGGCGCTCCAGTGGCACCAGGCGGGTCAATAGACCGGCCAGGGGCGAGTTGTCCAACAACGAGCGAGGTTTGGTCCGGCTCCATTTGGCCAGAACCCCGCCCATAGACAGCAGCGTCACCCAGGTAGCACCCGAGCGCAGCATGTCCAGGTGACCGGTGCGGTAGACCTGGTCGGCATGAAAACCCCGCCAAGTCTCGGCAATCAAGCGCACCGTGGCGTCAAATTTGTCCGAGCCGCAGGCCAAGGCCGCGGCATTGATAGCGCCAGCCGATGTGCCGGTGATGATGGGAAAGGGGTTGGGCTCCTTGCCCGCGCCACAGGCCAGCCGAATGTCGGCAATGGCTTCGAGCACACCCACTTGGTAGGCTGCCCGGGCACCGCCTCCGGTTAGTAACAGACCTGCTGGGCTGGCGTGGGAAATGGGCGTTGGCATGGCAACTATTATGGGATGTAGTGCGTGCTTGTAAATGCGCAATAGGCATGCAGGACACGGGGGTTAACCCGGATTTTCACGATTGGCCCCGGCGGGGCGGGGGCTTGGCTAGACTACCCGCATCTTTTGGAGAATATGAATGACCGTGACCGTGCAAGCCATCCAGGACGCTATTCAGGGCGTTATCGACCCCAATACCGGCAAAGATTTTGTGTCGACCAAGGCCGTGAAGAACCTTTCCGTGTCCGGCGGCGATGTGGCGTTTGACGTCGAGCTGGGTTACCCCGCCAAGAGCCAAATCGCCAGTCTGCGTGCAGCGCTGATTGCGGCTGCCAAGGGTGTTGCGGGCGTAACCAATGTGTCGGTCAATGTGGCATCCAACATCGTGGCACATGCCGTGCAGCGCGGTGTGCAATTGCTACCTGGCGTCAAGAACATCGTGGCTGTTGCGTCTGGCAAGGGAGGGGTCGGCAAGAGCACCACCGCCGTCAACCTGGCACTGGCGCTGGCCGCCGAGGGTGCCCGCGTGGGCCTGCTGGACGCTGACATTTACGGCCCCAGCCTGCCAATGATGATGGGCCTACAAGGCCGCCCCGAATCGGCCGACGGTAAGACCATGGAGCCCATGGAAAACTACGGCGTGCAGGTCATGTCGATAGGCTTCCTGGTGGATGGTGACCAGGCCATGATCTGGCGTGGCCCCATGGCGACACAGGCGCTAGAGCAACTGCTGCGCCAGACGAACTGGAAAGATTTGGATTACCTCATCGTCGACCTGCCCCCGGGCACCGGCGACATCCAGCTCACGCTGAGCCAGCGTGTGCCCATGACGGGGGCGGTCATTGTCACCACGCCGCAAGACATCGCACTGCTGGATGCCAAAAAGGGCATCAAAATGTTTGAAAAAGTGGGCGTGCCGATTCTGGGCATTGTGGAAAACATGGCGGTGCACGTGTGCAGCAACTGTGGCCACGTGGAGCATATTTTTGGCGCAGATGGTGGCAAGAAGATGGCCGCCGACTACAACATGGACTACCTGGGTGCGCTCCCGTTGGCACTGCAAATCCGTGTGCAGGCCGACAGCGGCCAGCCCACCGTGGTGGCCGATCCAGATGGCGAGATTGCCGGCATCTACCAGTCGGTTGCGCGCCAGGTAGCGGTGTCGATTGCAGCGCGGAACAAGGATTTTTCGAGCAAATTCCCGTCCATTACCATCAGCAAAACGACCTGATATATGGAGAAAAAGGCCTCTAGCCCCCGTGGATTATGCTTGTATTGCTACTAATTTAGTAGCATAGTCTAGCAAACCCTAGCGGAACGGCGACAGCTCGGTGCGCTCGTAGTCATCTGGGTCGTCCTCAACACGCTGCGGCGCGGCAGTTACGGCAGCTACGGCGGTTGTAGCGGCAGCGGCTGCAATGGCGGCGGCCTTGGGAGCGCGTGTTTTATGGCGCCTGTCTAGTATGGATGGGGGTTCTTCTGCAACCGGTGGCGGCGCTGCGTCGTGCGCCCAGACCACGGGTGGCGGCAGCACGGTGAAGGGGCAGCCGCATTCGGGTGAAAAGCGCCAAGTGATCGTGCATTTTTTGGCATGCTCTACCGTGGGCTCAAAGCGGTCCAGGCCGCGCAGCAATTGCAGCTCCAGCGCGCGGGCATACCGCAGCAGCAGCTCTTGCCACTGCAGCACTACCAGTTGGATATGCAGTTCTTCGCCCTGGGGGCCATTGGGCACGGTGGTAACCTCGCAGGCAAGCCAATCGAACGGAATGCCATGCCGGCGCAGGGTGTCTTTCAGTACCACGCGGACCAGTTCACGCTGGATGACTGTAGGGGGTTTGATGCTGGGGGGCGCCGTTTGAGGCACCGAGTGCGGCATAAGCCGCGAATCAGCTGCGTCGGGGGAGACACTGTGCCTAAAAAAATTGAACATTTGCGTTCCTCCTTGACCTTATACCCCCAACTGTAGCGGATCGGCCCTTTTTGTTAAAGCGCAAAAGTAGTGTTGCCGCACCTATTTCTTGCCCGTGAGGGGGA
>JBKJJC010000123.1:0-6462 GCA_046598245.1 Rhodoferax sp.
TGCGCAACGTCAAGGCTGGCGACCTGTCGCCCGACGGCAAGGGCGTACTGAACATTGAGCGCGGCATTGAAGTGGGCCATGTGTTTGTGCTGGGCACCAAGTACAGCAAGGCGATGAACGCCACCTTTCTAGGCGAGAACGGAAAGCCCCAGTTGATGGAAATGGGTTGTTACGGCATCGGCATCACCCGCCTGCCGGCTGCGGCCGTGGAACAGAACCACGACGAAAAGGGCATCATCTGGCCCGACGCGCTGGCGCCTTTTACCGTGGTGCTCTGCCCGATCAGCCCGGACCGCTTCCCCGAAGTCAAGGCTGCCGCCGATACGCTGTATGCCGAGCTGCTGGCCGCCGGTGTGGACGTACTGCTGGACGACCGCAACGAGCGCCCTGGCGCGATGTTTGCCGACTGGGAGCTGATTGGTGTGCCGCACCGCGTCACCATTGGCGACCGCACGCTGAAAGAAGGCGTGGTCGAATACCAGCACCGCCGTGATACGGAGGCGACCAAGGTCGCACTGGGCGAGGTGGCGGCGCTGGTCCGCTCCAAACTGGTGGTATGAGGTCAACCTCGCCAGTCCCTCTCAACGTTGGGGTTACACGCCGAATCTGCCTCTTGCCCCCGTTGGTTGGCCTTGGGATGCTATCAATAGCAGAGCAAGCCTGGGCTGGTGGGCAACTGGAAGAGCCGCTGATCGACTCGGTACGTTCGGCGCTGAGCGGCGCAGTGCGCAACGCGGCGCCACCGATTCCCGAGTTCAGTAACACCGAGCAACGCCTCTACTACCTGCGCTGGTTGGGCGCGATGAGTGAGCGCTTGGCGAAGAAGAAAAAGGACTTTGACACCCGCAGGGAATTTCTGCAAACCGTCTGGTACGAGAGCAGACGCGCGGGGCTGGATGTGGCCCTGGTGTTGGGGCTGATCCAGGTGGAGAGCAATTTCCGCAAGTACGCGGTGTCGGTGGTGGGTGCGCGCGGGTATATGCAGGTGATGCCGTTCTGGACCCGAGCCATTGGTGATGGGGATGCGGGGCGGCTGTTCCATATGCAGACCAATTTGCGTTTTGGCTGCGTCATCTTGCGCCACTACCTGGACCGGGAGAAGGGTGACCTGTTTCTGGCGCTGGGGCGCTACAACGGGTCTCGGGGCAAGCCGCAATATCCGGATGCGGTGTTTGCGAACAAGCGGCTGTGGGATTTTGTGCCCAAATAGGTTCGTGGGTACCCAGAAGGATGCTGGGCGGGTCTTGGGTGGATCAGTTGGGCTGCACGTTTTGCTACGTGTCCCCCGGCCATGCAAGCATGGCCTCCTCCTTTACCTCCGCAAAACATACAGCCCAACCGATCTGGCGGGGCGGCGTGGGTACACATGCCCAAAGACCAATAACCAAGCTCTGCACTCCAGCACTCCAGCGTCAGGCATGGGGCGGGTGTTGTGCGTAGGTAAAGGAGGAGACCGCAAAGCGGGAGGGGGACACGGAGCAGAACATCCGCCCCATGCCTGATGCGGGCGAGGGCGAAGGGCTGACTGGCTGCTGGGGATGCGACCGACAAGCGTCCGCCGCACAGCGAAAAAACTCAGGCCGGAGCAGAACCCAATGCCTGCTGCAACTCACCGTTCTCGTACATCTCCATCATGATGTCCGACCCTCCAATGAACTCACCCTTGACGTACAACTGGGGAATGGTGGGCCAGTTGCTGTAATCCTTGATACCGGCGCGGATTTCATCGTCTTCCAACACATTGACCGTCTTGATGGCCTTGGGTTCCACGCCACAGGCCTTCAGGATTTGGATCGCCCGGCCGGAGAAGCCGCATTGCGGGAAACTGGCATTGCCCTTCATGAACAGCAGAACCTCATTGTTCTTCACCAATTCATCGATGCGTTGTTGTGTGTCGCTCATGGCAATTACTCCAAAAAAATAGTTGAGTGATTATCCCAGAGCCCACCGTGATGGCGGCGAGCTTGAGAAATGCCGCTGCACCGGGTAGGCCTTTGGCTGGACGGGTGCTACAGCAGGCCGACTATTTGCGCCGCGGGCTTGGTGACCGTAGTTTTGCCAAACAAAAGGTGTTCGACGACCGGAATAGCGATGCACAGCAGGATAAGAACCGGCAGTTGGACAGTGCCCCAGCGGTCTTCGCGAAACTCTTTTTCCAGTGTTAACCACCAGTCGGCGCTGGACCACAGGCGCAAGGATTCGATGAATGTGCCCCAGTCTTTAAAGATCAATTTTCCCAAGCCCAAGTAGACCGGGATATTTATCAGGATCAGGATGAACCAATGGGCGTTTTGTGGATTCAAAATGCTATAAAATTAATAGCTATAAAACTATATTTTACGGGGGCTAGCGGCATAAATCGGCACTACATACGGGTGGCATGCGGTGCATCATGGCCCGGGCCATTGCCCGCCGCTGCAACGTTCTATGCCCGCCAAATCCCGGCGAGACTGCACCTGGTGAAGACCGGCGCTGGATAACAAAGCGCGAACGGCTGCGGCCTGGTCATAGCCATGCTCCAGCACCAACCAGCCACCCGGCAGTAGATGTGCACCCGCTTGGCGGATGATGGTGCGGATGTCGTCCAGGCCGTCCGCTCCGCTGGCCAGTGCTTGCAGCGGTTCGTGTTTCAACGCGGCCAGGTGGTGGTCAGCACTTGCAATGTAGGGTGGGTTGGAGGCGATTAGGTCAAACCGGCCCTTTACGCCCGCCAACCAGTTGCCTTGTTCAAATTCAACCTCCAGGCGCAGCCGCTGCGCATTGGCCCGGGCCACGGACAGGGCGTCGGCGCTGAAATCGACCGCGCTGACCTGCAGGTCCGGCCGGGTGTGTTTCAGCGACAGCGCAATGGCACCGCTGCCGGTGCCCAGGTCGATTACGCGGGCAGTTTGGCTAGCGGCTGTCGGGGTCGCAGACGCAGGTGGTGTTGCACGGGCTAGGGCCGCGTCCACGGGTGCTGCTGGGTCCAGCAACTCCAACGCCCATTCCACCAACGTCTCGGTGTCGGGCCGGGGCACCAGCACGCGGGCATCCACCTGCAAATCCAGGCCAAAGAATTCCTTATGGCCGGTGATGTAGGCCAGGGGCTCACCTGCGGCGCGACGCAGCACAGCGGCTTGCAGGGTGGCTTGGGCAGCCTCGGGTAGGGCGTCGGTGTCGTGTGCCAGTAGCCAGGCCCGCTCCTGGCCACCTCGACCCAGCACGTGCAATACCAGCAGTTGCGCATCCAGCCGGTCTAGCGACTGGTCCTGCGCCCAGCGGATGGCCTGGGCTAAGGTGGCGGGTGTTTGCGGGATTCCCATATGCTATTCAATTAGTAGCTATCGAATGAGACTTCACGGGGGCTAGAGGCTGAAAAGCCTAAAAGGCACCTGGCCGCCCTAACGTGTGAACAGCCCCATGGAGGACAGCGCAGTACGCGCAGCGACCAGCTTGGAGGCATTTATGCCAGCTCCAGCGCCGCCAATTGCTCCGCTGCCTCGTAGGCCTGCAGCGCGCCGACCACGTCCTCCAGATCGCCTTCCATGATCTGCAGCAGCTTGTACAGCGTCAGGTTGATGCGGTGGTCGGTCAGACGGCCCTGGGGGAAGTTGTAGGTGCGGATGCGGTCGCTGCGGTCGCCACTGCCGACCAGGCTCTTGCGCTCGGCCGCGTCTTTGGCGGCACGTTCGCTGCGGTCTTTTTCATGGATGCGGGCCGTCAGCACTTTGAGCGCTTGCGCCTTGTTGCTGTGCTGGCTGCGCCCGTCTTGGCACTCGGCCACGATGCCGGTGGGGATGTGGGTAATCCGTACGGCCGAGTCGGTCTTGTTGATGTGCTGGCCACCGGCGCCGCTGGCGCGGTAGGTGTCGATGCGCAGGTCCGACGGGTTGATCTTGATGGCCTCCGCCTCGTCCTGCTCGGCCAGTACGGCGATGGTGCAAGCGCTGGTGTGGATGCGGCCTTGGGTTTCGGTGGCGGGTACGCGCTGCACGCGGTGGCCGCCAGATTCGAACTTCAGCGCGCCGTAAGCACCGGTGCCGTTGTGGAAGCCCTCCATGCGGACCACCACTTCCTTGTAGCCCCCCAGTTCGCTTTGCGATTCGCTGACGATCTCGGTTTTCCAGCCGCAGCGGTCGGCATAACGGGTGTACATGCGCAGCAGGTCACCGGCGAATAATGCTGATTCGTCGCCACCGGTGCCCGCGCGGATTTCGACGAACGCGGGCCGTGCGTCGTCCGGGTCTTTGGGCAACAACATGCGCTGCAGTTCGCCTTCTAGTTGTGCCAGTTCGGCGGTGGCGCTGGTAATTTCTTCCTCCGCCATCTCCATCATGTCCGGGTCAGACTTCATCTCTTCGGCGCTCGCCAAATCAGCCTCGCGCTGCTGGTAGCGCGCCCAACGGCTGGCAACGGCAGTCACATCCGTGTGCTCACGCGACAGCTTCAAAAACTGCTCCATGTCCTTCATGATGTCCTCGCGGGACAGCAAAAATTCCAGCTCTCCCTGGCGGTCGGAATAGCGTGCGAGCTGTTGGCGAAGAAACGGTTTCATACAAATGCAATCTGGGTGACGATCAACACAACGACCTTAAGGTCGCAGCCGAAGCGAAAAAACAAAATATGGCTGTTAAGCCCCCCTTTCGCCCGGCGGGGCGAGAGGGGTTGGGGGAGAGTGGGGGCAACCCCAGCTAACGCTCTTTGCGCAAAAAGAAATGCTGAATCGCGTTGCCCGCCCGTTCACGTGCGGCAGCATCCCCCGCATGCAACTCCGCCATCGCGCCATGCAGCATCTTCTGGGTCAATCCCTTGGACAAGGCTTCCAGCACCGCGTCCACCGGCTCGCCTTTGGCAATCAGCTTGCGGGCGCGGGCCAACTCGGCAGCGCGCCAGGCATCGGCCTGTGCATTGAGCTGCTGGATCAGCGGCACCGAGCCCCGTTGGTCCACCCAGTGCATGAAGCTTTGTACGCCTGCATCCACAATCGCTTCGGCCTGCGCCACGGCGGCCTGGCGGTTGGCCTGGGCGGTTTGCACCACGCCAGCGAGGTCGTCCACGGTATACAGGTAAACATCGTCCAGCGCTTTGACTTCGGCCTCGATGTCGCGCGGTACCGCCAGATCGACCATAAACATAGGGCGGTGGCGGCGTTTCTTCAGCGCCCGCTCCACGGCACCCAGGCCAATGATGGGCAGGGTGCTGGCAGTGCAGCTGACGACGATGTCGAATTCATGCAAACGGTCGGGCAGATCGGCCAGGCGCATCACCTCGCCACCGAAGCGCGACGCCAACTTTTCGCCGCGTTCCAGCGTGCGGTTGGCAATGGCCAGGGCCTTGGGCGACTTGGCTGCAAAGTGCGTGGCGCACAGCTCGATCATCTCGCCCGCGCCGACAAACAAGACTTTGACTTTGCCCAGGTCTTCAAACAGGTTGCCCGCTAGCCGCACGGCGGCAGCGGCCATGCTGATGCTGTGGGCACCGATCTCGGTCGAAGTGCGCACCTCTTTGGCCACGGCAAACGAGCGCTGAAACATCTGGGATAGCGTGGTGCCCAATGCACCTGCCGCTTCGGCGGCGCGTACGGCATCCTTCAACTGGCCCAGAATTTGTGGCTCGCCCAGCACCATGGAGTCCAGCCCACTGGCCACGCGAAAGGCATGACGCGCCGCTAGCCCGTCTTGCAGGCTATAGGTGTGGGAGCGTAAGACGTCGGGTGAAATGCCGGCCGAGTGGGCTAACCAACCCAGCGTGGGTTCCAGCTCGGACTGTTCTCCGGCGCAATAAATCTCGGTGCGGTTGCAGGTGGAGATGATGGCCGCCTCGGGCATGCGCTGCAGTGTCTGGCGCAGGCCATGCAAATGGGGCGCAATTTGGTCCATGGCGAACGCAAACCGACCGCGCAAATCGAGTGGTGCGGTGGTGTGGTTGATGCCCAAGGTCCAGACGGCCATAAATTAACAACTTTGCGGGACAGACCGAAGCGAAGCGGAGCTCTGTCGCCAACTGATTAAGGATGCTCTTTGCGGGACAAACCGCTGCGAAGCGGGGCGGTGTCGCCAGCGGATGGAGGAGGCTTTAAACCCTGATTATAAAATCGGCGCTACTTCATCCACCTGACGGCCGCCATTGGCCGCCCCGCATGGCTCCTTTGGACCAAATCATCCACCTGTTCAACTTTCTGGCACCGGCTCTGGCGGTTGCCATTGTGCTCGCCCTGCTAGCCCGGCTTATGGGTCAAAAAAGATCCTCAGCCCCCGGATTGTTTGCACAAGCTGCTATGAATTTTATAGCTGGCGCGTTGGCGCTGGGTGTGGGATTGTGGTTTTTTGGCCGGGACGGCAAGATGGCCAGCTACGCGGCCCTGGTGGTGGTTTGCGCCATCAGCCAGGCGACCGCGTTGCGGCGCTGATAGGCATGGCGAGCTTTTGGCTTAGACCGGGCTGAACAGATCCACCCGGTCGGTGATGATGCCGTCGGTGCCCA
>JBKJJC010000193.1:0-8262 GCA_046598245.1 Rhodoferax sp.
GGTAATGACCGGCTCGGCAGCGGCGGCCCTATTGATGACGCTGTTGATGCAGCGCTCCCACAACCGCCGTGCGGAGGACCGCACAATCTGAGCTTGCAGCGCGGTCAGGGCTATCACTCCCAGGTTTGCCACCCACGCCCACTGTTTCGCGGGTCGCACGATGACGCCTAACCCTCAACCACCCAACGACTCCAGCCAGCGGACGCTGGCACACTACAACACACATGCCGAAGACTTCTTCGTCGGCACGCGTGACCACGATGTACGCCAGAACATGGACGCCCTGCTGCAACACATCGAGGGCACAGCACCCTTCGCGATTCTGGACTTTGGCTGCGGCCCGGGTCGCGACCTCAAAGCTTTTCGCGCGCTGGGGCACACCGCCGTAGGCCTGGAGGGCGCCGAGCGCTTCGCGCAGATGGCGCGCGCCTACAGTGGCTGTGAGGTGTGGCAACAAGACTTTCTAGCGCTGGATTTGCCCGGCGCGCATTTTGACGGCGTGTTTGCCAACGCCTCGTTATTCCATGTACCCAGCCGAGCGCTGCCAAGGGTACTGCTGGAGCTGCACGCCACGCTCAAACCCCGTGGCGTGTTGTTCAGCTCCAACCCACGCGGCAACAATGAAGAAGGCTTCTTCAACGGAGACCGTTTTGGCGCCTACCACGACATCATTGCGTGGCGCACCTACATGGCAGCGGCGGGGTTTACCGAGCTGATGCACTATTACCGGCCGCCCGGATTGCCGATGGAGCAGCAACCCTGGTTGGCAAGCGCTTGGCGCAAGGCATAGCAGCAGTCCCCGCACTGAGCGTGCTATCAATTACATAGCGTATAAGGCTTATTACTCGGGGGCTAGAGGCATAAATCACCCCTAAACACCTTCGCGCAATGCGCAGTGGTAGAGACCAAGGGTGTGGCGAATTCAGGCTTTGATCTTCTGCTGCACCAGCGCTGCCATCTGTGCGGCCTCCTCGCGCGCTTGGCCCATCAACCCAGCCGCGACCCCCTGTTGATCGGCAACCGGGCGGTTTTGGCTGACCTTCCATTTGCCAACCCAACGCTGCACCGGTAGCTCGATGCCGACAATGGCTTTGAGCAAACTGGTGATGTAATCGGCTGGCGCATCCGACACCTGCCAGGGCAATGCCTGTGTGGCCTCGTGGGTTTGGGTCAACCGCGTCACCACGTCCAAAACGCGCTCTGCATCTTCAAACGCCTGGGGCACACCATGCGCGTGGACGGTGGCGTAGTTCCACGTTGGCACGGCCTTGCCATGGGCGTGTTTGCTGGGGTACCAGTTGGGCGACACATAGGCTTGCGGGCCAGCAAACACCGCGACCGATGTTGCGCCTGCAGCTAAGGCCTGCCACACCGGGTTGGCGCGCGCCACATGGCCCACCAGCGTGCCATGCTCGCCACGGTCTGGGTCCAGCAGCATGGGGATGTGGTTGACCAGCAGCTCACCCTGGTGCTGGACTACCCAAGTGGCAAGGGGGTGGGCGCGCACCAAGGCGTGCAGCGTGGCGGTGTCGGTTTCTGCGAAATGGGGTGGTGAATAGGTCATGGTGTGGTGCTTTGTGAAAGAACGGGTTCGCACAAGACCTCGGTTTTGACCGAGTTGGCGATAAAACACGAGGCGTGGGCACGGTGGTGCAGGGCCTGCAGCTCCTCAAGGGTGGGGCTGTTGCCCGGGGCAAATTGCACCGCCGGGCGCAGCACCACACGGGTCATGGCCTGCTGGCCTTCTGCATTGCGCGCCAGGGTGCCAACCGCGTCATCGCGGTAGCGGTCTACCACCCAACCGGCACGCGCGGCTACATCCAGAAACCACAGCATGTGGCAACTGGACAGCGAGGCGACAAAGGCCTCTTCGGGGTCCACCGCAGCAGCGTCGGAATAAGGCAAGGGCACCACGTGCGGTGACGACGAGCCTGGCACGACCGCACCGCCGTCAAAGTGCCAAGTATGGCGGCGGCTGTAGCGGTGGTCGGCAAAGGACGCGTTGTCCCGTTGCCAAAGAATGGTGCTGCTGTGTTGGGCCATGGTGGTGGTGTGCTTTCGGCTTGACTTCAGTAAAGAGGCCATTGTCTGGACTGATAAAGTGGCCCCTTAGTTTATAAAGCTTCTTTGTAGATCAAGGAGCCAATTCAGCATGCTGCAAAGAACCATTGCGCCCACGCCCCGCAAGGACTCGGTGCGCCAGCAGGTGTACCTTGAACTGCGCCGCGCCATCGAGCAGGGCACCTTCAAACCGGGCGCCCGACTGCCCGCATCGCGCGAACAGGCCCTCACACTGGGTGTGTCGCGCAACAGCGTGTTGTGGGCGTTGGAGCGCCTGCAGTCTGAAGGGTATGTGGTCGCGCGCGTGGGGGACGGCAGCTATGTGGCCGACAACCTGGGCGCCCTCGCCTCCTCTGGCTCGTCGGCCAAAGGTTTGCGTTCTCCCGTCGCCGCAGGTCTGTCGCAACGCGGGCAGTTGGTGGCCGACACCGTGTTGCGTTGGAATCCACCGTTGCAAGCAGCGCAACCGTTTCGCATCGGCGCGCCCGAGATCGCCACGTTCCCGTTTGCGGTGTGGGACCGGCTGGCACGCCAGGCCTCCAAAGAGCAGCGCATGGCACAGGCCCAGTATCTGGACCCTGCGGGTTCGCCGGCGCTGCGTGATGCGATTGCGCAGTGGCTGTGGGTGTCGCGTGGCATCCGCTGCGAAGCGGCACAGGTGGTGGTGTGCTCGGGCTCGCAGCAGGGCATAGACCTGGTCGGGCGCCTGTTGTTGGACGTGGGCGACGAGGCCTGGGTCGAAGACCCCGGCTACCCCGGCATACTTGCCAGCTTGGCGGGACACGGCGTGACGGTGCGACCGGTGCCGGTGGACAACGAAGGCCTGGTCGTAGAGCAGGCCTTCGTGCTGTGGCCCGCGGCGCGGTTGGCCGTGGTTACGCCCACATCTCAGTTCCCCACCGGCGTGCGCATGAGCCTGCAGCGCCGGCTGGCCTTGCTGGACTGGGCCAACGCGCAACGGGCGTGGATTGTGGAGGACGACTACGACGGCGAATTCCAATACGGCGCCCACCGCCTGCCCGCGCTATGCAGCCTGCCGCATGCGCAGCGTGTGTTGTATGTGGGTACCTTTTCCAAGACCCTGCACCCTGGATTACGCCTGGGTTTTATCGTGCTGCCCCATGCGCTGGCCGGCGCGTTTGCCATGGCCCGCGCATTGACCGACCGCCACGCACCGGGTGATACCCAAGAGGTACTAGCCCGCTTCATCACCGAAGGCCACTTGCTACGGCACCTGCGCCGCATGCGGGAACTGTACCCGCAGCGCCAACAGGTATTGATTGAGGCATTGACCAAAGCCAGCCAGGGCCAACTGGTATTGCAGCCCAGCGAGCAGGGCATGCACCTGTTGCACGAACTGCCGCTGGGGCGCGACGACCAATCGCTGTCTGCGCGTGCGCAAGAAGCGGGCATTCTGCTGGCGCCGCTGTCGCGCTACACCATTGCCTCCCAACGGCGGGGTTGGTTGTTTGGTTATGCGGGGTATGACACGGTGGCGCTGCGCAAGGCGGCCACTGTGCTGGGTATGGTTTTCTAAGTAGTTGATCACAGCCTGTGCAATTTCTACTGGGACACTAGCTGCGCGTTTGCGGGAGGACGGGCGGGATCGATGTGGCGCAAATCCAACCACTAGCCAAATGGACTATAGCCGCAGCATTCGACGGTGTGGACAATCGCCGCGCAGGCTCGCATATGACCTGACCCAAAGCCCAACAAGTAAAACCAGCGAAAAAAGTGAGCTACATGAAAAACCATCTCGGCGGACTAATTTTTTCGATCATCGCCCTGGCCAGCAGTGCGACCCAAGCTACAAGTTTCAGCGCCATAGTCGGGTATACCGGCGTGAACGGTCCTCAGGCAAGTGCTGAGCAGAATTACGCCGAGGCAAACGCACACCTCGACAGCCATGAAATTAATATTTGCGGAGGGGGCTACTACAGCACCTGCTCTGCATTTGCATCCAGTTCCCCCGGCTCAATCAGTACAAATGCTTCGAACAACGGATCGGGCCAGTACGGATGGGGCTATCTCACCTCCACTGCTAAGTTTACCGAAACAATTACGAACACCACGGGTCAGACGCAAAGCTATACATTTGACTTTCACGTGACTGGCGCGAACCTCTATATCCGGGCGTTCGACAACCTAAGTCTGGGGTACGCAAGTCTTTCAGCCAATATTCTTGTCAATGGCGCAAATGTGTGGAATACCGGAGCATTCATGTCGACTGACCAGGGGGGCACACTTCTCACTACTTCCGGTGCTGGCGCCAGTGCGCCGCAGCACACCTTCTCTGAAACTATGACTTACTCGTACGACTACTTGGGTTCGCTGAGTTTGGGTTCTCTTGCTGCCGGAAGCAGTTTCACGATCAATTACGAGCTTTCCAGCACCGCCGCTTTCAATGACCGAAACAACTGTGGATGGGAGTGTTATGAAGCACGTGCGTCTATCAATGACCCATTTGCCTCGAGCGCTACTGTTCACCAGGTGTCTACTGTTCCCGAACCAGAATCCTATGCACTATTTCTGGTTGGCCTTGGCGTGGTCCTCGGCATGCGCCGTCGGCGTGCGCATGCGGCTAGTCTGAGCCAAAACATAGCCGCATAAACAATCATAAGGCGACGTCTAACCAGAAAACTACTTGCAATTTAGCGGCAAGTACTCCTTGGCAATACTGGTCTTGTTCTCACCCATGGTGGTCGTCTTGTCGGGGCCCGTCGCAAAACCACAGACCCATGTCACCGGCACGATCTGGGCATCTTCCACCACGGCGGGGCGTAGCGTCAGGGTCTTGTCCTTCAGGTGGCCATTGGCGCGGTTGCCGTAGGTGATGTGGATGGCTCCATCCTGCACGGTGACGGCACGCACTAAGTTGTTGACGATCTTTTCGGCGGCGGGCAAGCCGATACTGGCGTTGTCCACCGGTAGCGTCTTGGTCGCAGTCCACTGGGTTGCAATCGGGCCTTTCGCCAGTTGAGCCAATGTGCTGCCCTCGACGATCTGGTCGCGCACCAGCTTGCCCTGGTAGCTGGGCAAGGCCATCAGCGCCAGAATGGCCAGCACGGCAACCACCACCATCATTTCGATCAGCGTAAAGCCTGGGTTTAGTGTTTTCATGCGTGGGGTGTTGGCAGCGTGTTCGGCCTGATTGTCACCCGGTTGCTTATGAGGATCTGGGTCCATCTTGTGAAACAAAAAAACACAGGCTTGGCTGACTGATTCCGGTTTAATGCGATATTTGCGAATAGTCACCACCCAACCAACCGAAGGAGTAAGTCCCATGGCATTTCCGTGTAACACACTTGGCTCTCTTTTCATCACGGCTGCCCTCGCCACGGGGCTCAGTGCGCCCGCCCACGCCCTGGACATGCCCAAGCGCAAAAGCGGCTTGTGGGAGATCACCACCAGCATGGTGGGCATGCCCACGGGCATGGGGCCTATTCAGCACTGTATAGACCAGAACTCCGACAGCCTGATGCAGCAAAGCGCCGAGAAATTCAAACAGCAGTGCAGCGCAACGGACATCAAGCAGCAAGGTGACCGGATCACGGTCCACACGGTGTGCAAGATGGACACGACCACAACCACCATGGACGCCGTGTTCACCGGCGCCTTCGACTCTGCGTACCGGGGCGATATAACAACCAAGTTCAACCCGCCATTACATGGCATGAGCGAATCCAAAATGGGGATCTCGGCCAAGTGGCTGGGCGCCTGCAAACCCGGTCAAAAACCAGGGGACATCGTCATGCCGGGCAGAGGCAATTTCAATCTGGACGATGCGATGAAAAAGCAGAGTGAGCCGAAACGATAAGTCCTGGCCATGACCCAGTCGTTAGGACTTCCCTATGCCTGACTACTCCGGTACCGCGCCGGCACTGAGCAGTTGGAGGCCATCAGCCACAGCCCGATGATGCGCAGCAATTCGGCGGCTGCTGAACAGAGCGCGGGCGTCGCCACCCGCCTTCTTTCACCCGCCGATGGGCAGGCCTTGGATGTGTGAATTCCCCGTACAGCGGGCACTGGCCCGCGCATTGGGTGATCAAATTTACATCTTGGTGCGAATGGCCAGCCACGCGTCGATCTGGGGCAAGAGAGCTAGCCGCCTCTCCAAGCTTTCTCGAGCCCAGACCTCCGCAAGGTTGTAGTACTCAGGGAACTGCGGCACGCCCGGCGGAATGTGCACCCACGGCTGCTTGGACTGCACGAACACATGCGCTTGCGGTGGAAACGCGTCCGGGTCGTCCAGCGTTCCCACCCGAACCACTTTAGTCGCCGGACCTGAGCCAGCATAGTGGCTCCACACCGCAACCGAGCACCTCGGACACCGCGCGATCCGCTGCCCATATCCGCTGTGGGAGGGGGTCTCGACCATCTGCGTTTCGCCCGACAAAAGATCGACCTGGTCAGCCTCAATGACCGCATTCACGGCGAACGCACTGCCCGTCTCGCGCTGGCACCAACGGCAGTGACAGCAGTTGACAACCAGTGGGGCCTTGCGCAAGCAGTAGCGCACATACCGGCAGGCGCATCCGCCTTCGATTGGGAAGTTCATGGGTCAAGTCCTATAGTCACTAACAAGTTATGTCTTCGCATTTTCTGAGAAGAATTCAACGTGTTGCAGCCATTGCAGGCACGATGTTGAAGCAGGTGATTGAACAAGCTGCGGCGATGGCGCTGCGGCCCAGGCGTGTGAGGTAGTAGCGATAGGTATGCGCCACTTTCTTGATCAATCCCAGCACGCGCAGGCGTGCAAGCTGGCGCGACAGCGCAGAAGCCGACAGAGGCACTTTGGCGGCTATCAAATCCGCACGTCGCCAGCCATGGATATTGAACTCACCATGCTGCATGGTTTGCAACAGGCGTTGCTCCACGGGGTTGAAGAAGTTCAAACCTTTGACGGTTTGCTCGGGGGTGACGCTGACCCGAGGCTGGCTCAGGCGTTGCAAGTCACGCTGGCCCGCACTGGTGTCATCCAGGCTACTGAGAAACGCCAGATAGCGCTGGTTGCAGCCCAGCAGTATTTCGCGCAGATCGATCAGGCTGTAGATCGACTTCTTGACGCCCGCGAGTTCGCGTGTACTACTGCCCTCTCGGTGTTCCACCTTGCGGTGGTGCTTGAAAAACGAAACGTCGTTGACCGTCGTCTCGATACGCAGCACTTGGCTGAATTTGTCGTAAACCTTGACGCTGGCCGCACCCATGCAGTGCTTGATGCAGCGCCCCTCGATGCGGGTGGACAGGCGAGAGCCAATCTCTTGCGCCAGCGCGGGCGTGATCTTCTTGCCCAGAAAGCTGGCCACGCGCGGCGCATCGGCTGCCAGCACCGCCTGGCGGCTCAGGCAGTCGTACAAGGGCGACAAGATGCCAGCGCTCTTGAACATCAGGTCAGTGGAGTACTCGATTTGGCGAATGCTCCAGTGGTAGCTTTGCCCGAACACGCCCAGCACCGGGCACAGCCATTGGGCATAGACGTCCAGGCGTCGGTGCAACACGTCGGGACTCAGGGCATCCGCAAGCGCCTGGGCGCGGGGCAGGTTGTCGATGCGCACAAAGGCGTTGTCGGCTTGTGCAAAGTCAATCCCCTCGCGCTTGAGCGATTGGGCCAGCGCGCTGTGGCCGTTGCAGTAGAACTGCAATCCAAAGGGTGCCCAGGTGGGTACACGCAGGTAGCACAAACCCAGTTCCTCGTCGATGAAGTAAAAGTAGTAATGCAGGCACTTGCCCGTGTCGCCTCTGAGGTAGGTCTTGCCGCTGGCCTTGTCGTGCCACGGGCGGTAGCTGGGGCAGGCTTCCATGGCCGATATCACGTGCACCAGGCCGCTGGCATCACCCCGGGTGGCCAGCACGCGCTGAACCAGTTCTTCCTTGCGGATATGGCTCTTGCTGACATGCTCAATCTCAAGCCCCGCAGTGCTGCAAACTTCCACGGCCCGACTGCGAACAAGGTCCCGCAGCGGTTCTGCAAACCGCGCATAGTCAAAAATACGCACGCCTCGGCTGTACAGGAAGCTGGTCATGCCACCGGCGTAACACGCCCCAGGTATGGTGCCTGTGATCAGGATGCGGTCATAGCACGACAACACTCCGTGCATGTTCGCCATGTAACGATTGACCAGTCGTGTTTCCATGATCTTGCCCCGTCAGCTGAGATGCAACATGGTATTACTTGTTTGGTTCCGGCTCGTCCGGCTTAGG
>JBKJJC010000140.1:0-8589 GCA_046598245.1 Rhodoferax sp.
CGCGAGCAATGCCAAAGTCGGCGACCTTGACCTTGCCGTCTGCCAACACAATCAGGTTGGCGGGCTTCATGTCGCGGTGCACCACGCCATTGGCATGGGCGTGCGCCATCGCGTCCAGAATTTCGCCCATCAGGCGCTCTACGTCCTTAAGGGCAAAGCGTTCGTTGGCCTCAAAGAAGTCGCGCAGTTCACGGCCTTTGACAAACTCCATGGCGATAAAGGCCACGCGTTGGCGGGCCTTGTCCGCTGCCTCGCCGGCCACCATAGTGTGGTCTTCATCAACCACTGCTTCGCCATAATCGTAAACCGCCACGATGCCTGGGTGGTTCAACCGCCCGGCCGCCTGTGCCTCGCGTTTGAAGCGGGCCAGCACTTGCGCGGCTTCGTCAGCGTTGAGCTGCTGTGGCAAGATGGTTTTGATGGCGACGGTGCGCTCTATGACCGGGTCGAAACCCTCATAGACGATGCCCATCGCACCCTTGCCAAGCTCGCGGCGGATGGCGTATTTTCCGAGTTGGGTTAAGGGGGTCATAGTTTGAGTGCCGCAGGGACGCCCCAAGGCGCGAAGGCCCCCTTGGGGGGCAGCGAAGTACACGAAGTGACGAGCGTGGGGGCCATACTACTTATGCTTGGCGTCGATGTCCCAGACCAGCGTTTGGACCAGGCGCTGCACCATGGTGTCCAGGCCTACGCCGCCCTTGGCACTTTCGGATACGCCCATTACGCTGGTAGCCGTAGCGCCCACTTCCATCTTCAGGTCCTTGTAGCCTTGTGCTACCTGCTCGGTCGTGTTGGCATCCATTATTTTGTAGCGCATGCCAATGAGCCAGACCCCGGTGCTGTCACCGGTCTGCACCGAGCCTGCCACGGTGCCAGCTGCCGCGCCCGCCATGCTGCCACCGCCAAATATGGACAACAGGCCGCCTACCGCGCGCCCGTCAAAACCTTTTTTGTTTTCTGCAATCTGTTCGGCCTTGAGGATGTCAAATTTCAAAATCCATTTGGTGGACTTGAGTTTGCCAATTTGCATGGTCTTGCGTGCAGAGGTCGGGTCGCCCAGGTTGTAGGCCAGGGATATCTCGTTCAACAGTGGCCCCAGGTCGGTGCGCTCCAGTACGGGGAAATTGGCGTTGGACAATTCCAGTTCGGCAAAATCAGCAATGTTGTTGGGCAAGAAGCGTTGCGTGAAGCTGGCGTTGTTGCTCTTGATTTCGCCAGGGATCACGATCAACGAAGGGCCGCGGCGGCCTTTGTTGGAGTACTCCACCTCGCGGTAGGCTGCGGCATCTGCTGCGGCATTGGCTTTGTCCGACGTTGATGTGCCTGAAGTGGGTGAAGGGTTGCCAAACGTCGGCTGGGCCTGGACGGCGCTGCCCATGGCGCAGAGTATGAACAGAGCCGACACGGCCACGTTCTTGAGGGATTGGAAACACTGGCTCATCAACTTAACTCCCAAAATAAAAATACCAAACGTTTTGCCGCGGACTTGACCGCAACCCACGGCTACTAAAGAGATCGACTACCCGCCAATGCGGCAATAGTCACCGTACAACTGCGCGACCACCTCGTCGGCCTTTTCGTTGATCAGGGTCAGGGCCATACCCGAGGTGTCCATGCCCGCATAACTGGCGTTTTCGGCACTGGCCTGTGCCAGCGTGCGGCCGCTGGCATCAGTCAGGGTGAAGTTCATGCGGATGTTGACCTGGTTGACGCGCACGATACTGTTGTAGGCGGTCTCGCTGGAGATTAATCCGCGCAGAACGTATTGGGCCGACAGGCGTTTGGAGGCACTGAGTGCGGCATCCGCGTCGTTCTTGAAGTAGGCGTCGATCTCGGCCTGCGCCACTTGCGCCTTGATTTGCGCCTGGGTTACGGTTTTCAGGCCCACCCTTTGCAGACGGCTGTTGAGGGCTTCAAAGTGCCCGCCATACCTGGATTGGCTGGCCTGTACGGTGCCGTTGCGGGTTTCGCCAATTAGCACCATGACCTTTTGGTTCTTGATCTTGCTGCGGCAGGGGCTGGCCAGTATGGCTTGCACACGGGCCTGTGTTTCGGCCTCGCGCTGCTGGTCGGAGGTGTCTTCGTTGGAGAATTTGAAGCCTTGTGCAAACGCCCCGCTCACAAGGGTGGTTGCTGCAAAAAAGGCTATCAGTGCATGGCGCATAGAGTGGAGATCCAAATGTGGAGCAAAGCGTATAGGGGGCTTAGCTTGCGGGTTACCCTCGCGGGATTATAGGCACCGGTTTTGTGAGGGAAAGCACTATTGTGTAAGTGGCAATTTGGCCCACGGTCTGACCCAAGGGCGCTCAGAAGAGGGTCAACTGGGTGGTGTTTTTCACTTCTTCCATGACCGGGTAGGTGCGGGTTTCTCGCACCCCGGGAAGTTGCCACAACACGGTGCCGGCGAAGTCGCGGTAGGCGGCCATGTCATTCATGCGGGTCTTGAGCAGGTAGTCAAAACCACCGGCCACCATATGGCATTCCATGATTTCACCGCGCACTTGGACTGCCGCTTTGAAGGCTTCGAACACGTTGGGGGTGGTGCGGTCCAGCAGCACCTCGACAAACACCATCATGCCAGCGCCCAGTTTGAGTGGGTTCAGTCTTGCTTCATAGCCGAGGATGTAGCCGTCTTTGGTGAGTCTCTGAACCCTCGCTAGTACGGCGGTGGGGGATAGCGAGACTGCCTCTGCGAGTTTGAGGTTGGAGACGCGGCCGTCTTCTTGCAGGCAGGTCAGGATTTTGAGGTCTATGCGGTCTAGGTCTGATGTGTTGTTTGCCATGGGTCTTTGCTTTTGTTGGGGGCGGTTTGGGTGCGACCGGCCGATGTGTGTTTTGCTCCGTGTCCCCCGCCCGCTGCGCGGGCTCCTCCTTTACCTGCGCAAAACACCCACCGGCCAGCCGTACCCAAACCGGTTTGCAGGATGTTTAACTATTTTGTAGGCAAATTATAGTGAGAAATTGCACTCTTATTCAACGAACATAGCAACATCGTCCGTTTGATGGCAAAGAGTCAGTCCATCCGGCAAGTAAACCATCAGGAGCCTCTTATGCCCGTCCCGCAACGCCTGCCCTTCCCCTACCGCCCCGAAGCCGAAGTGGTCGCCCGCCACCTGCAAACCGTGAGCCAGGCATTGGACTGGGCGGACGCTGCGCGCTCTGCCGCGCCTTGGGTGCAAGCCGTGCGCGACAACCCGCCACCGTTTTGGGCTATGGAAAGCCTGTTGAAGGAATACCCCATCTCCAGTGCCGAGGGCCTGGCCTTGATGCGGCTGGCCGAGGCGCTGTTGCGCGTGCCGGATGCGGAGACCGCCATCGCGTTGACCGCTGACCAGTTGGGCCGTGCCGACTTTGACGGCAGCGGCGACAAGGTGCTGGCCCGCCTGTCCAGCACGGCCATTGCGCTGTCCAAACACTTTCTGCCCGGCGCTGCCGATGGCGATGCCAAGAGCGAACCAGGGTTGATGGGCAAGCTGGGTGCCAAGACCGTGGTCGCTGCCACGTTGCGCGCCGTGCAGCTGTTGGGACGCCAGTTTGTCTTGGGCCAAAACATGAAGGAGGCGCAGCGCGAGGCCGACAGCGCCCGCAAACATGCCAACCTGACCTTCTCGTATGACATGCTGGGCGAGGGCGCGCGTACTGACGAAGATGCACTGCGTTACCTGCAAAGCTATTCAGATGCTATCGATTCCATAGCTTCAAAGGCAGACAAGACGGGGGCTATGGAGAAGAATGACGGTATCTCTATCAAGCTGAGCGCGCTGCACCCGCGTTATGAGGACGCCCACAGCGCCCGCGTCATGGCCGAGCTGGTGCCCCGGGTGTGGGGCCTGTGCCAGCGCGCGGCTGCGGCCAATATCAACCTGACGGTGGACGCTGAAGAGGTGGACCGGTTGGAGCTGTCGCTGGAGTTGTTTGAAGTGCTGGTGGCCAAAGTGGCCGAGCACCACCCCAATTGGCGCGGCTTTGGCTTGGCCATGCAGGCTTACCAGACCCGCTCGCTGGAGCTGATCGCCCACATCACCGCCTTGGCCCGCAAATACAAAGTGCGCCTGATGTGCCGCCTGGTCAAAGGCGCGTATTGGGATGCCGAAATCAAACGTGCCCAAGAGTTTGGCCTGCCGCATTACCCGGTGTTCACCCACAAGCACCACACCGACGTGTCCTACCTCGCCTGCGCCCGCTTGCTGCTCGATGCGCCCGACGCCATTTACCCCCAGTTCGCCACGCACAACGCAGCCACCATTGCCGCCATCCTGCAAATGGGTGCCAAGACCGGCGCCAAGTTTGAGCTGCAACGTCTGCACGGCATGGGCGAGGGCGTATACCGCGAGGTGCTGAAGAACCCACAGGTCACCTGCCGCGTCTACGCGCCGGTGGGTGCGCACCGCGACCTGCTCGCCTACCTGGTGCGCCGCTTGTTAGAGAACGGCGCTAACTCGTCGTTTGTGCACCAATTGGCCGATGAGTCGGTGGGCATGCAGGAGTTGCTGATTTCGCCGATGCGCCTGGAGCCCCATTCCAGCCTGCCGTTGCCCCCCGTCTTGTTTGGTGCCCATGCCGGTGCCCGCAAGAACAGCACGGGGCTGGATTTGACTGTGCCCACGATGCGCGAGCCGCTGATGGCCGCGCTGGCCAAAAGTGCCGTGCCCGTGGTGCCGGAGTTCAACACGGCAAACACCGCCAGCGCCTTTGCTGCGGCCCACGCCAGTTACAAACAGTGGAGCAAGACCCCAGTGACTGACCGCGCCACCATCCTGCGCCGCGCGGCCGACACCATGCTGGAGCAAACCCCCGCCTTCTGCGCGCTGCTGGTCAAGGAAGCGCACAAGACCTGGGGCGATGCCGTCAGTGAAGTGCGCGAAGCGGTGGACTTTTTGCGCTACTACGCCGATGAAGCCGAACGCATCATGCAGCCCATGGCCATGCCGCAGGTGCATGGCGCGCCATCTGCAATGGCGAGCTACGCCTTTGGCGTCACCGGCGAGACCAACACGCTGTCACTTACCGCACGTGGCGTATGGGTGTGCATCAGCCCATGGAACTTCCCGCTGGCGATCTTTGTGGGCCAAGTCGCCGCCGCGCTCGCTACCGGCAACGCCGTGCTGGCCAAACCGGCTGAGCAGACTCCGGGCGTTGCCCAGGTGGCGGTGCAGTTGCTGCACGTGGCTGGTGTGCCTGCAGACGCCTTGCAGCTGATGCACGGAGCGGGCGAAACTGTGGGCGCAGCACTTGTGGCCCAGCCCGGCGTGGCGGGTGTGGTGTTTACCGGCTCCACCCAGGTGGCCAAGATCATCAACCTTGCATTGGCCGCCAAAGACGGTGCCATTGTTCCGCTGATTGCAGAGACAGGCGGCATCAACGCCATGGTCGTGGATTCTTCAGCATTACCCGAGCAGGTGGTTGACGCGGTGGTGCAAAGCGCCTTCCGCTCCGCAGGCCAACGCTGCTCTGCGTTGCGCCTGCTGTGTGTGCACGCAGCCATTGCCGACGGCGTCATCGCCATGCTCAAGGGCGCGGCTAGCGAGCTGGTGGCTGGCGACACGGCCGACCTGGCAACCGATGTCGGCCCTGTGATAGACGCCGAAGCGTTTGAGAACATCCAAAAGCACATCCAGCGCCTCAAGAATGAATCAAAAGTGCTATTAGCCCCCGCAGAACATAATCAACACGCTACTAAAACAGTAGCAAACCTGATTGCACCCCATGCGTTCGAGGTGGGCAGCATTGCCGACGTCAAGGCCGAAATCTTCGGCCCGGTGTTGCAGGTGGTGCGCTGGAATGGTGACCCGGCCGATGTGATCGCCCAGATCAACGCGCTGGGTTATGGCCTGACCTGCGGCATCCAAACCCGCATCGACAGCCGCGCCCAAGCCCTGGCCCACGCCGCGCATGTGGGCAACATTTACATCAACCGCAACATGATTGGCGCTGTGGTGGGTGTGCAGCCCTTTGGTGGTGAAGGTCTGTCGGGTACCGGCCCTAAGGCTGGCGGGCCGCACTACTTGTACCGCTTCTGTGCGGAGCAGACTGTGACGGTAAATACGACTGCGGCGGGAGGGAATGCGGCGTTGTTGGCTAGTGTGCATTGAGGTAGGGGCTGACCTGATCCGCTCAAAGCCCTATAAACAGGAGCCTGCAGCGAATTACTGCACAAAACAGCAGCTATAGTGGCTGCGCCAGTCCCCTGCAGACTGGCGCTGCCCCATGCAAGGCCCGCCCAACCGATCACCGCCGCAATCACCGCTGACTTTTCACCAACACCAGTGTGGGCATCAGCATGCGCCGCAACAAGCCAAGCCCACCCAAACCTACAACCCCCGCCACCCCGAGCGCACCCTGCTGTACCGCACGGTTGCCGAGCACTTCGAGACTTGGCTTGACCTGGTGTTGACGCCGACGCGAATTTGACCCAGGGGCCGATTTTGGGCTGACCCAGCCAAACGATCAGCCAGCCTGCATGCAAAGTAGATTCCGATGACATTGCCTGGGTCACTGAATGTCGGTAAGCTTTGCCGCTCTCTGCGGCACTCTTTGAAATACGAGGCATGAAAACACCTTGGGTGGAATGTTATGCCTTGCACACAAAATTTCTGACAGGCTCACGAGCGCAGGCTACGGTAGTGTTCGAATACAGGCTTATACAAACTACTCAAGTTCCACATGAATACCCCGCGCGACCTCAGCACCACTATCGCATCTACGGCGTACGAAGTTAATAAACATGAAAGAAGCGCTGCTGCGGCGATCCGCCGGGCTTCACAAGAGCCCGACGATCCGCACCAATACAGCCTGTTGGACGTTCCCAAACACCTGGCACGTGGTCTGCTGCATCGCTACGCGCGTGGTGACTCGCTCGAATCGTTGCGCCAATACTTCCATGAAGGCTACCGGCCAACGTTGGAGCAAGCGATAGGTTTGAGTGCAAAGTTTTTCCCCGATCACGCGTTGCGCATGCACTTCGAACAACCAGCCAGTTGGATGTTGCTGTTCGGTTTGGTCTGCTTCGATGAAGACGGAGCGCTGATGGCGCATCTGGACAACTGGTTCACGCCAGACTGCAACCCGGTCCTGTATGCGATGGTGCGCAAAGCTTTCGTCCAAGGCGCGATATATGACCCAAAACTCATTTACAAGGACAAGGACAAGGCCATGCCCCATGAGGAGCAAGTGGTCAGCGCACTGCTGCAGCCCGCCTCAACCTGGCCGCATGCCTTGGGCGCGTATATGAAGCAGTGGCCAAGGCTGATGAAGCCATATGGTTACCGGGAGTCAGTTGAAGAGAACAGAGGGGCATTCGACTATTTCCCGCTTCACCTGGGCCTTGCGGTCTGCGCCTTTGATGTGGACGACAGTGGTTTCCGACACTTGCCTTATTACCCGCACGAGCTGGTTGACTACTACCGGTCTCACATTCGCAATACACGCGACGCATGGCGCAGCGTCATACCCCATCCGGGTGAAGGTTTACCGGAAGGTGCCAAACCGCAGCCAAAGAAGACCTATGTGCTCAATAAAACCGAAGCCTATGGTCGCTGGATCGAACTGGTTTGCGGTGGGCAACCCGCCTTGGTCGACGCGGCCAGGCAGGCCCTGGGCAAGCGCAAGACCATGCCGGCAATCGACCTGGCAATGGAAGCGCTCGCATCGGTCGGTCTTGGCATCCATGCGGACTTGAAAGATGACACCACGCTGGCGGCGCAGGCAACTGCACTTTGCCACTCATGGAAACTGTCCGAGCCCAGCATTTCCGACACTGCGCAGCAAGGCCCGGCCCGCATCACGCTCATTCTCGATGCGCTGCAGGATTTGGATACAACGCAGGGACAGCGGCTGGCCGTAATCGATGACGACAGTGGCAACTGGAACGCCATCTTATTCAGCTACGCGCACGAAGCCGAGTTCACGACACTGTGTCAGCAACTCGGCATCCAGCGCATGAACCGCAGCCAATGGCAATAGCACGCTAGATCGTAAACATATCCCGCTGCAATTTCTGGACACAAAAGTCCACGCCTGCAGCCAACTCGCGCTTGGCACGCTCGCCATCGTTGGCCAGCATTTCTTCGTACGTTGCGGATGACGCCGTTTCATCCGGTTGATTCACGCAGACAGCTGTCGACACTGCCTTATTCGTTTTGTTATCGGTCAGCGTAGCAATCGTGGTGAAAAGGATGCGGTAGTGCGAAGGCGAAGTCAGATAGAACGCCATGTTCACATTGAACGTCGACACTTGAAAGCTGTAATCCGCCGCGCCGACTGTTTGCTGAGTCAGTACGGTACCCACTGTTGTCGTTCCGTACCGTTGACTCAGCAGTTCTGTCAACTTTGCAGCGAGGGCCAGCGAAGGATCAGGGACAGCAAAGGGCACTCCTCCCCCAGGATTTGCGCCGCTGGCGTGAGCGGCGGCTGCGCCAGCAAGTCCAAAACAGCATTCCCCGATTTGGTGGTTGTCGTCGGCATGCATTTATCAGGGCAAGGTGTTGGCATAGAACCAATCGATCAATTCGCCGTTGCTGTGACCGTAGGCCTCGTTCCATAGCCAATAGTGTGGCGCGTTGGTAACCGCCGTGAAGCGGCTGCTGCTTG
>JBKJJC010000358.1:0-17536 GCA_046598245.1 Rhodoferax sp.
CTATCGCCCTGCTGGACGCCGTTGCCCGCTTGCAACCCGGCGTGTTGTCGGACTCCGATAGCCACCATATGGATAGCTTCAACCCCTCGCTGGATGGTTTGCTTGATTGCCCGCACTACACGCGGCCCGAACAGTGGGCGGGGGTTGGTGTCCCGGATGTCCTGATGTCGGGTCACCATGGGCAGATTGAGCGTTGGCGGCGCGACCAGCGTCTGCGGTTGACAGCCCAGCATCGCCCCGATTTGTTGCAGATTGCCCGTGCAGCAGGCCTGTTGAGTCGGCAAGATGAGGTCGTGTTGCAGGGTCTGGGCTGAGCTTGCTATAATGCATGGCTAACCAGATCCTCTGTACGGCCAAAGCAGCGTATTTTCAGTACCCTGACTTTGCACCCCTCGGTGCCGGCGCATGCAAGATCACGAAAGAAATCATGAACCTGATCCAAATACTTGAGCAAGAAGAAATTGCTCGCATCGGCAAGACCATTCCCGAATTCGCTCCTGGCGACACCGTTGTAGTCAGTGTCAACGTGGTTGAAGGCGCTCGCAAGCGCGTGCAGGCCTACGAAGGTGTAGTGATTGCCAAGCGCAACCGCGGCCTCAACAGCGGCTTTATCGTTCGCAAGATCTCCAGTGGCGAAGGCGTGGAGCGCACATTCCAGACCTACAGCCCGCTGATCGCTAGCATTGAAGTCAAACGCCGCGGTGACGTACGCCGCGCCAAGCTGTACTACCTGCGTGACCGCAGCGGTAAGTCGGCACGTATCAAAGAAAAATTGCCAGCCAAGAAGACAGCGGCTTAATTCTTCAAGCCTTTGTTTTCAGCAAAACCGCCCGGCGCAAGCTTGTGGCGGTTTTTTTATGACTACCCCCACTTCACCGCTTCCACCTCTGAACTTTGATCCGCGCTTGGTGCCGGTCATCGGCGTGGATACTCAATTACCCAAGGTGCCGACGCAAGCCCTGAGTGCGCAGGATCTGGTGCGGCGATTTGCTAGCACCCATGCTTGGACACCGGAGCTGCTGGCCGAGCCGCGCTTTTCGCAACGCGCTCCCGTGAGTGCCTCTGTGCTGGTTCCGTTGGTCATGCGCGAAAGTGGCCTCACAGTGCTGCTCACCGAGCGCACCAGCCATTTGTCCAGCCACTCGGGCCAGGTTGCCTTTCCGGGTGGCAAGGCGGATCCTGAAGATGACGACGCGGTAGAAACTGCGCTACGTGAGGCGGAAGAGGAAATCGGTCTTGAGCGCCGCTTTGTGCAGGTTTTGGGTAGCTTGCCCATCTACACCACGGGCAGTGCCTTCCTGGTGACGCCAGTGGTAGCGCTGGTGCAGCCCAGTCACACCGTGAAGGCCAACCCACACGAAGTGGCCGACGTGTTTGAAGTCCCCTTGGGTTTTCTGATGGATCCCGCCAACCACCGCCGTCACGCGATGGAATGGGCAGGTGCCCGCCGGGAGTGGTTGTCCATGCCTTATGTGGATGGCTCGGCAGAGCGCTTCATCTGGGGCGCCACCGCTGGCATGCTGCGCAACTTTTACCGCTTTTTGTTGGACTGAAGTCCACAGCGCATGAACAGCACCACGGGTGTCCGGCTTGCGTGCTTGGGGTCGCTATGATTGCCCCATGAGTTTTCTCTCCATATTATTTGCACTGCTGCTGGAGCAGGCGCGTCCCTTGGGGCAGGGCAATCCGATTCATCTGGGCGTTCGCAGTTGGGTACGTTGGATCATCCGCAATCTGGATACCGGCAAAGCCCACCATAGCTGGTTGGCGTGGTGGATTGCCGTGGTGTTGCCTTCCGCCGTAGTGTTTGCAGTGCACTGGCTGCTGGTCTGGTCCTTAGGCTGGATCGCGGCCGCAGTGTGGAGCATCGGGATTCTGTATTCCACTTTGGGTTTTCGCCAGTTCAGCTACCACTTCACCGCCATACGCGACGCGCTTTTGGCCGGCGAGGAAGAGGTGGCCCGCAAGGAACTGGCGAAGTGGATGCGTATGGACGTCAGTGACTTGCCGCGCAGCCAAATTGTGCGCCACGTTATTGAGTATTCGGTGATCAATGCGCACCGCCATGTTTTTGGCGTCTTTGCCTGGTACTCTTTGTTGGCCGCGCTAGGCCTGGGTCCAGCCGGCGCCGTGCTGTACCGCATTGCTGAGTATGTTGCCAGTTACACCAACCGCCCTGTTCGGCCGGACAGTGCCCCGCTCAGTGATGCGCTCAAGACCACTGCCAGTCAGGCCTGGTATGCCATGGACTGGCTGCCCACACGCATCACTGCACTGGGTTTTGCTTTTGTCGGTAGCTTTGAAGAGGCGGTCGATAGCTGGCGCCAGCGCGAGGCACAGTTTCCCGGTGATAACAACGGCGTAGTGTTGGCCGCGACGGCCGGTGCCGTCAATGTCAAGTTGGGTGAGGCCGATAGTCCGGGTTCTGGCGCCACGCCACAACCAGTACACCTGCGTGCGGTGGTTGGCCTGGTCTGGCGAACTGTGGTGATGTGGATGGTGTTCTTGGCCCTGCTCTCGCTGGCGAGGCTGCTGGGCTAGTACCGCTTTTCCGACAACTCAGCAAACAGGTTGCTATATATTTTGTAGCGACTGGTGCTTATTTCACGGGGGCCAGGTGGCAAAAAACCATCTGATGCCTTCTGCAGAGCGGTGATCACGCCACAGCCCGGTTCGTGCAAATGGCTGCAGTTGTAGAACTTGCAGTCCGATGCGTGGGTCTTGATGTCGGGCATCAGGCCAGCCAAGTGCATGGGTTCGATGTGGTTCAAGCCAAATTCCTGAAAACCCGGTGAATCAATCACCGCTGTGGTCCTGGCCGTATCCACCCAGTACAACGTGGTGCTGGTGGTGGTGTGTTTGCCCGAATTCAGCGCGGTGGAGATGGCGTTGGTCAGCACCTGTGCTTGGGGAATCAGCCGGTTGATCATGGTGCTTTTGCCCGATCCGGAGGGGCCCAACACCAAGGTCGTCTTGCCCGCCAGTACCGCGTCCAACTTATGCTCGGTTTGTGGGTCGGCATCGCCTTTGGGTTTGAGTGCCATGGGCATCACCATATAGCCCATATCCCGGTACACGCCCATCCGGGCCCAGGCGCGGCCAAAGGGTTCGGCCAGATCACTTTTATTCAGGGCAATGATGGGGCGGATGTGCTCGGCCTCGGCCGCAATCAGCGCGCGTGCCAACTGGCTCTCGGAAAACTCAGGCTCTGCCGCAATCAGAATCAGCACCTGGTCCAAATTGGCTGCAAAGGATTTGGTGCGGATTTCGTCCTGGCGGTAAAAAAGGTTGCGCCGCGGTTCCACCTTTTCAATCGTGCCCTCGTCCTCGCTGGCCTGCCAAAGCACCCGGTCACCGACCACGGTCTGGCTTTTCTTGCCGCGTGGATGGCAGATCAGGCGCCGCCCGTCTGGTGTTTCCACCCACACATGCCGGCCGTGGCCGGCAATGACCAGGCCGGGTTCCAGGGGAGAGGGAGTTGCCAAAGTGGAGTCCTGGGTAAGAGAGAATTTACTATGAAAGTAGTAGCGAATTAGCTAATAAACACGGGGGCTACAGCCATATTTTGCATATGTAAGTGCTTCAAATCAGACCGCAGCGGGCTGTTTCAAAATGCGCCCCAGCCGCTCGGTGGCCGGCGGGTGCGAGTAGTAGAACTGCACGTAGACCGGGTCGGGTGTCAGCGTGGATGCGTTGTCTTCAAACAGCTTGAGCAGGGCGCCTGCCAGCGCTGGGCCGCTGGTCTGGCTGACGGCATAGGCATCCGCCTCGAACTCATGCTTACGCGACAACTGGGCAAACAACGGCCCCATGAACGTGCCCAACAATGGCAGCACCATCATGAACAACAACAAGGCTAGACCGTCGTTGGGTGCTCCGAGGTTGGGCAATACCCCAAGGCCGGTGTAAAACCACAGCTGCTGACTGAGCCAGCCAAGCGCAAAGAAACCCAGCAGGCTGATTGCAAACATAGACACGATTCGCTTGATCACATGCCGGTGCTTGAAGTGCCCCAACTCATGGGCCAGTACAGCGTCCACTTCGGGTGGACTCAGTTGCGCCAGCAGTGTGTCGTAAAACACCACGCGCTTGGAGGCCCCAAAGCCGGTGAAATAGGCATTGGCGTGGGCGCTTCGTTTGCTGCCGTCCATCACAAAAAACCCATTGGATGTGAAGCCGCAGCGTTTCATCAGCTCTGACACGCGCTCTTTGACCTGCGGGTCTTCCAGCGGCTGGAATTTGTTGAACAGCGGTGCGATCCAGGTGGGGTAAATCAATAGTGCCAACAGGTTGAACGCCATCCACACCCCCCAAACCCACAGCCACCACCACGGACCGGTGGCACCCATCATCCAAACCACCAGCGTGATGAAAGGTAGGCCGATCAATGCGGACAACAGCAGCGACTTTGCGAAGTCCTGCAGCCACAGTTTCAGGCTGGTCTTGTTGAAGCCAAAACGTTCTTCAATGACAAAGGTCTGGTACAGCGTAAACGGCAAATCCAGAAGGCTGCCAATGGCCATAAAGGTGACCAACACCGTCACTTGTTGGGCGATGCCGTGCCCCATGAAACCGACCAACAACTGGTTCAATGCGGACAGCCCGCCGAGCAGTGTCCACGCGAGTGTGATAGCCGCGCCCCAAGCCAGTTCCAGCAGGCCAAAGCGGGTCTTGGTGACGGTGTAGTCTGCGGCCTTTTGGTGGGCCGCCAGCGTGATTTTTTCCGCAAAGGCGGCGGGCACCGCACCGCGGTGCTGTGCCACATGGCGGATCTGGCGGCTTGCCAGCCAGAATTTCAATACGAGGCTGACGGTAAGGGCCAGCGCGAAAGCAAGGGTTGTGTTCAAGGATGCGGAGTTGCTGGCAAAGAGTTCATTCATGGCGCCAGAGTTTAGCGCTGCTGAGCACAAGGGGGTATTTGGGGTGATCAGCGACAATTGTCTCCATGGACGCAACCAACACCAACACCCCTCTCGCCAAATCCGACAAAAACCTGGTCTGGCTCGATTGCGAGATGACGGGACTAGACCCCGAGGTCGAACGCATCATCGAAATCGCCGTCATCGTGACCGGACCTAACCTAGACAACCGCACCGAAGGCCCGGTATTTGTGATCCACCAAAGCGATGCCCAACTTGACAAGATGGACGCTTGGAACAAAGGCACGCACGGCAAGAGCGGCCTGATTGACAAGGTTAAGGCATCTACCGTGACAGAAGCGCAAGCGCAAGACGCCTTGGTTGCATTTTTGAAGCAGTACGTGCCGGCCAACGGCTCTCCCATGTGTGGCAATTCCATTGGGCAAGATCGGCGTTTTTTGGTCAAGTACATGCCCAAATTGGAGGCCTTTTTCCACTACCGCAATCTGGATGTGAGCACGCTCAAGGAACTGTCCAAGCGCTGGCGGCCTGATATTCATGCGTCGTTCAAGAAGCAACAACGCCACACCGCGCTGGCCGACGTGCATGAGTCGATCGACGAACTAGAGCACTACCGGCAGCACTTCCTGAAGTTGGATTAGGTGTTTGCCGCCACGCTTGTGGCTGCAAGTGCTGCATTGCTCGTAAAAAAGAATTAGGTAGAAACCCGGATTCATGGCATAATCGAAGGCTGCGCTGCAAACAGCAGTGCATATTTGTACATCTCCCTTCATTCACCGGGATCGCAAAGTCGGTCCCCAAGCGCTGAATAGTTTTCAGACGCAGGTTCCGTTTGATGGTTGATGTTTTTTAACCATTGACGGAGCAGTCGCAACCCCTGCGGCGCTCGCGTGTGAGAAAAAAATGACTGACGCTTTTGAAGTGACAGGTGCCTTTGCGCCTGCCGAAATTTCCAACAATACCTCTTTCGTAAACGACGCTGTGACAGCAGCCGACGTTGGCAGCGATATCGATACGCCCGAAGTTTCAGATGTGCCAGAAGCACCCAACGGCTTCGTGCTGCTGGGCCTGGCACCCGAGCTAGTCGCTGCGGTTAAAGACCTGGGCTACACCCAGCCGACCACCGTTCAGCTCAAAACCATTCCGCTGGCGTTGCCAAGCGATGGCGCTGACCAGCAAGCCAAAAAATACATCGACTTGATGGTCTCCAGCCAGACCGGTAGCGGCAAGACAGCGGCCTTTTTGCTGCCCGTGTTGCACACCTTGCTCAAGCAATTGGCGCAAGCCGAAATCGACGAGCGTGCTGCGTTTGAGCGCGAAGTCGCAGAAGCCACTGCACGTGGTGAGGCAGCTCCCAAGCGCCCTAAGCGTAAGGACCCTACCAATACACGTAATTTCAAAGCCCCAGCGCCTGGCGCTTTGATCGTCTGCCCAACCCGCGAATTGGCCCAGCAGGTAGCCAATGACGCTATCGACCTGGTGCAACATTGCCGCGGTCTGCGCATCGCCAACATCGTTGGTGGCATGCCGTACCAGTTGCAAATTGCAAAATTGCAAAATGCCAATCTAGTAGTTGCCACGCCTGGCCGTTTGTTGGATCTGCAACGCTCCATGCAAATCAAGCTGGATCAAGTGCAGTTTCTGGTGGTGGACGAGGCTGACCGTATGTTGGATCTGGGCTTCTCCGACGACCTGGCTGAAATCAACCAACTCACCATTGGCCGCAAGCAGACCATGATGTTCAGTGCCACATTTGCACCGCGCATCCAGCAACTGGCGGCACGCGTTATGCGCGAACCCCAGCGCATCACGATCGACAGCCCCACTGAAAAGCACGCCAACATCAAACAAGTGCTGTTCTGGGCCGACAACGCCCAGCACAAGCGCAAGCTGTTGGACCACTGGTTGCGCGACACTGGTATCAACCAGGCTATCGTGTTTGCCAGCACCCAAATCGAGTGCGACGGCTTGGCCAACGACCTGCAGCAAGACGGCTTTGACGCCGTGGCTCTGCACGGTGCTCTGAGCCAGGGTCTGCGCAACCGCCGCCTGATGGCACTGCGCAACGGCCAAGTACAAATCCTGGTGGCGACCGATGTGGCTGCCCGTGGTATTGACGTGCCCACCATCACCCACGTGTTCAACTTCGGCCTGCCGATGAAGGCTGAGGATTACACCCACCGCATTGGACGTACCGGCCGTGCTGGTCGCGATGGTCTGGCCATCACCTTTGCTGAAATGCGCGACCGCCGCAAGATTTTCGACATTGAAGCCTACACACGCCAGCCTATCAAGGCTGAAACGATTCCAGGCCTTGAGCCACAACAGCGCGCGCCTGAGTCACGCCCCAGCTTTGCTGGCCGTGCCAATCCAGGTGGCGGCTTCGGCGGCGACCGTGACCGTAAGTTCAGCAACGGCCCCCGTGAAGGTGGCTTTGGTGGCAACCGCGGCAACGGTGGCGGTGGCTTTGGTGGTCGCCCACCTGCCAGCGCCCCCCGTGAATTCGGTAACACCGCACGTGACTTTGGTGGTGCGGCCCGTGAAGGCTTTAGCTACGAACGCAAGGGTGGTTTCAATGACCGCTTTGCCGGCGGCCAAGGTGCTCCACGTGGTGACGCCCGTCCTCCCCGTGGCGACTTCCAGCCCCGTGGTGATTTCCAACAGCCACGCGGTGATTTCCAGGCTCCTCGTGGCAACTTTGACGCTCCCCGTGCGGACTTCGGTGGTGGCGCCCCACGTGGCGACTTCGCGGCCCGCAAGCCTGCCTTCAGTAAACCCATGGGTGTGAAGCCCGGCAATGCTGGCAAGGTGTTTGTGCCCCGTGATGCAAAGAAGCGCGCAGCCCGCACGTTTGATTGATCACGGTTGACGGCAAGTCCGTCAGCAACCCTAAAAAATGGACCCTTACAAGGTCCTTTTTTTTGGCTGAAAGTCTTCAGGCCATGCCATTGCGGCTAGCCAGTTCCACAAACAAACCGGAATGGTCCAGATCCGCTAACCCGTGCTCTATGCCCTGGGCATACAACTGCTCGAACAGCGCGGTGATTGGCGCGTCAAAACCGACTTCGCCCGCGGTAGCCATGGCGTTGCGCAAATCCTTGAGCTGAACCGACATGCGACCACGTGGCGAGAAGTCACGCTCCACCATGCGCTGCCCATGCACCTGCAAAATGCGGCTGTCGGCAAAGCCACCGGTGATGGCCTCCTTGACCTTGCCCATATGGGCTCCACCGCGTTCGCACAGCAGCAGAGCCTCGGCCACGATGCCAATCGTGGCACCCACGATCATCTGGTTGGCCAGTTTGGTGAGTTGGCCCGTGCCCGTGGGACCAACATGGGTCGCATGGCCAAAGACGTTCAAAATGGGAAGTGCGCGTTCGAAAATATTCGCCTTGCCCCCCACCATGACGGCCAACGTGCCAGTGTCAGCGCCAATGGTGCCACCAGAAACTGGTGCGTCCAAGTAGGCGATGTGACGCTCATTCAGGCGGGCAGCATGGTCTCGGGCTTCTACGGGTTTGATGGACGACATATCAATGACCAGGGCATTGGCGGGCATGGCATTGGCCACACCGTGGTCAAACAGGACCTCGCCCACGACACCGCCGTTGTCAAGCATGGTGATGACGATGTCAGCATCGCGCACTGCGTCGGCGGGTTGCGCGTGAACAGTGGCGCCCGCGCTCGCCAAACGTTGGGCTTTGTGAAGTGAGCGGTTCCAGGCATGAACCGTATGACCGGCTTCGCACAGGCGTCGCCCCATAGGGAATCCCATTAGGCCAATACCCAGTACTGCAACTTTCATGCTATTTTCCTCCGCATGGAAACAGAATACTCTGCACTCGCAGTGAATGGGTGTACTCACATGGGAATTGCTGTCAGGGGACTGACATGCTGCGATCGCAGATTCACATGAGCAGATGTTCACCCGCGTTATCACCGCCCAGCGTGACGTAATTCACCTTTCGGATGTCCATCAGCTTCTTGCCGCCGGCATAACTGATCGAGCTTTGTATGTCCTGCTCCATCTCCACCATGGTGTCGGCCAGCTTACCTTTGACCGGTTCTAGGATGCGCTTGCCTTCCACGTGCTTGTATTCACCCTTGTTGAAGTCGCTGGCAGATCCGTAGTATTCCTTGTAAAGCTTACCATCTACTTCCACTGTCTGCCCTGGGCTCTCTTCATGGCCAGCCAGCATGGAGCCGATCATGACCATCGTGGCGCCGAAACGTATGCTCTTGGCAATGTCGCCGTGTTCGCGGATACCGCCATCGGCAATGATGGGTTTGGTCGCAACACGGGCACACCATTTGAGCGCGCTGAGTTGCCAACCACCCGTGCCAAAACCGGTCTTGAGCTTGGTAATGCATACCTTGCCCGGACCAATGCCCACCTTGGTCGCATCAGCACCCCAGTTTTCCAGATCGATCACCGCTTCAGGCGTAGCCACATTACCTGCGATGACAAAGCTGGTGGGCAGCTTTTCTTTTAGGTAAGTGATCATGTTTTTCACGCTGTCCGCATGGCCGTGGGCAATGTCGATAGTGATGTATTCAGGTGCCAGTCCCAGGGCCAACAGTGTGTCTACCGTTGCGTAGTCCGGTGGTTTGACGCCTAGCGAGATAGAGGCGAATAGACCTTTCGCCTTCATGTCTTTGACGAACTGCACATTGTCAAAGTCAAAGCGATGCATCACGTAGAAATAGCCGTTTTGTGCCAGCCAGACACAAATATCTTCGCTGACTACGGTTTTCATATTGGCCGGTACAACGGGGATGCGGAACTTGCGTCCCCCCAACTCTACACCGGCATCGCATTCCGAGCGGCTCTCCACGCGGCATTTGCGGGGTAACAGCAGGATGTTGTCGTAGTCAAATATTTCCATGTCCCAAGCTCCCAGTCAGTTAAGTTGGTTTAACAAGAGGCGCATGGACGGGACCCGGCATAAAAAAACCGGGTCCCAATTGCTTGGGCCCGGTGATGGATTGTATACAAACTTAACTTAACGTGTGCGCATTCGTCACATACGACCGAGTAACGCATCCTTGACTTTGGCATCTGCCGGGAAATCACCCATCCAGACGCCCATCGCAGCCTTAAACAACTCTGGTTCCCGGTAGGGCTGACCTTGGAGTCTGCCACCCAGGTAAATGACCATGCCAGAAATCGGCACCCAATCCATAGTCATGACGTCCCCAGGCTTGAGTGCGCGGTTGGTCTTGAAGATTTCGCCAATGCTCATCAGGCCGGGGATCAGTTTGGCGCGGTCACTCTTGCCGGCCGTGTCATCCACACTGCGGTTGAACATCTTGACAATGGGGCCGGTGTCCACCTCTTTAACAGCGGTCAGCACCAGACGTTTCGGGCCGGGTACAGCAAACAGTTCATCCAATGTCTTGAATTTTTGCTTGGCGTAAATTTGCACCACATAGCTCGGTAATTTGCCGTTGGACACCAGGCCCGCGCCGTTGAGCACAAGGATGTGGTTGTAAATGGTCAGTGTCTCCTCTACCTTCAAACTGCCCACATCCAACGTACCGGAAAAAGCGGGTGGTCCCAACAGTAGAGTCGTGCAAGCGAGCAGAAGTAAATTGAGGATCTTGGTCGTAAATGTCATTCAGCGCAACGCCTTCACATGGTATAGCCAGAGTCATGATAAAGCGTGGAAGTGACTTTTAGCAGGCATACGGGAAGACACCTAGAGAGCGACCAGTCTAATTACCAAGGCCTTTCTACAATCAGGCATGTTCTCTACGCCCAACAACGCCACCCGCTCTATTTCCCCGCTGCTGGCAACACTCAATCCCGAGCAATGCGCTGCCGTCACCCTGCCGGCGGAGCATGCATTAATACTGGCCGGGGCGGGTTCGGGTAAGACCCGTGTGTTGACCACCCGTATCGCCTGGTTGTTGCAGAACGGTTACGTGGCCCCGGGGGGTATTTTGGCAGTCACCTTCACCAACAAGGCGGCTAAAGAAATGATGACCCGCCTTAGTGCCATGCTGCCGGTCAACGTGCGTGGTATGTGGATAGGCACTTTCCACGGGCTGTGCAATCGCTTCTTGCGTGCCCACTACAAGATGGCCAACTTGCCGCAGGCTTTCCAAATACTCGATACGCAAGACCAGCTCAGCGCTATTAAGCGCCTGTGCAAACAAAACAATATCGACGACGAACGTTTTCCAGCGAAGCAAATGCAGTGGTTTATCGGCGGTTGCAAAGAAGACGGCCTACGCCCCAATATGGTCGAGGTGCGCGACGACGAGACCCGCCGCAAAGTGGACATCTACCAACTGTATGAAGAGCAGTGCCAGCGCGAAGGCGTGGTCGACTTTGGCGAATTAATGCTGCGATCCTACGAGTTACTGCGCGATAACGATCCGATCCGTGAGCATTACCAACGCCGCTTCCGCCATATATTGATCGACGAGTTCCAGGACACCAACAAACTGCAATACGCCTGGATCAAGATGTTGGCCGGGCAGGGTGCTAACGGTAGCCCAGACACGCCTGGCGGCGCCGTGATTGCAGTGGGCGACGATGACCAAAGCATTTACGCCTTCCGCGGTGCGCGCGTCGGCAATATGGCCGACTTTGTGACCGAGTTCAACGTACAGCATCAGATCAAGCTGGAGCAGAACTACCGCAGTTACAGCAACATCCTGGACTCGGCCAACGCGCTGATCAGTCACAACAGTAAACGCCTGGGTAAAAATCTGCGCACCGACCAGGGCGCTGGTGAGCCTGTGCGCGTCTACGAGGCATCCACCGACTTTGCCGAGGCACAGTGGATGGTCGAAGAGATGAAACAACTGGTGCGCGACAACGGCCTTGAAGCTGGCTTCGAACGCAAGGAAATTGCCGTGCTCTATCGCAGCAACGCGCAAAGCCGGGTGATTGAGACCGCGTTGTTCAACGCTGCGATGCCTTACCGTGTCTATGGCGGATTGCGTTTCTTTGAGCGCGCAGAAATCAAACATGCGCTGGCCTATTTGCGCCTGCTGGAGAACCCCAACGACGACACCAGCTTCATGCGGGTGGTTAATTTTCCGGCGCGGGGCATTGGTGCGCGCAGCTTGGAGCAATTGCAGGATCTGGCGCGTGCCCAGGGCTGCTCCTTGCACGATGCCGTGAGTGCCCTGACGGGGCGCGCCGGCGCAGTGATTGCCGGATTCGTAGCCAAGATGGATGTGTTACGTGAGCAAACGCTGGGTATGAACCTGCGCGACATCATTGCGCAAGCGCTGGACCAGAGCGGACTTGTCGAACACTACAAAGCCGACCGCGAAGGCGCTGACCGCCTGGAAAATTTGGAAGAACTGGTCAATGCCGCTGAAAGCTTTGTGATGCAGGAAGGTTTTGGCAAAGATGCTGCGGCAATGATTGTGGCTACAGCAGGCCAAAGCCCGGCAAGCCAGGGCCTGGACTTGGATGCGGCAACACTGGCATTGCCTCCCGATGTATTGGGAGATACCGGTGAGACGCTGTCTCCATTGGTAGCATTCTTAACCCATGCGGCGCTGGAAGCCGGCGACAACATGGCGCAAGCCGGGCAAGACGCCATCCAGCTGATGACGGTGCATTCCAGCAAAGGCCTGGAGTTCGATGCGGTGTTCATCACCGGCATGGAGGAGGGTCTTTTCCCCCACGAGAACTCGATGAACGACCGCGACGGTCTGGAGGAAGAACGCCGCCTGATGTACGTAGCCATCACCCGTGCCCGCAAAAGACTCTACCTGAGCCACTCGCAGTCTCGCATGCTGCACGGCCAGACGCGCTTCAACATGAAGAGCCGGTTCTTTGAGGAACTGCCGGAGGCCGCCTTGAAGTGGTTAACACCGAAGAATCAAAACTTTGGCCGCAGTTGGAATTCCGATTCTGCTATGCAATCAAGAGCGTCTTATTCAGGTTACACGGGGGCTGGAGACTCTTTTGGTCAACCAATTGCCCGCAAAGATGAACTCGACAAACATGGCTTGCGTTTGGGTATGCTGGTGTTCCATGCCAAGTTTGGCGAGGGCACGGTGCTGACGCTGGAAGGTGCGGGTGGCGACGCACGGGCCCAGATTAACTTTCCGCGGCACGGTACCAAATGGTTGGCGCTCAGCGTGGCCAAGCTGACGCCCGTGCCGTAGACACAAAAGAAAAAGCCCGGTCGGACCGGGCTTTTTCGTCTTGGCTTAAGTGTCAGCGCGCATTCGCGTTAGCCACCTGCAGCAGCTTGGTCACATCCTTGTCGTTGGGTAGGGCATAGTCATAGGCACGGATGATGCGACTGTCTTGGGAGCGAACAAACTTTAGACTGACATAGGTGAAGTTGGCAGCGGCCGAATAGGTGCCGACCAGCACCATACTGGCGTTGTGGCTGCGGGCAATATCTTTGATCTCGCGTGACAACAGCAGTTCACCGGTTTCTTCACGGATGAAGACGTCGCCACGTAGCTTCATCTCCTTGACATTGAAACCGAGAGTCGCCATCTGGGATGCGTACTGCTCAGACAACGTGCGACCCAGCGGAGCGGTGCGGCGCATATCGTTTACGTTGACAATGGTTGCAACCAAGACCGGCGTGTCACCCAAAGGATCACGGTCGTAGTTACCAATCAACTGGTTGACCGCATATTGATTGAGCCCTACAAATTTGCTGGCCGCTGCATCGTCATATGTGGGGTCCATGCGGACGTTAATGGGCGCGACGCAGGCGCCCAGCACAGTTACAGCTGCCAATGCAGAAAGAATCAGTTTGATGTTCATGGGCCTACTACCTTGTACATATGGAGTGATCGCATTTGCATCTGGGCTCTCTCTGCGGCTGCCTGGGCAGAGAGTGTAGGATCGGGTGCGGGCGGCGTAGCACAGCCGACCAGTAACAAGGTGCCGACACCGATTGCCAGTTGCATCAGAGTTTTGGGAATCAAGATAGCCCCCTTTGTCCAAGGTTATTAAGAAATGACGCCATTGCCGCGCCGTCAACGTGTTTCATTATCAGGCGATCAGTTCCATAAAAACAAGACAAATCAACACCTTCGCCTGCTTTTTTCATGTTGTTTAGGTGGTTTGTTGTGGCTTTGGCAACACCTGGGTGTATCAGCCCCCGTATTCGCGACCCATCTCCTTGGTGCCTTTTATGCCGCTGATTTGCCATGCCGTACGTTCACCGATCAGACGCGCCAGATATTCCAGTTCTTCGTCCGAATGGTTGATGGCGCGAGCTGGCGTGATGGCTGCCCGCCCATCCAAAACGGGTTCACCCCATACGGCTTGGTGGTAGCTCGATTCAGAGACTTCACGGTCGTTACCTGATGCCAAATCAACCACGCCATAGCAGTTGCAGAAATAGGTGCGTCCACCCTGTTTGGAAAATATCTCGGTATAGACCCCAGTGCCCCGAATGCCTGCGGTGAGCGTGGGCGTCACGATTTGCCGGCTGGTGCCGCTTCCCCACACGCTAACCACCGCTCCGGTCAGCAGGCGCAGCAAGCTGACCGCGTTGATCGTAGGACCACGCTCAACCACCATATTGGAGTTTTGGCGCACGTGAAAGGCTGAGTTGCCCACGACAAAAATGAGGGTGGAACGTGGACCAGTGGCAATTTCGTCGCCGGTCTGGACCGTTTGGTTGGGGCGCAGCGCTTGTCCATTGACGGTAGCGTCACCCTGCAACTCCACCACATTGCCACGTGCCTGTGCGTGGGCAACGCCCAGGCCGCCGATTGCCGACCAGGCCGCAGCAGCCTGCAAAAAGCTGCGCCGTTGAAACCACAGGAGTTCGCTTTCGCTTCTTCCCTCTAAATAGTGCTGTGTCATGTGTCATCTCCTGGAGTGAACGCAAAGCTGTCGTGAAACGTGAAGTAAATGGAGGTAAAAACCATGGTCGCAATCAGCATCGCAGCGGGATAGGCCAAGGCTGCAACGGTTTCTACACCACCGACCACACCCACCAATATGGCCATGATCATGCCAAAACCTAAAAAAACGCCCATCCAGACCAACCCGTATACGACAAACGCTCGAAAATTACCGGCAATTGCCGCCAGGCTGAAGAATATGCTCTTGACGGGTGTTGTGTTGTGCCAATGAATCAGCGCAGATGCGTGGCAAAACAACAGGGTCAAAGGCATGTTTAACCCCGATGCAAACAGCATAGCCAATTGGAAGTCCATGTCTTGCCGCGCTTCGGCAGTCGGTGTTTGGCCTAACAACATAAGTTTGGCGAAACCTCCGCCGTCGATGAGTGGTGTCGCACACAGAATCAGCACAATACCTAGTGTGTAGAGTGCGCCCAGGGTCAGCATGTAACGGCGTTGCAGAGGACCTGACCGGAAGGCGGTTATCAGAATGGTTGGCATGGGGAATTTGCCGTTGTTGGCCTCACGGGTGGCGGACAACATTCCCAATGTCACGCCTGGCATCAACACGAAGGCCAGTACATTGCCGATGACCGGTAGCACACTCAATACGGACATCACCGCCAGGAAAATGAAGAACAGCCCCGACAACGCCAACGGCTGTTTAAAGAATGTCCGCATTCCCGATTTGACCCATTGGATGCCTCTGCTGGCTGGAACGATTTGAAGTTTCATGCCGTGCAAATGTGTGAGGATGTCATGGGGTAGAGGATACGCTGGCGCAGCACGCGGTGGAAATGGTCCGGATCATGGGCTTGTAAAACCGCAGCTTCCCGTGGCAGGTGCAGGTCCCAGAGGCGTGAAATCCAAAACCGCAGGGCGGCTGCGCGCGCCATGGCGGGCAATAACTGACGCTCCTGGGCTTGCAAAGGGCGCACGGCAGAGTAGGCAGCCATGAAGGCAAGTGTGCGTGCGTCGTCGCTGGAACCGGTGGCCAAGTCTATGCACCAGTCGTTCAGGCAAACGGCAATATCAAAAAGCCAGGTGTCTACACCCGCAAAATAAAAGTCGAAGAAGCCGGTGAGCGTAGGCTCAGCGGCGTCGCCATCGGTGGTCTCGAACATCACGTTGTCGCGAAACAGGTCAGCATGGATGGCACCGCGGGGCAGGGCGCGGTAGCCAGAGAATGTGGCTACATGGTTCTGGTAAGCCAGTTCGCTTTGCAGTAAGGCGGCCTGGTCGGCAGGTACGAAGGGCAGTATCACCGGCACCGTTTCGTTCCACCAATCCAGCCCCCGTAGGTTGGGCTGTTGCATGTTGAAATCTCGGCCGGCCAGGTGCATTCGGGCCAACATGGCACCCACCAGCGCGCAGTGTGTGGTGGTCGGCGCCAATTCACTTTTGCCACGCAGGCGGTTAACCACGGCGGCGGGTTTGCCCTTCAGGCTGTGCACCACGTCGCCGTCGCGGTTGGTGGCGGGGTCGGGTACCGGAATGCCATGGTGGGCCAGGTGCTTCATCAGCCGCAGGTAAAACGGCAGTTGCTCCATGCTCAGCCGCTCGAACAGTGTCAGTACATAGGGGGCTTCGTCGGTGGTGACGAAATAGTTGGTGTTTTCTATGCCGCCCGAGCAACCCGCCATCGTCTGGAGGGTGCCCAATTGAAGGGTTTGCAAGAAGTCCCTGGCCTCGTCAAACGAGACCTCTGTGTAAACCGCCATGTGTGCCAGCCAGCCCGAAAAGTCAAAATCCCACCGTTCTCCAGACGGAGTCCAGATGGGCGGGAGATGGATAAACAAAGTGTGAAGCCGGATTGTAGAGCGGCCCTCAAGGCAAAATACCCCCATGACTGATAAGAAAACCCTGCTGCTGGTCGATGGCTCCAGCTACCTCTACCGCGCCTTTTTCGCCGGCGGCGGCGATATGAGCATCACTCTGCCCGACGGCACGGTGCAAAAGACCGGTGCCATCCGCATCATGGTCAACATGATGCAATCCCTGCGCAAGGAATACCCGGCCCATTACGTGGCCTGTGTGTTTGACGCGAAGGGTCCTACCTTTCGCGACGCCATTTACCCGCTGTACAAGGCCCACCGCGACCCCATGCCGGACGATTTGCGCAGCCAGATTGCGCCGATCCACGAGGTAGTGCGCCTGCTGGGCTGGTCGGTGCTGGACGTGCCAGGGGTGGAGGCCGACGACGTGATTGGCACGCTGGCCGTCGTCGCGGCAAGCCAGGGTATTGAGGTCATTGTTAGCAGTGGCGACAAAGATTTGGCGCAACTGGTCGACGAACACATCACCATCATCGACACCATGAACGGCAAGCGCCGCGACATGGCGGGTGTGGAGGCCGAGTTTGGTGTGCCCGCTCGGCTGATGCTCGATTACCAGACCCTGGTGGGCGACACGGTGGACAACGTGCCAGGCGTCGCCAAAGTTGGCCCAAAGACGGCAGTGAAATGGCTGCAGGAATACGGCTCGCTGCAAGCGGTGGTGGACAACGCCGCCAACATCAAGGGAGTTGTTGGTGAGAACCTGCGCCAGGCGCTGGACTGGCTGCCTACTGGTCGCTCACTGTTGACCATCAAGACCGACTGCGACCTGACCGGTTGGGTCTCCGGCTTGCCTGCTATGGATTCAATAGCTATAGGGGTACAGGATACGGGGGCTCTAAGGCTCTTTTGCGAAAAGTATGGTTTCAAGGGGTTGGCCAAGTCGCTGGAGGCCCAACTGGCTGCAGGAAATGGGGTCGGATCCAAGCCGCAGAGCGGCGCCGGCTCTGCCCCCGTTTCCGGGCGAGCGCA
>JBKJJC010000367.1:0-21475 GCA_046598245.1 Rhodoferax sp.
ATCCAAGGATCATTCCACCTGGGCTACAGGCCGATTTGGCACTAAAAGACCCCGAAAAAGGTCCTCAGCGGCCCCAGCGCTTGCCAGCACCACCACTACACCAAGCACCCCCCAAGCTTGGCCCGCGACCCTTCCCGAACAGGTGCGCGGCGCGAAGTCCAGGGATGGCGAGGGTGTGAAAGCGTCAAACCCAACCGATGCATTTTGTGGCAAGCTTGCGCATATTCATTTTTGTTCCTTGGTCGTCGCCATGAACACGCGCCTGGAAGTTCTGGAAGCCGAAGCACTTAAACTTGCGCCGGCAGACCGCTCGCACTTGCTGGCAAGGTTACTGGCAAGCCTGGATGCCGATCCCGAAGTTGGGCAGGCGTGGGGTCTTGAGGCGGACCGAAGGGAGAGTGCGTTGGCCGATGGCACGTCCGTGCCAGTTCCGGACCAGGAGGCCATTGCGCGCCTTCGGTCAAAGCTTGCCCAATGAGCTATGCGCTTCATCCTGAAGCGGAAAGCGACATCTCCCACACATCTTGATATTGGTGGTTCGGCACCAGCATCGCAAGCCGGGTTTTGGAAACAAAAGGCATTGATACACAACCGCGAAGCCGCTGGCCGCCCTAGCACCTCAGGAAGTATTGATGTGGTGCAGCCGGGGCGAATGGGGCCGACTTGGCAAGAGCAGAGGCTAGCTCTTGTCCAAGCCCTGCTTGAGCCGCAAAAGCGCGGCTTTGTCGATCAAATCCTTGTCTCTGAAATCTGTTTTGGTTTTGAGCAAACCATCAATGTCCAAGGTATCCACCGGGACACCCTCCACCATGACTCTGCGTACATGGGGTTGCAAGGAATCGAACGTTTGACCGTTCGCCGCAAAGAGCAAATCAATCAACAATTCATCGGACACCCGAATATTGTCTGGCTCTGCAGCGTTGACTTCAAACCATGCGGGATCTAGCTCGGCGCTGCTGCGCAAAAAATCAAGAGCCCGAATAACCTTGCGCCCGTTGTCTACGGATGATGGCAACAGGATGTCTATGTCTTCTGTACTTCGGACAAAGCCGTTGAGCCGCACCGCGTGACCACCTACCAGCATATACTGAACGCCTTCCTCAGCAAAGCGGCGCAGCAAATGCAGCAGTTGGTCAGGTTGGGCCATGGTCAGATTGCGGGGCGTTGAGTCTGCGGGCGATTTGCAGCATACGTCCGTCATCTTGCGCATTGGCGCACGCATGGGTGAGCCGCATGACTCCTTGGCGGAGCGTTACCGGGTTGGGCAACATGGCATCCAGCACACGACCCCGCCGCCACGCCTCTTCTGGAGTCACCGGCTCTAGTTGTAGTCCCGCGTTTTTATTGCCGACGATGCGCATAGAGTCCCGATCAAACCGGCGCCGCGCCCTCTTCCCCCTCGGGCCAGTCGCGTATGTACGCCTTCAACATCTTGTTCTCAAAATTCTGGCTGTCCACCACCGCCTTGGCCACGTCATAAAAGCTGATCACGCCCATCAGCATGCGGTTGTTGATGACCGGCATGTAGCGGGCATGGCGCTCCAGCATCATGCGGCGCACCTCGTCCAACTCGGTTTCCATGGTGCAGATCAGGGGGCCTGAGTCCATGGCGCGGTACACGCTGGTGGTGCCAAAAGCACCCCCATTTTTTACAGTGGCCTGGATCACTTCGCGGAAGGTAAGCATTCCCACAACCAAACCGTGGGAAATGACGACCAACGAGCCTAGGTCTTTCTCTGCCATCAACTGGGCCGCATCGGCCAACGTGTCTTCTGGCGTGGTGGTGAAAAGCGTACTACCCTTGACGCGCAGAATGTCGCTGACTTTCATGGTTTTTTCCTCTGGCACATGGATGGAGAATCTCTCCCAAATATAGCCCACAATCTACGGGATCTATAGGAGGCACTTTATGCCCGGCTACGCCGACCCCGGTTTTGACACCCTGGCCCTGCACGCAGGCGCCTCGCCCGACCCCACCACGGGCGCTCGGGCTACACCCATTCACCTGACCACATCCTTTGTATTCGAGTCCAGCGAGCATGCGCAATCGCTGTTCAACCTGGAACGTGCGGGACACGTCTACAGCCGCATCAGCAACCCGACCAATGCCGTACTGGAGCAACGTGTGGCGGCTCTAGAGGGCGGCATTGGCGCCATCACCACCGCCAGCGGTCAGGCAGCTTTGCACCTGAGTATTGCCACACTGATGGGCGCGGGCTCGCACATCGTGGCCAGCACTGCGCTGTATGGCGGCTCGCAAAACTTGCTGCACTACACGATGCGCCGCTTTGGCATCGAGACCACGTTTGTGAAACCGGGCGACATGGATGGCTGGAAGGCCGCGATCCAACCCAACACCAAGCTGCTGTTTGGTGAAACCGTGGGCAACCCGGGACTGGACGTGCTGGATATTCCCACTGTCTCAGCTATAGCCCACGAGGCCGGTGTGCCACTGCTGGTGGACTCCACCCTCACCTCCCCCTGGTTGATGAAGCCGCTGGAGCTGGGTGCCGACCTGGTCTACCACTCGGCCACCAAGTTCTTGTCCGGCCACGGCACGGTGGTGGGCGGGATTGTGGTGGATGGTGGGAGTTTTGACTGGGCGCGCGCCTACGAACAGTCGGGCAAGTTTGAAGAGCTGGCTGCGCCCTACGCTGGCTTTCACAACATGAATTTCAGCGAGGAAAGCACAGTGGGCGCATTCTTGCTGCGCGCGCGCCGTGAAGGCTTGCGCGATTTCGGCGCTTGCATGAGCCCGCACACTGCGTGGCTCATTTTGCAGGGTGTAGAAACGCTGGGCCTGCGCATGGAGCGCCATATGCGCAACACCGAAAAGGTGGTGCAGTTCCTGGCTAGCCAATCCTTCGTCAGCCGAGTAGGCCACCCCATGTTGGATAGCCACGCGAGCCATGCGCTGGCACTAAAGCTGCTGCCGCGAGGCGCAGGCTCCGTGTTTAGCTTCGACCTGAAGGGCAACCGCGAACAGGGCAAAAAATTCATCGAGGCACTTAAAGTGTTTAGCCACCTAGCCAATGTGGGCGACTGCCGCAGCTTGGTCATTCACCCAGCCAGCACCACCCACTTCCGCATGACGGACGAAGCCCTGGCAGCAGCAGGCATCACCCAAGGAACGATTCGCTTGTCCATCGGTTTAGAAGATGCCGACGACTTGATAGACGACTTGAAGCGGGCCTTAAAAGTTGCGGAGAAGGCAGCATGAAACTAAACGTCAACAACGCGCAGACCTATTGCTATACCGGTGGCAAGGACCTAGATGCAGCCAAACCCACCGTCGTCTTTATCCACGGCGTACTCAACGACCACAGCGTCTGGACTTTACAAAGCCGCTACTTGGCCAACCATGGCTACAACGTGCTGGCGGTCGACCTGCCCGGCCACTGCCGCAGCGCAGGAGATGCCCCGTCCACCGTAGAAGAAGCGGCGGACTTTATCGCCGCGCTGATGGATGCGGCGGGCGTGTCCAAGGCCGCGTTGGTCGGTCATAGTTGGGGATCGCTGATTGCACTAGAGGCGGCATCACGGTTAAAGGAACGTGTCACGCATCTGGTGTTAGTGGGCACGGCCTTTCCTATGAAAGTGTCGCCCATATTGATCGAAACTTCGCTCAACGAGCCACTGAAGGCGCTGAACATGATCAACGTGTTTTCGCGCAGCACACTCGCCGCACCACCGTCTGCGCTGGGGCCCGGCACTTGGGTGTTTGGCAACAGCATGGCGTTGGGGCGGCGCGTGCTGGCCAGCAACACAGTCGTCAACGTTTTTCACCGGGGTTTTGTGGCCTGTGATCGTTATGCCAACGGCGAAGCTACCATGGAAGCCATCACCTGCCCGGTGCTGTTTGTGTTGGGTGCGCAGGACCAAATGACCGCCGCCAAAGCCGCGCAGCCATTGATCACCAAGGCAAAAACCAGCGGTAAAGTGGTGCAGGTGGTCAACTTACCCGTAGGCCACCACCAGATGACAGAAACGCCAGACGAGACGCTCTTTGCTATCCGCGACTTTCTGCACGCGACACCTGAATGAGGCCCGAGCCCAACCTGTCGCCCTGAACCCCGCCACCCCAGCGCTACTTCAGGTCTTCTGTCTCGAAGTACAGCGTCTTGCCCACCGTCAATATTTTTTCGCCCTGAGCCTGCAGCGCTGCTTGCAAAGAGGGTCGCGTGGGTGCCTTTAAATCGTCGGTGGGCAGCGAGAAGTGTCGCACCAGCGTGCGTGTTGGTGTTCCCCCCACTTTGTGCTCGGCGTGTGGCAGCGGCTTCATCGCAATGATGGTGTCAAAGTCGGGGCGACGGTCTATTTCCTTCACGGCAAAAAACTCGCGGCCCGCGCCCAGCAGCAGGTAGCGGCCCGCACTGTGCGCCGGGTCCCCGTCACTGACGACCTTGGTATCCAACCGATTGAACAACAATACCTCGTCTACCACCACCGTCTGCCCGGCAAAACGCTCCGTGCCACCCCGCTCAAAATGCCCCTGCACCAGGCGGGCGGTAAATTGCTTGAGGGGTTGCGCGTTGCCGGGCTGCAGTCTGAGCAGGTCAAAGTGCTCGGGCTCCAACGTCCACAATTGCGGCCGCAAGGCCAACCGGGCCCGCAGGCGCGCGTCCACATGGGTATCGACCAGGTGAAAGCGCAACACCACCTGGGCATCATGCGGTGCATGGAACATGGGAAGGTGTGAGGCATACAGTCCGTCGCGGCCGCCAAAAACGGCCATGCCGTGGGTGCCAAAACTGGGCGCCTGCGCAGCCTTGTCAGCCGTGCCCTCCGCACTGCCCAAGGTCACGGCAAGGCCTGAGGTGATCATCAACAACATTGCGAGGCAGGCGAAAAAAATACGTGGCATTACAAGCAGTTCTTGGTTGATCCGTTGGGAAGAATTCATAGGGAATGCCGCTGCGAGGATCAGCGGTTGGCAAATTCATCAATGGTAGTCGCTGCCGGGAAAGTTATCGTTGCGGCCCGCCCCAGCCACACGGATCTCACGTGGCGGCGCGCCAAACCAGCGGCGTACGGTACGGCTGAAGTTGGATGTATCTGCGTAACCCAACTGGGCTGCAAGTTCTTCCATACTCAACCGTGTATGGACCAACAACCAGTGCGCGCGCGCTTTGCGGTCACCATCCAACAAGGTCTGAAAAGCCGAGCCCTCCGCCCGCAAATGCCGCATTAGTGTGCGGTTGGACACACCACATTCCTTTGCGACCTGACCCAATTGCGGGTAACAGCCGACAGGGGCATCCGCCAACACATTGCGCACGCGCTGGGTGTAACTGAGCCCCTCTATTTTTGCCAACGCGTGCTCGCACTCTCGGCGCGCATTGGCATGTGCGTGCGCATCGCCACCGATGCAAGGCATCTTGAGTGCAGCAGATTCAAAGCAAAACGACAAAACCGGCCTGCCAAAATGAATCTCCAGCGGCGAGACACGCGCATACTGCGCTGCCCATGGCGGCTGGGCCATGGGTAGTTCTAGTCGCACCCCCGCAGGCCATTGACCCAGCGACGCCTCGATGACCCGCATAACCGCGGCTACCACGGTGTCCAACACAAAACCATTGGCAGGCCCCCAGTCGGTCCGTTGTACAGCCCGCAAAACGGCGCCGCCCTGGGGATAGGGGATGAACGTCCAGGTGAACATATCGTCGCGCAACGCACCAAATCGCGCCATCACCGCCAGCGCTGATCCCAAATCGGGTGCCGTGACCGCGGCATAGGCGACTTCGCCATGGGCGGAGATAGGTGCGAGCCAACCCAAATCCAGCCCCAACCAGGGCTTGCCGGTGGCGGCTATGGCGGCCTGCACCAAGCGGACGACCGTGGTGCGCTCAAGCCATTTTTCATCACGGACCAAGGTATCCCATTCCAATTGGGCACTGGCCAAGACACGGACGCTGTCCACATCAGCCTTTTCCAGCAGCATGCGCAGCAGGCGCGCGTACACCGGATGGACGCTGGATTGGCCCACTATGGCTGGATGGGAAGGCATAGACGACTCAAAGGGCGTTTGGACATAAGCGAGTGCTGCGAGTGGGCACTAGGGGAAACCATAGCTTGGCACTTTATGACGAATTTTTGGCTACCGCATCGGTGGTTACCCATGCCGATCGAGGCCACACTGCGCTGTATGGTGTTGCCACCCGTCTCTGGTGGCAGCTAACAAGAGACCGCAAATATGAACAATGCCTTATCCACGCCCTACCGGGACAACAAACGCCTAGCCTGGATCGTGTCGCTGCTGGTCCCGTTGACCATTGCCGCGGGCCCGCTGTTGTGGCAGTGGTATCCGCTAACCGCCATGCTGTGGATACCCGTGGTGTTCACCTACCTGGTCGCGCCGCTGTTGGACCTGGTGATGGGTACGGACACCAGCAACCCACCTGAATCAGCAGTACCCGCATTGGAGGCCGATGCGTACTACCGGCGGGTAACCTTCGCCCTGGTACCTTTGCTGTGGGGTGCCTTCATTTATGCCGCGTGGTTCAGCCAAACGGCGCCGCTGACCTGGCTTGGCACCTTGGGCCTGATCATCTCAACCGGTGGCGTCGGCGGCTTTTGCATCAACCTCGGCCATGAAATTGGGCACAAGCGCACGACGCTGGAGCGCTGGCTGGCCAAGCTCATTCTTGCGCCCACCTTTTATGGCCACTTCACGGTGGAGCACAACCGTGGTCACCACCGTGATGTAGCCACCCCGGAAGACCCTGCATCCTCCCGCATGGGTGAATCCATTTGGCGGTTTGTATTCCGTGAGATGCCTGGCGCCTTTCGCCGCGCCTGGAGGCTGGAGCGCGAGCGCATGCGGGTGGACGGGCAGCCCTTTTGGTCGTGGCATAACGAGATCTTGCAACCCGCGCTGATTACCGTCTTGCTGTGGAGCACGTTGTGCGTGTGGCTGGGCGCAGACGTGTTGTGGTTTCTGGTGCCGGCGGCACTGTGGTCCAACTTTCAACTCACCTCGGCCAACTACATTGAGCACTATGGTTTGCTACGGAAGAAAAACGCCCAGGGGCGCTATGAGCCCTGCAAGCCCCAACATTCCTGGAATAGCAACCACGTGTTCTCCAACTGGGCCACGTTCCACCTGCAACGCCACTCGGACCACCACGCCCATCCGCTGCGGCGCTTCCAGTCACTGCGCCATTTTGAAGAAGCACCGCAGCTACCCAATGGCTACTTTGGCATGTTCCCTTTGGCTTATGTGCCGCCGCTGTGGTTTGCTGTGATGGACAAACGCCTGCTGGCCGCTGTGGACCGGGATCCGAGTCGTATCAATTTTGACCCCGCCCGTCGCGCGAAACTGGTCGCCAAATACGGGCTGGAAAAGGCGTAGAGACTATCCGAAATTTTTATTCGGAACACTCAAACACGTATACGTCGTCACCACTGGTCCAGCGGGCCATTTTGCCGCGCTTGGCGCATTCCTCGTCGGCCACCATTTGCGCATCTCCCACACTGTCAGCACCGCTGACTGAGACACCTTTGTCGGTCACTTTTACTTTGCTATCGGGCATGGTGGTACATGCGGCGATCAGACTGACCGCCGCCCCCAAAAAAATCACGGACCAACGTAGCATGTCTTTCTCCTCTAGTAATGGGTTGTAGCAATGGATACTCAGCGAGCCAGCGAGGCCGCCACCCGCACTATAGATGCCACACCCATTTTCAAACAAGGGGGCGAAGGCAATCCTTGCTCCCAATCCCGCGCAGCGTCAGAAAACCGTCAGTCTCAAAAGGTGCCCGACCAAGCCATGGGCTTTAAGTGGATGCCACTGGGTCTCGCCAGTTGCAATAGGGGTTGGTCGCCAGCTGGGAGTTGAAGTACCGACTGTCATCGCTGACCTCTCGGCCCACCCACGGCGGCTTGGAGAAAGCATCATTTTCTGCTGCTAATTCAATTTCGGCCACCACCAGGCCGGAATTTTGGCCCAGGAACTCATCCACCTCCCACAGGTGGTCACCATGCACGACGTTGTGGCGGATTTTTTCAATCGTGGGGCCATCACACAGAGCCAAAAGTTGTTCGGCATCAGCAAGAGGAATTTCGTACTCGAACTCGGCCCGCGTGTTGCCTTTTGTAGCGCCCTTGACGGTCAAGTAGGCTTGCTCGCCCGCAATGCGCACCCGCACCGTTCTGTCTTTGTCGCGGTTGAGATAGCCCTGACAGATGCGGGTGCCATTTGCCCCACGCCAATCGCTGCCCACGACCAAGAATTTCTTTTCAATTTCAGTGCCCACACTACCCCGCCTTCCTGGCCGCAAAATATGCCGCACTTACCTTGTTGTATTCGTCACCCGCACGGATCGTGCGAGAAGCGGTTTTGCCGCCGCTCCACTCCTGCTTGATCTCGGTGATAGCTACGTCTTCTTCAAACGGCGATTCGAGCACCTTGACCGAGTAGTTCTTGTCGTGAACATGCACCCGGTACCAGGCGCTAGAACCATCAGGGTCTGACCAATAAGGCTTCATAGTCATAACACCTCACGCAATGTAATAGCGGGCCAGTGGCCGATTTGCCAAATCTTCTCCGATGCTTCGGTACGCTCCACCAACCACGCGCTCAACAGCGGCTCCAACAATGTGTTTTCAGGATCCACCAGCAGCACATACCGCGCCTCGTCACCGGGTTCCAACACTTCACGCAACTGCCCTATCCAGTCGAAGCTGATCAGGGTTTGCAACAGCGGCTCCAAGCGCAGAGGATCCACATGCATCACCTTACAAAGTTGCTCCAAGGTCAAGCCCTTGGTATCACCCACACGCACACGCTCCAATTGCTGCACCACCTCTAATGACAATTGGAAACGCCACCCGTGCGGCAGACGGCGCAGTGTGCTACCTGCCAGCAGACTGGGCAGATACGCGGTCAATGCCGCACCCAGCAGCACAATGACCCAGGCCACATAAATCCAGATCAACAATATGGGCAAGGTTGCAAAGGCGCCATATACGGCCGAATAGGTTGGCACGCTGCTGAGATAGGCGGTCAGTCCGCGCTTGGCCAGCTCCATACCGGTAGACACAAACACGCCACCAATCCAGGCGTGTCCCCAGCGCACATGGGTGTTAGGTACAAAACGGAACATGGAGGCCATGCCTGCCGCCACCAGCACAAACTGCAACGCCGTTAACAAAAACGAGACACCGCCGGGCATGGCACCCACCAAGCCCTTGGAATACGACACCGCATATGACGTCATGCTCAGGCTCAGCGCCAACAGCACCGGCCCCAGCGTAATGGCCGCCCAATAAAACAATAGCCGCTGCGCAAAGGGCCGGGGCTTGCGCACCCGCCAGATGTTGTTTAGCGTGCGGTCAATCGTGAACACCAGTGCCAGCGCGGTGCCCAGCAGCACCGCCAGCCCCACCACGCCCAGCTTGCTGGCCTTGCCGGCAAACTGGCTCAGGTAGTCCAGCACCTGCCGCGCAATGTTCTCAGGAACCAAGCTATCTATGAGCCACTTTTGCAGAACATCCTGGAACTTGGCAAACATGGGAAAAGCCGTAAACACGGCCAACGCCACGGTGATGAAAGGCACCATCGCGATGGTGGTGGTAAAGGTCAGACTACTGGCGGTAAGGCCCAGGCGGTCTTCGCGGAAACGCTCCCGCAGTGTGCGGATAGCTTCGAACCAGGGTACTTGGGCGACTTCTTGGAGCCAGCCTCTTAGACGTTCTAAATTGTGCATGCCGCTATGATGCCACCGACATGAACACGCCCACACCCGCACCTACCCAACCCGCCCCCTTTTCCGTCAATCTCACCCGCTGGCTCGCCGTGGGCAGCGTGCTGGGCCTGATTCTGCTATCCCTGGCTTGGGAACTGGTGCTGGCCCCCTTGCGCCCTGGTGGCTCCTGGTTGATTCTCAAGGCCGTGCCGCTGTGTATTCCACTGGCGGGCCTGCTGAAAAATCGCCTGTACACCTACCGCTGGGTCAGCCTGGTGGTGTGGTTGTATTTCATCGAAGGCGTGGTGCGCGCCTGGAGCGACAAGCCGCCCAGCAACTACCTCGCCATGCTGGAAATTGTTTTGTGTATGACACTGTTTGTGGCCTGCACCATGCACGTGCGCCTGCGCCTTGGCCCCCGCGGCGCCAACAAGAACCCAGATAGCCAAGAGGCTGCACCATGACCGACTCCAACCATACCAACTTGCTTGCACAACTGCGTGGCATCGTCGGCGCCGACCATGTGCTGACCCATGAAGACCCGGCCACCGACCTGAGCGCCTGGGAGCAAGACTGGCGCAAGCGCGAACGCGGCCACGCGTTGGCTGTGGTGCGCCCTGCAAATACACAAGAAGTGGCGGAGGTGGTCAAGGCCTGTGCGGCGGCTGGCATCAGCATCGTGCCCCAAGGCGGCAACACCGGCATGGTGGTGGGCTCCACCCCCGACGCCACCGGCACTCAAGTCGTGCTCAGCCTGCTGCGCATGAATGCTGTGCGGGTGCTGGATGGCGGCAATCTGACCGTGACGGTAGAAGCAGGCTGCGTGCTGCAAACCCTGCAAGAGGTCTGCGAGAAGGCTGGCTTCTTGTTCCCGCTGAGTTTGGCCGCCGAGGGCAGTTGCACCATTGGCGGCAATCTTGGCACCAATGCGGGCGGCACGCAGGTGGTGCGTTACGGCAATACCCGCGAGTTATGTCTGGGGCTGGAAGTGGTCACAGCACAGGGCGAAATTTGGGATGGCCTGTCGGGCCTGCGCAAAGACAACACCGGCTACGACCTGCGCCACCTGATGATTGGCTCCGAAGGCACCTTGGGTGTGATCACAGCCGCCACGATGAAGCTCTACCCGTTGCCCGTGGCGCAACTCACCGCCTTTGCGGCCGTGCCGTCGTTGGACGCCGCCGTGCAACTGCTGGGCTTGGCGCACCAGCACCTGAGTGCGGGGCTGACGGGTTTCGAGGTGATGGGCAAGTTTGCGCTGAGCCTGGTGACGAAACACTTCCCGCTGCAGCGTGTGCCGTTTCAAGGCAATAACCTAGCCCCCACGCTCCCCACTGCGTGTGGTTCGCTGCCCCCCGAGGGGGCTCCGCCTGGCTTGGGGCGGCCCGGCGCTGTGGCGGCCGCGCCTTACTGTGTTGTATTGGAAAATTCCGACCAGGAGTCCGAGGCGCATGCCCGCGAACGCTTCGAGCGCCTATTGGAAGTTGCCATCGACGGTGGTTGCGTGGTTGACGCCGTGGTGGCCGAAAGCATCACCCAGGCCCACGCGCTATGGCATATCCGCGAAAGCATTCCGCTAGCCCAGGCGCAAGAGGGCCTGAACATCAAACACGACATCTCCATCGCCGTGTCCCGCATCCCCGAGTTTGTGCGCCTCACCGACGCCCAGCTGGAGCAAGCCTACCCCGGCGTGCGGCTTGTCAACTACGGCCATTTGGGCGACGGCAACCTGCATTACAACGTGCATGCCCCAGCCAATGCCGATGCAGAAGTCTTTTTGCGCGACGACGAAAAAGGCGTCAATGCCATCGTCTATGACATGGTGGACCAATTCAAAGGCTCCATCTCCGCTGAACACGGCATCGGCAGCCTCAAGCGCGACAAGCTGGTGCAACACAAGTCCCCCGTCGCGCTGGGCATGATGCGTGCGATCAAGCTGGCGCTGGACCCGAAGAACACGATGAATCCAGGGCGGATGCTGTCAGTTGAGTAGCTAACCGCACTTGGCCTAGTCAATATCGCAAAGTAAGACTAAAATCTTACTAAACTACGATGGGCTGTATATGCAAACCACTCTACTCTCCAGCAAGGGTCAAGTCATCATTCCCAAAGCCCTGCGGGATGCCCGCCACTGGCATGCGGGCACACGGCTGCAAGTGGAAGAAACCAGCGAAGGGCTGTTGCTCAAGGCAGTAACGAGCGATGAAAAGGTTCCCTTCGCCGAGGGTCTTGCGGCTATCCGCAAACGCCTTGCTTACAAGGGCGCAGCTGCCAGCATTGAAGACATGCATGCCGCCGTCCTGCGCGAAGCCGCCCTTAGAAACCCGCGCTAATGGCTGCACTCGACAGCAATGTGGTGATTCGCCTGTTGGTGGGCGAAGATGCCCGCCAGGCCAAAATTGCTGAGCGGTTCGTGGCTGCCAATCCTTGCACGGTGGCAATGTCCGTGTTGATGGAATGCGAGTGGGTGTTACGCGCTTGCTACGCATTGGAGGCTACACAAATTGAAGCTGCCATGCGCGACTTGTTGAGCCTAGAAAACATCTCTGCCGCAGATACGGTGCTGGCCCAACGCGTATTTGACGCCTACGGCGCAGGCCTCGACTTTGCAGATGCGCTGCACGCCGCGCAATGCCCGGACGGCGATCAATTTGCCACATTTGACAAACCCCTGGCGCGCGATGCGCGCAAGGCAGGCTTGCACGGGGTTGTTTTGTTGAAATAGACTTGTTACCTATTGAGTAGCAATATAGCCATATTCCACGATGGCTACAGCCAATCTATTCGCGCAAATTCACGCGCAGTACCTGGAACGCAGTGCAACGCCATAAAGCCAGGTCGTTAAGTCAAGTTGCACATAGTGTCTATGTGTACTATAGTACTAGTACACCTAGACACATTCCATGAACTCCATAGGCTTCATCACCATCAACCCAGGCTCGGCGGAGCCCATTTACCGCCAGGTGATGGAACAACTGCGCCGCCGCATTGCCAGTGGCCAACTTGTTGCCGGACAAGAAATTCCGTCGGTACGCGAGCTGGCCCAGACGCTGGCCGTGCACCCGATGACGATCTCCAAGGCGTTCAGCCTGATGGAGGCCGAGGGCCTGCTTGAGCGACGACGCGGCTTGTCCATGGTGGTGGCGGCGCAGCACGCGCGGGCGCAGTCGTCGGTATCCCGCACGGAACAGCTGCGCCCCACGCTGGAGAAGGCTGCCGCTGAGGCCCGGCAACTGGAAGTGCCCGCTGCGCAAGCCATCAAATTTTTCCAACGCATACTGAATGAAGGTGAATCGAAATGACAGCGAACAACGCCCCCACGGCCGCGCTACGCGGGTTGAATCTAGCGTACGGCGCTTTGCCCGTGCTCAAAAATCTGGACTGGACGCTGTTACCAGGCCAAGTGGTCGGCCTGCTCGGGCGCAACGCGGCGGGTAAAACCACGGTGCTGGAAGCCTTGCTCGGGCTGCGTGACCTGCAACAGGGCACGGTGCACTTGTTTGGCCAGCCTGTTGAGAAACTGGACGACACGCAGCGCGCCCGCATTGGCTATGTGCCCCAGCGGTCCGACCTGTTTGAAGCGTTTACGGCCGATCAATTGCTGGGCTACTTCCGCAGCTTCTACACCCGGTGGAACACCGCCAAGGTAGAAGGACTGATGTCCCGTTGGGAGATTCCACGGAACACACCTATCGCAAAACTCTCGGGTGGGCAGCAACAGCGCCTGTCGATCATTCGCGCCCTGGCCCATGAGCCGGATTTGTTGGTGCTGGATGAACCCGTTGCCAGCCTGGACCCTGCGGGGCGACGCGACTTTTTGCGGGAACTGGTCGACCAGGTGCTGGACCGGGGGACGACTGTGGTGCTGTCCACGCATATCTTGTCCGACCTGGAGCGGGTGGCTTTTGACGTGGCCTTCATGCGCGACGGGCGCATCGGGCTGCAAGCGCCGCTGGACGAGCTGCTGGAATACAGCCGCCTGGTCAGTGGCCCAACAGCCGACGTGCGCCAGTATGTAAAGCAACACCAAGTAGAAGTGTTGCACCAAAGGCCACCGGATGCCGGTCGAGCGACTGCCCTGGTGCGGCTGGCCAGCGGGCCGTTTGCCGAGGCACCGGGCTTGGACATTGCACCGGTGAATCTGGAAGCTTTGTTTTTGGAGCTGGCATGAGCGCGCGCTTCGCACCCCATTGGCAATTGCTGTCGGCCGGTTGGAGGATGAGTGGCCGGTGGTCTGCGTTTCGGCTTCTCACGATAGGCCTGTTGGTCGTCGGGCTGGCATGTCTGGCGGGCACCACGCCATGGGTGCAAAAACCAGCCATACGGCAATTGTTTGCAATACTGTCCGTCGGAACGTTGGTGATTTTGTGGCTGTTGCACGCCACGATGCTGATGCATTTCAACCACCCCATGGATGCGCGCTTGGTGCCACGGCAACTGCGATGCCTGAGGACAACTATGCTGGGCATGTGGCTGACGCTCACAGCGGCCGTTGGCGTCGCAGTAGCGCTAGCAGCTGGACTGCCCTTCGGACACAGCGTTTTGACCATGCTGCTGGTCGCTGCTTGCGCCCTACTGCTCTTGCTGTGGTTTCGATGGCCACTCCTGTTGGTGCCAGTTGCCTCTGTATGGCTGGCCACCACGTTATTTGGCGATGGGTCATTTCTCAGAAGCGTTATCGGTGCCCTCCGAGACCTTATGCGACCGATTTTCCTTTTGCCTGCTTGGGGTATCACCCTTGCCACACTGATCGCACTGCTGGTTCTGGCCCGCCTCCTAACGCACGGCGTCTTGCGGGCCGGTGGTGATGAACACGCAGCAAGTTTCCGTGCAAGGCGCCTGGGATTGAGGGAACCGCGGGCCAACCGCTCGTATGGGCAAATACTGGGCGCCTTCCATGTCACGCCCACCCTTAGCCGGCGGCAACGCGCCGCACTCACCCCTTCGCACGCCGCGTCGGGGTCGGTACTGCAACGAGTCGTGGGCATCCGCGTCGATCCGGGAACTGGCTGGCACGTGCTTGTGCCGTATGCCATAGTGGTACTGGCGGCGTGCAGTGGCCTATGGTTTAAATCAGCGCTCACTGCGACGCTTGCGCTGGGCTTTACTTGCATGTGGACGGTGGCAGTCCCACTGGTAGCGCGCTCAGTTTTGATCGCCAAAACCGCCAAGGAACACGCTCTTTGGATGCTTCTGCCGGGTATGCCACGGGGGACAGCGCTGAACCATGCTCTTGCAACACGCTTCCTGAAGGAAAGTCTCGTAACCTGGGGAGGAGTCGCCGTGCTTTCCATGGCACCCAGCGTTTTCCCACCGACAACCCATCCGTGGGAGAGCACCTGGTTGTCGCTGGTCGTCATCGGGTTGTTACCCTCGATCGTGTTTGCCATAAGTGATTGGTCGCGACTGCCGTTGGCCCCAACGGCACCACAAGCGTCTGGCGGGCTGCTATGGTGTGCGGCGATTGGCCCCTTGATGTGCATTTCCGCTTTTGTGGCACTCGGCGCTCCAGTGTGGCTGTTGGCCTCATGCTCGGCGAGCATTACCGCTGTGGCATTGGGCTGGCGCTGGAGGCAACTCGCCCACTATCCCGCGGCGCTGCCAGCCGGACGCTTGCGGTAGCCACCTGCCCGGTTCAACCACGACTTGTGCGGATTTGCCGACATTTTGCTATCAAGTATGTAGCTAGGTAGGCATATTTTACGGGGGCTATAGCCTGATTTTGCTTGAAATCTCCCCTCCAAACCTCCTCATAGCGACCGCTCCCCCGTTTGCAGCCGCCACAACGCCGCATAACCGCCCCCTCGCTCCACCAGTTCATCATGGGTGCCGCTCTCCACAATGCGCCCACCCTCCAGCAAATGGATGCAATCGGCCTGGCGCACGGTGGACAGCCTGTGGGCGATGACGATGGTGGTGCGGTTGCGGCTGACCACGTCGAGCGATCGCTGGATGGCGGCCTCGGTCTCGTTGTCGACTGCGCTGGTGGCTTCGTCCAGTATCAGCACCGGCGGGTTCTTCAGGATGGCGCGTGCCAGGGCCAGGCGCTGGCGTTGGCCGCCGCTCAGCTTTTGGCCGCGTTCACCAATGCGGGTGGCAAAGCCTAGCGGCAGTTGGTTGATGAATTCGGTGCACTCGGCGGCACGAGCAGCCTCAGCAATCGCCGCATCGCTGGCACCGGCTGCGCCATACGCAATATTTTCGGCCACCGTGCCATCCGTCAAAAACGTGTCTTGCGACACATAACCCACGGCGCGGCGCAGGTCTTGTAGGTTGAGCCCATCAATGGGCTGGCCTTCTAACAGAATACGGCCGGACTTAGCGGAGTAGAAGCGCAGCAGCAGTTTGACCAACGTGGACTTGCCAGAACCGGTGGAGCCGACAAAGGCCGTGGTCTTGCCAGCGGGAATGGTCAAGTTGATATCTTGCAGCGTGGGCACCGTCTCATAGGCAAAACCAACATGCTCAAAGCGCAGTTCCCCCTTCACGTTGGCAATGGGAAAGTGTTGGCCTTCGTAGGGGATGTTGATGGGCGTATCCAGCAGCGCCATGGCGCGGTCGATGGACGACATGGAGCGCTGGTACATATCGGCCACCTCAGCCAGGCCGGTCAGCGGCCACAGCAGGCGCTGGGTCAGAAACACCAGCACCGAATACGCGCCCACCGCCAGCTCGCCCTGTATCGTCAGCCAGCCGCCGTACAGCAGCGTGGCGGTAAATCCGGCTAGGATGGCGGTGCGGATGACCGGGGTGATGGCTGAGCTGAGCCGGATGGCGCGGGCGTTGGCGGTGCGGTAGCCATCGCTGGCCTGGGCGATGTGGTCGGCCTCCACCCCCTCGGTGGCAAAGGCCTTGATGGTGGCCAAGCCCAGCAGGTTATTGTTGAGCCGGGCGCTCACATCACCGGCCGCCTCACGCACCTCGGTATAACGCGGCGCCAGCCGGTTTTGGAACCAAAAGGCCCCAAACAAAATGGCGGGCACCGGCAGCAGGGCAATCACCGCAATGCCGGGTTGCAGCGCGAAGAACACGGCGCTGATCATCAACGACGAACAGACCACCTGGATGATGTCGTTGGCCCCACCGTTCAAAAAACGCTCCATCTGGTTGATGTCGTCGTTCAGGATCGACATCAGGTTGCCGGTGCGCTGGTTCTCAAAGTAGGCCATCTCCAGCTTTTGCACGTGGCGGTAGGTGTCCAGCCGCAGGTCGTGCTGAATGTCTTGTGCCAGGCCGCGCCACTTCAGGTGGTACAGGTATTCAAACAAGGACTCCCCGCCCCAAATCACCACGTTCAAAACTCCGAGCACCAGCAGCTGGTGCCAGGTGCTGGAGATGCCAAAGTCCACCAAAATGTTGCGCGCCAGAAAGCTTTGGTCGCCCCTGACGACGACATCGACGGCGGCACCGATCAACACCTCGGGCAGGATGTCGAAGAACTGGTTGAGAACAGAATAGACCGTGGCGCGGCGGATGTCGCGGCGATACTTGCCAGCGTAGCCAAAGAGTTTTCGTATGGGATGCATGGTGCGGGAGCGCGGACAGAGTCGGTAGCGATGAACCCGCTATTGTGGCCGACCACTTTGCCTAGAATCGAACGATGCTCTCCCGTATTCCACTGTTCCCCTTGTCCCAGGGCTTATTGCCCGATGGCATGCTGCACCTCAATATTTTTGAAGTGCGCTACCTGGACCTGATCAAACGCTGCCAGCGCGAGGCCACCCCCTTTGGTGTGGTGGGCTTGGTGCAAGGCCATGAGGTGCAGATTCCGGATGAAGTGCCACAGCTGCACCAGTTTGGCACGCTGGCGCACGTTCAGCGTGTGGACACTGTGCAACCCGCGTTGCTCCATGTGTTGTGCCAGGGCGGGCTGCGCTTTGAACTGGTAAAGCACGAGCCCGGGCCGTTTGGGGTTTGGTATGCGGACGTGCGGTATCTGCCAGCCGACGCGCCCGAGCCCATCCCACCCGACCTGGAGCCATTGGCCAACATGCTCGGTCGGCTCATTGCCGATGGACAACAAGCCGGGTCACAACTAGCGCTGCCCATCTTTGCACCCTACCGCTTGGATGAATGCGGATGGGTGGCCAACCGGTGGACCGAACTGCTGCCTATTCCCCCAGACGCTAAACAGGTTTTATTCGCAGAACTGGACCCCGCCGATAGGCTGCGCCAGGTGGCACGCTACATTGAAATCTGAAGCCTCTGGGTGCCCGAGCCAACCCATAGCCTCACGTAACAAAGACGCTTTGATTGGGGCGTTTCATGCGCATATACTGTGCGCAGTCTTGATGGAGAACTGCCATGCTTCACTTTGAGAACGCCCCTAAAAAAGCCACCAACCTTTCACTATCCGTTACCACCTTGGAAAAGGCGCGTGAACTGGGCATGAACCTTTCTAAAACGGTGGACGAGCTGCTGGAGAAAGAAGTCCGGCGCGTCTACCGGGCCCAATGGGCCGAGCGCAACAAGGCGGCCATTGAAAGCTACAACGCCCGCATCGAGAGCGAAGGCACGTTTGCCCAGCAGGTGAACGATTGGCTGGTTGAACAGGGCGAGGCACCCGCTCCCCACGATACGCGCACGGCGGCGTGACCAACTACCGCATCTAACATGGCGCAATTCGACGTCTACATCAACCCCATGGTGGACCAACGCAGCCGTATCCCCTACTGGCTGGACTTGCAATCCGACCACATCGCGCAATTGGGCTCGCGCGTCATCATCCCCCTGCGGACCCTCTCCAGCATGGGGCCGCGCATCGACGGGCTGCAACCCCTGGTGACCGTCGGCAAACAAGAGCTGTGCGCCGACGTACCATCGGTGGCTTCGTTTCCAGCACGCCTGCTTAAAACGCCACACGCCTCGATTGCCACACAACGCCATGATTTGATTACGGCACTGGATTACCTCAATTCGGGCTTCTGAACACCCCATGAACCATACCCACCCCATTCGCTCCCAATACGAAGACTTCATGCGCCACGTGTACACCACGGGCGTAGCCAAGACCGACCGCACTGGTACCGGCACGCGCAGCGTGTTTGGACACCAGATGCGTTTCGATTTGAACGAAGGCTTTCCCCTGGTCACCACCAAAAAGGTGCACTTACGATCCATCATCCAGGAGTTGCTGTGGTTCCTGACCGGCTCATCCAGCAACCACTGGCTGAAAGAACGCGGCGTCAGTATTTGGGACGAATGGGCACGGCCGGACGGTGACTTGGGCCCGGTGTACGGCGTGCAGTGGCGCAGCTGGCCCACGCCCGATGGTGGCCATATTGATCAGATCGCCCAGGTCTTGCAGACGCTGAAAAGCGACCCCGACTCCCGCCGCATCATTGTCAGCGCCTGGAACGTGGCCGATCTGGACAAGATGGCGCTGATGCCCTGCCACGCTTTCTTCCAGTTCTATGTAGCGCCTGCCACCGAGCCCGGCGGTAAGGGCAAACTCAGCTGCCAGCTGTACCAGCGCAGCGCCGATATATTTCTGGGCGTGCCCTTCAACATTGCCAGTTACGCCTTGCTCACCCACATGGTGGCCCAGCAATGTGATCTGGACGTGGGTGACTTCATCTGGACCGGTGGCGACTGCCATATTTACAGCAACCACCACGAACAAGTGGAATTGCAACTGGGCCGCACACCCTTCCCCTTCCCGACACTGAACATCAAACGCAAGCCCGAGAGCATCTTCGACTACCAGTATGAAGACTTCGAAGTGCTGGACTACCAAAGCCACGCGGCGATCAAAGCGCCGGTCGCTGTGTAGACGAGAGCACGCCCATGCAACTGCACATCATCTTTGCCAAGGCCCGCAACGGCGTCATCGGAAAAGACAACACCCTGCCCTGGCATCTGCCAGAAGACATGGCCCACTTCAAGCGGACCACCATGGGCTGTCCGGTCATCATGGGGCGCAAGACCTGGGACTCTTTGCCCGCGCGCTTTCGCCCGCTGCCTGGACGCGTCAACATCGTGGTTACGCGCCAGAAGGATTGGAACGAAAATGGCGCTCAGCCCTCGTACAGTCTTGATGAAGCGCTATTATTTTGTGAGCACTTAGAACACGTTTGGGTGATAGGCGGCGCGCAGCTTTATGCCCAAGCTTTGCCTTTTGCGGACACCGCTGTCATCACTGAAATTGATGCCGATTTTGAGGGCGACGCGTTTGCCCCACAATTCGACGCACAGTGGCTGGAAACAGCCCGAGAATCCCACACCTCGGTCAACGGACTTCGCTTCAGCTGGGTGACTTATCGCAACCAGATACCCCAAGGAAAATAACATGTCAGGTCAAGGTTTTCATGTACACGGGCCCCATGACCACGCGAGCGGTGGAATGATCAACCAAATTGCCATGTTTACCGCCATCATTGCCACCATTGGTGCCATCTTTGGCTACGTGGGCTGCGCCACCCAGGCCAAAAGCACCAAACAGTCGCCCGTGCTGTCGGACTTGCTGTAGGCGCCATGGCGGCCTTTCACGTCTGAACCCGACCTCCCGACGCACTGAAGCCCGAACATGGAAGCATTCGACGAAACGGGCTTTGGCAGCGCGACCTACAAGGTTCTCTACCAGATCGCAGAAAGTGCATCGCGAGAAGAGACCCTGTTTGAATTTGGCGGCACCCTGCACCGGCTGCTGGCCGAACTGATACCCGCCAAAAACCTGTACCTGTGCCTGCTCAGCGAACAGCCGGGGCGGTTGAACTTTCCGTATTACGCGGACGAACGCGACGGCGACTCCATGCAAGAGACGGACGTGCCCGTGTGCCGCGGCCTGACCGAGTTTGTGTTGCGCAGCTGCGTGACCGAGCTAATCAGCGCCGAGCGCTACCTCGCGCTGCAGAGCGCGGGCGAAATTACCGAAGCCACCGGCGACCTCAGCTTTAACAGTTGGCTGGGCGTGCCTTTACATATCAAGGGCCAGATTGGCGGCGTGCTGACTGTGCAAAGTTATGACGCCGACGTGGCCTACAAAGCGTCGGACGCCCACCTCCTATCCTTTGTTGCACGCCATGTGAGCACGGCGATTGAGCGCAAGCAATCCTTTGAGGCGCTGCGCGCCGCCCATTTCGAGCTGGAACGCGAAACCCAGCAGCGCCGCCAGAGCGAGACCTTGTACCGGGTTTTCTACCAACTGGCGTTGCAGGCCGCACAGGGTGAATCTCTGCACGATTTTTGTGCCAAGGCGCATGAACTGATAGCCCAACTCGTGGTTGCGCCTTGCTGCTTTGTCTGCTTGATCGACCTTGAAAGCAACACCAAGACCTACCCCTATGACGTTCGACCTTTCACTGGTGAGTTTTTGGAGGACGAGAACCTTCCCCTGTGCCTCGGATTGACCGAATTTGTCTTTGCCACCGAGTTGCCGCAGCGCATAGACCAGACCCGGCTAGCGCAACTGAAGCGCGACGGATTGGTGACGCAGGCCCAGGGTGACTTGAGCTTTACCGCGTGGCTTGGCGTCCCGCTGCGGATTCGGGGCACGATTGATGGCGTGCTCGCCATACGAAGCTACGATGAAGGCGTGGTCTACACCGAAAACGATGCACAAGTACTGACCCACGTCGCCCATCATGTGAGCAGCGCCATCGCCCGTATGCAAGCCTTTGAAGCCGTGCATCGGTCAGAGTTGGCGTTGCGGCGCACATCGTTCGAGCGTGAGGCCATGCTGAACACGGCGTTGGTGGGCATCAGCTTCAACGTCAAAGACCGCATCGTGTGGGTGAATGACAAGTGTGCCGAAATGTCGGGCTTCCGGCGCGAAAATCTGATTGGCCAG
>JBKJJC010000113.1:0-13120 GCA_046598245.1 Rhodoferax sp.
CTATACTGTTAATAACAACAGTATTTGATTTCTTGAACTCCAACGGTATGGTCTGTGTCAGTTGCGTTAAAACGCCCGCATTGCAACCGTTGGCCGTTCAATGCTTTTTGGAATTGCTCCATGCTCGACGACACCACTGCGCCAACAGGACTCTTTACCGATGCCCAACAGGTCACACGCTGTGTATGGTGCCGCGCCACGCCGCACTACCAGCACTACCACGACCACGAATGGGGTGTGCCCGTCCACAATGACGAACGTCTGTTCGAGAAGATTTGCCTGGAGGGTTTTCAGGCAGGCCTTAGCTGGTTGACCATACTGAATAAGCGTGAGACCTTTCGCAAAGCCTTTGCTGATTTCGACATGGACAAGGTCGCGCAGTTTGATGACGCCGATGTCAAACGCCTTCTGCTGGACGCCGGCATTGTGCGCCACCGCGGCAAGATTGCGTCCACCATCAACAATGCCCAGCGTGCCCAAGCGTTGCGCGAGGAGTTCGGCTCATTGGCCGCCTATTTCTGGACTTTTGAGCCGCCTGCAACCACACGACCCAGCCAGACCACGCCTCAGACCGTGGGCAGAGTGACCACATCGCCAGAGTCCATCGCGCTGTCCAAAGATTTGCGCAAGCGGGGCTGGAGCTTTGTAGGCCCCACCACCATGTATGCATTCATGCAGGCGATGGGACTGGTCAATGACCATGTTGAGGGCTGCGGCGCGCGGGGCAGGGCGTTTGCGGCCCGTTTGGCATTCACGGTTCCACAGGTGCAGGCAACACCCGCCAGCATGCAATAGATTTGCTTACGAATTTTCCGCAATAAGCGGGCTTTACTTGTACATACTGGGTACATCGTCTGCAAAGCTGAATGTTGTGTTCAGCACGTTCACGTGAAAAAGTCACAAAAGAATCATTACTGGGTTGCTGTCACCGCATTGGGTTTGGGAGTGTGTGGGATTGCTTGGCACTTGGATTTGCTGCCTGATCTGGGCTTTATAAGCCTGCTGGTTGCGAGCCTTGTTGCGTCGCTGGGTGCCACACAGTTTCTGTTGTTCAAATTGCGCCAGTCCGGAGGCAGGCAAAACGCGCTGCAGCGAGAGGCTGCGCGGCTCAAGTCCCTGGCTAAACAGCTCAAGGCACAGGCCTACTACGACAACCTGACAGGTTTGGGCAACCGCAATTTGCTCAATGACCGCTTCGAGTTTATGGTGGAGCGCTGCATGCGCAGTAATGGCAGTTTTGCGCTGATGATGATTGACCTGAACCACTTCAAATCCATCAACGACACCTACGGCCACAGTGCCGGTGATGCTGTGCTGATTGCCAGTGCCAACCGCCTGATGGCCTCGGTGCGAGCCTCCGATACCGTGGTGCGGTTGGGTGGTGATGAGTTCCTGTTGCTGGTTGAGGGCTTTGGAAAATGTAACGACGTGTTCCTGCTGGGACACAAGTTGATCGACTCACTTTCAGAAGAAATTGCCCTCCCGTCGGGCGAAACCGTAGCCGTAGGCGCGAGTGTCGGTGTTGCGCAGTTTCCGCAGGATGGGGTGGGTTTGGCCGCTCTGATGGAGTACGCCGACCAGTCCATGTACGAGTGCAAGACTTCGGGGCACATGCCTCTGGAGTTTGCGTAAACCCGGCTTTGCGCAGAAATAAGCCGGTTTGTGACCGCTGTGTGACAGTTTGCGCGTCGTTTAATGCGAGAAAATCCCGGGAATTAAACCGAAAGTGATTGATGCGCGCAAGATTGACGGCCGAACAGAAACGAGCCCAGGCACACGCCACGGATTACGCAACCTGGCGCACCCACGCCGTTGATCTGGATGCCCAGGCTGGCATGGATGTCTGGAAGAGCGACCCCCATTCCCCGTTTTACCAGTACCGGCTGATCCAACAGCGCTTGATCAACCTGCGCACCTGGCGCAAGGCGGGAGACTGGGCGCAGGTGATCTTCAGCCTGCGCGAAGGGTTACACCGCAATATGGGCAACCTGACCAGCCCCGAGCTCTACAAATACACGCGGGTCGGCACCAAGTTTTTGATTGATGACTACATCACAGAAGTCACTTCCCTGCTCAACTACCTGTGTGACCACGAAATTCCTGGCCTGCCCTATGCCGAGAAGTTGATGTTCTTCCGGCACACCGGTCAGAGCTTTGGCCGCTCAGCACTGATGCTCAGCGGTGGTGCCAATATGGGTATGTTCCATCTGGGTGTGATCAAGGCACTGCGCGAGCGCAAGTTGTTGCCGCGCGTGGTATCGGGCTCCAGTGCCGGCGCGGTGGTCGCGGGATTCTTGGGCACGCGCAAAGACAACGAGCTGGACGCCCTGTTCTCCGGCGACGGCATGGATTTCAAATCCTGGCAACGGCTGGGCTTGCGCGAAATGCTGAAGCAACGGTCGATCATGGACATCCAAGCGTTAGAGCGTTTCTTGCGCAACAATTTGGGCGAGTACACGTTTGAAGAGGCCTTCAAACGCACCAAACGCATCATCAACATCACCGTGTCGCCGGTGGACACGAACCAGCAGGCGCGACTGCTGAACTACCTGACCACTCCCCACCTGCTGGTGTGGAGTGCGGTCATGGCTTCTTGCGCGGTGCCGGGTCTGTTTCCGGCCGTGAAGCTGATTACCAAGGACCGCATGGGCCAAGAGAAGCCGTACATGGCGTCGATCCGATGGGTTGATGGGGCCATCCAGAGCGACCTGCCCGCCAAGCGCCTGGGTGAGCTGTACAACGTCAACCACCACATCGTCAGCCAGACCAACCCGCACGTGTTGCCGTTTATCGCCGATCAGACCCGTAAAGAGGGTTGGCAGTCCTTCTTGACCAAGTTGGTGAAGAGTGAGTTGAAGTTTCGCAGCAAGCAGGTTATGCGGCTGGCATCCTACGGTTTTGACACCGGCATCATCAAGAACCTGCTGGAGGGTGCGGTGTCCATTGTGGACCAGCAGTACTACGGCGATGTCACCATCCACCCGCCCATGCGGTTCAAGGACTACCGCCGAATCCTGAGCAATCTGTCGCAAGCAGATTTTCAGGAATGGGTGTTGGCCGGTGAACGCGCCACCTGGCCCAAGATTGCGCTGATCCGCGACCAGACCACGATTGGCCAGACGCTGGAAGACTGCATCATCCGCCTGAAGAAAAAACGCCATCGCCGCACGGTTGAACCGGGCGCGGCCCCAAAGCCCTAGCCTGGTCCTCAAGCGGTCTTGAAGAAGCGCACCAGTTCGCGCACATGGCCCACCACGGCCGCGTCGCCCAGTACCTGGGCCACCGTGTTCTTGGCTTCTCGTTCCACGCGAACGATCTCCAGGCGTACGTGTTCGGCCAGGGTTGTATGTTGGTCTGCGGCCTCGGTTGCACGGACGTTGATGGCGTGAAGGTGTTCTTCGGTCTGGCGTGTTGTGGTCGCACAGCGTTGGCTGAGCGCTGCAAGTTGTTGCTCCACCTGTTGCAGGCGTCGGCGCAGTTCAATGGCGTCTTCGCGGGGCACTTCGACCTCTCTGGCAAACCGGCCCAGGCGGTCACGCACATGGGCATAGGCACGCAGGCCAGGGCGCAAGAGGGTGAGCACGATGGCCGCCGCCGCACCCAACCAACCGATCAAGCCAACGCCACTCTGCGCCACGGCGCACAGCACCAGGGCCGTGAACACATGCAATGCCAGCGCAATCCACAGCGCAATACGGGCCCAGCGCTGGGCATAGGTGATGGCATCGGGGTCAATCTGGATGCCACGTTGGCGTGAGGTCTGCGCATCAAACAAAACCTGCTTGGCCTGGAACACCATATTCCACGGCACGGTGACGACAAAGTACAGCCACAGTAGGGTGATGACGCCGATGACGGCGTCCAGATTGGGGCTGATGGGCAGTTGCAGCCAGTTTGCCAGCAACCACAAACCCGCACCCAAAAATCCCAGCCACAAAAGCTGCAACACACCCGACACACCCAGAAAGACTTTCATACCGTACTCCTCTTGCCAGAACCGGCTGCACTATTGCGGCCTTGGCTGGGAGTGTTTCAAAAAATCATACTTATATTAAATAAATTATATGAAAGTATAAAATCACAGCACCGAAAGTGGCGATGCCTGCGTTGTGGATGGCGGGTCACAGCGCAGCAATTTCAAGTTCCAAATTGCACAAGGCCGTCGCTTCGTAAAGCGCTTTGAAATAGGGGTCTGTGTAGAGCGAACCCGCCTGGGCCTCTGCTAGAAAGTGTTGCAGTACAGCCTTGCGACCCGCGCGGTATGCCGCTTCTTCAACCCATGCATATTCCCCGCGGATGGACTCTGAATAGACCTTGTAGATGGCTTCTGACTGGCCCAGAATGGCCAAGTCTGCGCCTAGCATCACATGCTTGAGAGCATGGTCCAGCGCATGCCGCTGCGCATGGTCCGTCAGGCGTATCAAGTCTGCCACTTCGCTGGCGCTTGACGATGGCAAGCCAGAACCCAACCAAAGCTGGGCGCTTGCCTCTTCATTGGTCGGGCCTTTTTTGGGTACATCGTAAACAGCATCGTGAAACCAAAAGGCTGCTTTCAGACTTGTTACGGACTGTCTGCTGGCGTCGACATTGGCGGCCCACACCGTGAGCTCGGTCAATCCATGCACCAAATGGTCCAGGTTGTGGTAACGCCTGGCGGGCGCACCATAGGCCTTTTCACCGGTCAGTTTTGTGAACCAGTGGTCGGCGTTTGCTACCGCTGTCTCGTCAAGCGCACCATAGTTCCATAACTGCTCCCACTCCTTGCGCAGCCAGCCGAGAGTCCAGGCCGCGTAGGCGGGTGGGGGTACAAACTTCTTCATACTCCAGTGCCAACCGACCGGCCCTTGCAACCCCCGTACAAAGGTGGAGCTCACGGATCCGAGGTCGCGGGGTGGCATCACGAACAGGGTTTTTGCGCCTTCGACCACATCAACATTGGCCTGCTGCAGCAAGTTTTCGTAGTCGAAGTCGGTCGTGTTGCGAATCCCACGGATCATGTAGTCGATGCCGTTGCGCTTGGCCGCACGGGCCGTGTAGTCGCCTTTCACCACGACGACGCTGACGTTGTGCCAGCCCCACTGCGCCAGGGTCTGCTCCACAATGGTCTTGCGCATGTCTGCAGTGAACAAGGGTTTCTTGAACGGGTTCTCGGAGACCAGAACCACAACCTCTTCAGCCAGCGCGCGCGCTTCGCCGATAACCCAAAGGTGGCCGTTGGTGATGGGATCGAGTGTTCCCGAGAAAGCAATTTTCTTCACATCAACTCCAGAGTTCTAGGTAGTCGCAATGTGTTGCTGCGACCCGTTCGTGTAACTGTTCCAGTGAGCCGCCATTTTGAATCGCATCGACCTTGGTCTTATGAACATAAGGATGCGTGGTTTTCATGGCCAGTATGTTGAGAATGTGTTGCTCGGGCCAGTCCGGGTTTCTGCTTCGTATCCGATCTATGCGCAGCGCAACCGGCGCGTCGACGACAAGGAGTCGATCCACCGCAATCTCTTCTTGCATCAGCAGCGCCGATTCCCACAGCACGTAGGGCGCACGCTGTGCGGCGGTCCAACTATGCAGGGCCACCAGTACATGCGGTTTCAAGATGCCAATGAGTGTCCGGTTGGCGGTTGCGTTGCGGGCAAACAGGCCCAGCAGGCTGCCGCGTTGCAGGGCACCGTCTGCGGTCATCCACTCCGCAAAGACTTTGGCAAGTTCCTGCGTGGCAGGGTGCGCGGGGTCCTGGTGAATGTCTCTGGCAATAACGTCAACATCCACACAGGGCACGCCCAGCCGCTCAAACGCCCTGCGCACCACAGACTTGCCGGCCGCTATGCCACCGCAGAGGCCCACTACCTTGGGAAGGTCGACCGGTGTTACCACGGAGAAAGACACTAAAAAATCGCAATGCTTTGGGGCGACAGTGCCTTGTACTTCTTGTCCAGTGCAGCGCCGTGGGACTTCTTTACTTCTTCGATCAGTTTCCATAACTTGCGTGCGGTATCGCCAGAGCTGGCATAAAACCCATGGGAGAAAACCAGAAAGTAGTCTTTGCGCACGATGGATGGCTCCAGCTTTTCTAGGCCTTTGAACATGGCCTGTTCCCGCAGCTGGTCCACAAACAGGCTCTGGCCGGCATAGGCCTCGATCCGGTCATTGACCAGCTTGCCCAGGTTGTTCAAGTCGCCCGGTGCCTCCTCCACTGCAATGCCCATTTCAGCCAAATCCTTGACGACGGAATACCCTGCGTTGGCACCGACCCGCAGGGGCGGGCGGTTGAACTGTTTGCCGTCCCATTTGAGGGTGGATCCCTGTTTGACATAGAAGTCGTACGACAGCGTCCACAGTGCCAGGCTGGCGTCTGGGGCGCCGTTTTTGAGAGGGAAGGCCATGGTGCTCTCCCGGCTCTTGCTATGGGACAAGGCCAGTGTGGCATCAATGTTGTTGGTTTCCAGTTCGCGCAGTATGCGCTTTTGGGGCTTGCGCTCCCACACCATCTTGCAACCCAGTTTTGCCGCTGCCAGGTCGACGAGTTCTATGGCCGGGCCCGGGTGCTCAGGCGTTTTGCCACCGTCGCCCAAATAGTAGGGCGGTGCGGAGATTTCGTTGTAGGCAAGCCTGATCACACAGGCGTTTGCGCTGCCAGCCAGCAGGGCCAGAACAATGAACAGATATCGGGTCACGGGTGGTGCTCCTTACACGGGGAGTCTACCCCCGAGCGGTGCGCAATAGAAGCCTGTTGCGTGCTCCATTGGTTGTGCAGTCTGCCGTAGTGCCCAGTTCTAAAATTGGCCCTTCGATTCAAATGCCGATCCACTGAAAGCACACCCATGCAGTTTCCGATTACCGTTCTTCCGAAGTGGGTGCGGCCCCATGGGCTGCGCCGTGCGCTTTGGTTCGGTGGCAGCGTGCTGGCGGTGTGGTTGTTGGCGTGGCTGGCGGTGCCGCCGCTTGTCAAACAGTTGATAGAAAAAAAGGCCACTGAGGCCCTGGGCCGCACGGTCAGAGTAGGTGCGGTGGCTTTCAGGCCCTGGTCGCTCGAATTGACCGTGTCCAATTTATCGATTGCCACGGCGGACGGCAAGGCCAAGCAACTGGAGATTGCGCGGGTCTATGTGGATGCGGAACTGGAGTCTGTGGTGCGGCTGGCACCGGTACTAGACGCGATAACGCTAGACGCACCCACCGGCCAGCTAACCCACCTGGGCGATGGCCGTTATGACGTGGACGACATCATCGAGCGCCTGGGTAAAACCCCTGCCGCGGCTGCGCCCCTGCAGTTCGCGCTGTACAACCTGACGCTCAATGGCGGCTCGGTTGATTTTCAGGACCGCACGGACTCTGGCGTGCGCCAGCACCGTGTGCGTGGCTTGCTGTTAGCCGTGCCATTTTTGAGTACGCTGGAGTCCAAGCGCACGGTCAAAGTGGTGCCGCGGCTGGCATTCACACTCAACGGCAGCAGTTTCGACACGGCCGCAGAGGGCACGCCGTTTGCCAGCACCCAAAAGGGTGAGGCGCTGCTGAAGATCAGCAAGCTGGATCTGGCGCCGTACTTGCCTTACCTGCCCAGCAGCCTGCCCGTGCGCCTACAAACGGCAGTGGTGGATGCCGACCTGCGCTTGGCGTTTGAGCAGGCAAAACAGCAGAAGCTGGCACTGTCGGGCATGCTCAAGATTTCGGGCCTGGCGATAGGTAGTGCTGACGGGGCACCGTTGCTGGCGGTCGAATCGGTAGTGGCCGAATTGGCCAACGTAAGGCCGCTGGAACGACTGGTGCAGCTCAAATCGCTGGAGATCCATGCGCCCATGCTGCAGGGCACCCGCAACCGGGCCGGCAGCCTCAACTTGGCCATAGCGTCAGGGGCAGAAAAAAGCAGTACAAATGCTACAAAAATAGTAGCTGTAGAACCAGCATTATCGGGGGCTAGTGGCCTAAAAGGCTCTAAACCCTCTGGCGCAGCCGCTTCCCCCAAGCCTTGGAGCCTGACGCTGGACCGGTTTACGCTGCGCCGTGGCGGGGTGGACTGGGCCGATGACAGCACGCAGCCCCAAGCCCGGTTGAACTTGACCGAGGTAGAGCTACAGGCTAAAGCCTTGCACTGGCCGCTGACCGCCACGCCCGCCACGTTTGAAGGCTCGGGCAACGTGCCGTCTAAAGGCAAGAAGACAGCACAACTGGCCATCAAAGGCGAATTTGCGGAGTTACTGGCAAGCGCGCAGTTACGTCTGGCCGATGTGGAACTGGGCCTTGCTGCACCGTATGTGGCGCGGTATCTGCACCCCGGCGTTCAGGGTGTGCTGGACGCCGAACTGGATGCGCGCTGGGCAGCCGGCAAACCAAGCGATAGCTTGCAGGTATCCGTGCCGCGCCTGACCCTGCGCGACTTTGCACTAAAGGTACCCAAAGAAACCGTCGCCACAACGGGTGCCGAGCGCGCCGCTGCAGAGATACCCCGCATCAAGTTGTTAGAAATCACCGGTGCGCAAGTGGATGTGAATGCCAGAACCGCCGCTATCAGCAAGCTCGCATTGCGTGCTCCCACCGCCGTGCTGCAGCGTGATGCGCAAGGGCAGTGGATGGTCCAGCGTTGGCTGAAATCGGCGGATGTTGCGCCCGCTCTACACCCCGTTGCACCCTGGAAGATGAGCCTGGCCGAACTGGCCATTGATGACGGCAACTTCAAGCTGGACGACCGCATTCTGGCCCGCCCGGTGCGCCTGGAACTGTCTGCGCTCAAGCTGCAATTGCAGAACGCAACGCTCGACGGCAGCAAGCCCGCGCCGCTGGCGCTGTCAGCGCGTGTCAAATCGGGGCGCGCCGAGCCCGGCACCTTGAACTACCGGGGTACCGTGATGTGGGCACCGTTGGAGCTGAAAGGCAATGTAGACGCAGTCGATCTGCCATTGCACGCCGCAGCGCCCTACCTGGCCAGCCAACTCAATATTGCGGTACTGCGGGCCGATGCTAGTTTCAAGGGCCCGGTGCGTTATGCACAGACTGCAGCCGGGGCCGAGGTGCAACTGCAGGGCGATGCTTCACTGGAAGACTTTCTGGCCAACACGGTAGCCGGCACCGCCAGCGCCGGCACGCCAACAGAAGAATCCCCTGACTTGGGCGCGACCGAGGAAATACTGAGCTGGAAGTCGCTGACCGTGCCCGGCGTTTCCTTGGCCATGGCGCCGGGTACCGCGACCCGGCTGCAGGTGCGCCAGGCAAGCCTGTCCGACTTTTTTGCCCGCGTGATCGTCAGCCCCAGTGGGCGGATCAATTTGCAAGACATCGTCAAAGTGAGGCCGGGCGATGGGGCACCCGCATCTACACCCGTACCCACGCCTGCGAAGCCAACTTTGGAGCCCATTATCAGCATGGGCCCCATCAGCCTGGTCAATGGCAAGGTGCTGTTTTCTGACCGTTTCATACGCCCCAACTACTCGGCCAATTTGAGTGAGTTGCAAGGCACACTGAGCCCATTTGCGTCACAGGCAGCAAATGGCAGCGTGCAGATGGCGGACCTGGCTGTGCGGGGCCGGGCCGAGGGCACCGCGTCGCTGGAGATCACTGGCAAAGTCAACCCCTTGGCCAAACCACTGGCTCTGGATATCAAAGGCAAAGTGCGTGATCTGGACCTGCCGCCGCTCACAGCTTATTCCATCAAATACGCGGGCTATGGCATTGAACGCGGAAAGCTCAGCCTGGACGTGACCTACACCGTGCTACCCAATGGCCAGCTCACCGCCAGCAACAAACTGGTGCTGAACCAGCTAAGCTTTGGTGACGAGGTCAAAGGCGCGCCCAACAGCCTGCCGGTGAAGCTGGCCGTGGCTCTGCTGGCCGACAGCAATGGCGTCATCGACATCGACCTGCCGATCAGCGGCTCCTTGAATGACCCCCAGTTCAGCTTTGGATCGCTGGTTGGGAAGGTTATTGGCAACCTATTAGGCAAAGCGCTGACCGCACCCTTTAGCCTGATCGCCAACGCCATAGGTGGTGCTGGTGGCGGTGGTGGCGCAGCGGGCGATGCCCTCAGCACCGTGGCGTTTGCACCCGGCAGCAGCGTGTTGTCGCCCAGTGCAACCGAGGGCTTGGACCAGGTGGCCAAGGCCCTGGGCGCACGGCCCTCGCTAAACCTGACAGTGGTGGGTACCGCCAGCCTGGACCAGGAGCGCGATGCCTTCAAGCGAGAGTTGCTCAAGGCCCTGATGCAAGTCGAAAAACGCCGCAGCGCCGCCGTCACCGGCCAGGACAGCACTGCGGCTGTGGCGCTGACGGATGCCGAATACCCTGTCTTGCTGGCCCAGGTGTACCGCCGCGCCGACATCACCAAACCGCGCAATGTGGTCGGTCTTGCCAAAGACCTACCTGTGCCTGAAATGGAGGCCCTGCTGCTGGCCAGCATCCCCGTCAAAGAGGACGCTATACGCCAACTTGCCTTGCAGCGCGGCGCGGTGGTGAAGGACTACCTGGCCAGCCGCAAGCTACCGACCGAGCGGCTGTTTGTAGGCGCGCCCAAGATGGCGCCTGCCGATGCGGACTGGAAGCCGCGTGCCGAGTTGGGCGTGACGCAGCGCTGATGATTTTGAAGGGAATTGGCCTCTAGCCCCCGTGGGATGGACATCCATTGCTATCAATATTGACGTATCCAAAAGTGCCCCGTTGCGCTATAAACGTCTCACCATGCCCAGTCTCACATTCATGCGCCGCATTGCAAGCACCGTGCTGTGTGTATTGCTGGCCTGTGCCGCGCAGGCAAAGGAAGTTTTTGTGGTGGGGTCCACGTTTGCGCGAATTTACGAGCAGACCGAGGCTGGCGAATTCATAGGCTTGGGCGCAGAGCTTGTACGCACCATAGCCCTGCAGCGGGGTTTAACGGTTAAGTTCGGAATCTACCCATGGGCCAGGGCGCAGGAGATGGTGGCCAACGGAAGCGCTGACGTTCTTGTTGGCCCCTATAAAACGCCGGCGCGGGAAGCGCGTTTCTCGTTTGCCGACCAGCCGTTTTACCAGGACAACATGGTTTTCTACAAGTTGGCTGGTTCCAAGGCCAGTTGGGATGGCAGTTACGAATCCCTGAAGGGCAAGCGCCTGGTGGCCGTGCTGGGGTGGGTCTACGGCACACCCTTTGACCAGGAGCGTGCCAACCTGGGCGTCACCAATGCCAACACAGTGGTGAGTGGTCTGACCATGCTGCTGAACGACCGCATGGATTTCTTTGTGGCCAACGAACGCAACACCACGGCCGGCATGGCTTCGCTGGGAAAGTATGAGCAGTTTGTGCTTGTGTCGCCGAAGATTGGTCAGGAGGTCGGTTATTTTGCGTTCACCAAAGACCCGGAGCACGAAGATCTGCGCCAGGCCTTCAACGCAGGGTTGGGCAAGCTGATTGAATCGGGTGAATATGCTGCCATGGCCAAGCGCTTCAGCATTACGGTGCCGACTGCCTTGGTGGGCAAGGGGCGTGCGCCCAAAGCCGGGGGCGTGAAGTAGGGTCCTGCCTCTGGCGCAGGCGCTGCACCGTTTCGTTGCGCATGGAGTCGGCAATCTGCATGGCGGGCTGACTCAAGGCTCGCCATCCCAATAATCTACGCTTGTGCCGGGCCGCTGGATCGCGCTGAATGCGCTTACCCCGTTGGTGGATGCCATGGCCAGGTATTTTTCAGAGTCCGGGTATTCACAGATCTCGGGTGACTCGCGGGTGCTGACCGATAAATATTTCAGTGGCTGGTCCGAGGTGTTGATGATCTGGTGGGGGTACTCTGGGCCGGGCGGAATGAAGACCACATCCCCTGTGCGAAGCGGCAGCATCTCGCCCGCCACGCGCAGCGTGCCAGAGCCTTCCAACACCACAAACATCTCCTCCTGCGCATGGTGAAAATGGTAGGGGCAAGACCGTTTGCCGGGGGGCACCGTGTCGATGGATGCACCCAGCTTGCGCGCTGCGGTGCCCGTGCCCAGGCGTGCCGCCAGGCTCTCGTACAGCGGGGCGCGCACCTGGTGTTCCAGGTCCACTTGGTTGAAATTTCGGATCAGGCGGGTGGCCAGTTGTGCGGCGGTTTCGGTCATGGTCTGCATTGTGGCCTAGCGAAGCAGTTCAACCGCTGGCGGTCAGGTGTGACCCGCATCAAGACGCCAAAAACAGGGCTGGGTCCACCATCTTGCGGTTCAAAGTCACACCCCAGTGCAGATGCGGCCCGGTCGCACGCCCGGTGGCACCGACCGACGCAATACGGTCACCGGTCTGGACCCGGTCGCCAACCCGCACATGGATAGCGCTCAAATGGCCGGCCATGGTTAGCAGACCGCCGCCATGGTCCAGTACGACGGTGTTGCCGCCAAAGAAATAGTCGCCTGTGTCGATGACCCGCCCAGGCAAAGGCGCCATCACGGGCGTGCCCGCAGCCGCCGCAATGTCCATACCACTGTGGGGGCTGCGCGCCTGGCCGTTGAATACGCGGCGCAGGCCGAAGGAACTGGATCGTCGGCCCGCCACAGGCGCGGCCATGCGCAGCATGGATGTGTTGGGCAGTGGCTCAGTGAAGGTCGCCAGAACGGTTGCCATGTGCGCGTGTTCGCGCGCGTAACGGGCCTCGTCAGCCTCAGACAAATCTACTTTGCTGGGGGCCACCTTTAACTTTTGCACCGGGTAGCGCTTGGGTGCGACCACGAAGTCCACCAGCCGCTGGCCGCCGCCTATCTGTTGAACGGAAATGCTGGCCGGGCCGGGCAGGGTGGAGAGTGCGATGCCGACCAGGGCGGTCCAGCGCTCCGCATCACCCAGCACCAGCAGCGGCACATCGCCCAGGTGCGCAACAGGGCGCGTCGTGGCAGAGCCCAGGTCCAGGCGGGCAATACCGCCCGGTACGGCGTCGGCTTGCGGCCATAGGTCAGAGCGCGTCTTGTTGGCGGCGGCAGCATCCGCGGGGTGTAGGGTCAGCAGGCTCAGGCTGTCGATGAGCGCATTGCGGCGGCTGAGTGAATAAGGAGCAAGGTGGGGGAGAGGCAATGGCACGGTCGGTAAAGGCGCTAAAAAGCAGGGCGGGCCTGCGGTGCGCCAAGAATAGCAGGCCCCTTCGCTATGATGCGGAGCATCCCCCTATTTCCAATCAGAACCCGTCCCCACTATGCAACCCACTGC
>JBKJJC010000208.1:0-14212 GCA_046598245.1 Rhodoferax sp.
CACTTGATGGCGAGGCCGTACCCCTGGAAGTGGCGCCATTGGTGTCATCCGTCAACGACCTGCTGATGCGGCTTAAGGACTCGGTTGCCACACAAAAACGTTTTCTGGCCGACGCCGCACACCAGTTGAAAACACCACTGGCGGGACTGCGCATGCAAGCAGATTTGGCCCTGCGCGAAGATGCAAACGCCGAGGACCTCAAGCAGTCGCTACGCCAAATCGGCCGCTCCAGCATCCGCGCCACCCACACTGTCAACCAGTTGCTGGCGTTGGCCCGTGCCGAAAGCAGCGGCACCGCGATGAGCAAGCAAACCTGCAACCTCGTGAAACTGACCATGGATGTGATCCGCGATTGTGTGCCACGGGCCATGGACAAACACATCGACGTGGGTTACGAAGGCGCCGATCCCGATGACGCCGACGTCACCCTGCAGGGTAACCCCACGTTACTCAAGGAAATGGTGCGCAACCTGATGGACAACGCCATCAATTACACGCCATCCAATGCCGCAGGGCCCGGCGTGATCACGGCCCGCGTGCTGAAAGACCCGTTCAGCAAAGTACTGGTGTTGCAAGTCGAAGACTCCGGACTGGGCATTCCGGCGGCAGAGCGGGAGCTGGTGTTCCAGCCTTTTTACCGGGTACTGGGGACGGAAGCAGATGGCTCGGGCCTGGGCTTGCCCATCGTGCTGGAGATTGCCCGCCAGCACCAGGCCAGTGTGGCAGTCGAGGACAGCCGGCCTGGCCAGACGCCACCGGGCACCCGCTTTACCGTGCGGTTTGGACCCCTAACCTAGCTGCAACTGCGCAATAAGCGCCCTGCTAGGGCGGGCTTGAGGTCCGCCAGCCGGCTGCGGATTTCCGGTGTTACCGCCGGCAGTTTGAGCAGGTTCTGGTTGCCTTCTTGGCGCTCCTGCACCACTTTGGCGGTGCGGATTCCGCGCAGCGATAGTTTCGCAAGTTCGGCCGCAGCATCGGCCTGGGTATCAAAACCACCGAGTGAGAGGCCCGGCTCCAAGTCGGGGTTGTTCAGGGCTTGGGGGACCAGCCGCATCGCCGCCAGTTCGCCGCGTTTCTTTTCCATTTGCTCCGCATTGAAAAATTTGCCCATATAGACAATCCAGCGGGCCGGCACAGGGACCGTATCGATCTGCCAGGTTCCTGGGGCCAGGGTCGACTCCAGCGCCTTGCGCAGGGTCGCGGTCTGGGCATCATCAAACGGCTCGGCCAACAGGCACTCTTTGGACGTCAATTCGGCCTGCACTTGGGCGTCTGCCCGCTTGGCTTCCGCCGAGGACAGCAGCACGATGGCCTCGGGTCGGATCTGCTGCGCCAGGCGTTGGGGCTCGCGCTGCAGCGCCGGTGCAAAACCATAGGCACGCAGCAAACCCTCGCTCCAGGCAAAGTAGACACCGTTGGCAAGAATCAGAATGAGTACAAACAATCGCAGCATGGCGTCAGGGATTAATTTGGGGAGGCCGTGGCAGCGGGCGCACGCTCACCTCCGCGCTGGTGATTTTCTTCAATCCGTCGGGGGTATGGAGCAGCAGCGCCCCGTCCGAATCTACACCACGGCCCATGCCGGTTATGCCATCGCTACACACCAGCTCGTGGCCGTACAACACGTCCCGCAAATGGAAGGTCTTGCGCAGGGGCGCAAACCCCTCGGTTTCAAACCGCCGAATGGCATGCACCAACGGGGCGACGACACGGGCCAGCGTAGCAGGGGCATCGGCGTCCGGCAGCAGTTCGCACAACGCCGCAGGGAGGGTGCTCAGTCCCTTGCCATCGCGCGGCAGGATATTGATACCGATGCCAATGACTGCGTAGCGCACCTCACCCACACTGGCGGTCTCGATCAGAATCCCGGCCAGTTTGCGGTCTTGCAGCCACACATCGTTGGGCCACTTGAGCTGCAGCGCGGGGTGCAAACTTTCGACCACCGACAAGCCGACTGCCAGAGAGAGGCCAGACCAGTCTATGGGCGCCAGTGGCAAGCCAAGGGAAAACGTCAAGGAGGGCAGGGAATCGCCTGGCTTCGCCCCGTCGGCATCGCCGCTAGACCAGGTGCGCCCCATACGTCCGCGCCCGGCGCTTTGGCGCTCAGCCACCAGCAGCACGGGGTCCAGCTGACCCGCACGGGCGCGACGCATCAGCTCGGTGTTGGTGGAATCAATCTCGGGTAGGACTTCTACGGAGAACGCAGGCAACGCAGGCGACACCGCCTCCCAAATAGCCTCTGCCTGCCAACGTACCATCTCAGCGATTCCCACGCCAAGAACGAGTGAAGTGACCGCTACCAGAAATGCCGTGGAACCGGCTCTGCCGGGCCACTGGCATTGCCCCCTGCAAGGGGCTGAGTGCCGCGGCTCCAAACCTGCCTGCGCAGGTTTGGACGGCAGCGAAGAGCCTTAGCCTCTGGCTATGGCACCGGGCGGCGACAGCCGACACGGGGGTCTTCATTTTTTCGGGGCCAGCAGGGTGCCCCGGCAATTGGCAGAACCGCACCAGCACGGGTGCTCGGCCTTGAGCTTCTTGGTGTAACGCTCGTCCAGCATCAGGCCGTAGTCGTAAAAGAGCTCTTCTCCGGGCGCAATGTCGCGCAGCGCCTTGATGAAGACGCGCCCATCGACCTCATCGGCCTCGCAGTTGCCGTCACACGAATGGTTGATCCAGCGCGACGAGTTGCCACCGACCTTGGCGTCGATGACATGGGTTTCGTCGATGTGAAAGTAAAACGTGTGGTTGGGGTCCTTGGGGTCATGCGGGTGGCGGGCCAGGGCTTCTTTCCAGGTGATGATTTCACCCACGTATTCGATGATGGTTTCGCCCTCACCAATATCCTGCAGCGCGAACACGCCCTTGCCGTGCACACCAGAACGCCGGGTTTGGATGCGGCGGTTGTCGCCCTGAGGCATGGTTTTGCTGCTGCTCACGTTTGCTCTCTTTTCTGCACGTCCGGAACGGGACCCAAAAAATTTGGTATGGTGGATCGTATGGGCGCGCATGTGTGCGCCTGCGTGTGTGTGCACCTGCGCGCACGCGAGAACTGGATTGTAGTCAGATGAAAAACGCAGTTTTGAACAAAACATTGGTTATTGCCGAAAAGCCATCCGTCGCCCAAGACATCGTACGGGCGCTTACGCCGACGGCGGGCAAGTTCGAGAAACACGACGAATACTTTGAGAGCGACACCTACGTCGTCTCCAGCGCCGTGGGCCACTTGGTCGAAATCCAGGCACCCGAAGAGTTTGACGTCAAACGCGGCAAATGGAGCTTTGCCAATCTGCCGGTGATCCCTCCGCACTTTGACCTCAAACCTGTAGACAAGACCAAGACGCGCCTGAATGCTGTCGTCAAACTGGCCAAGCGTAAGGACGTGGACAAACTGATCAACGCCTGTGACGCGGGCCGAGAAGGCGAGCTGATCTTCCGCCTGATCGAACAGTACGCCGGTGGCGCCAAGCCACTGGGCAAGCCGGTCAGCCGCCTGTGGCTGCAGTCCATGACGCCGCAGGCCATACGCGACGGTTTTGGCAACCTGCGCACCGACGAACAAATGCAACCCCTGGCCGATGCTGCCCGCTGCCGCAGTGAGGCCGATTGGCTGGTCGGCATCAACGGCACACGCGCCATGACGGCGTTCAATAGCCGTGACGGCGGCTTCTTCCTGACCACCGTGGGCCGTGTACAAACCCCCACATTAAGCGTGGTGGTGGAGCGTGAAGAGCAGATCCGCAAGTTCATCAGCCGCGACTACTGGGAAATCCACGCGTCCTTCGGTGCCCTGGCCGGTGAATACGCCGCCAAGTGGTTCAACCCCGCGCACAAACGGGATGCCGACGACGCCGAGAAAAAGGCCGACCGCGTCTGGACCCAGCGCGAGGCGCAAGCCATTGCCGATGCGGTGCGTGGCCAGCCGGCCACCGTTACTGAAGAAAGCAAGCCCACTACACAGGCATCACCACTGCTGTTCGACCTGACCAGCCTGCAGCGCGAGGCCAATGGCAAGTTTGGCTTCTCGGCCAAGACCACGTTGTCCATCGCCCAAAGCCTGTACGAGCGCCACAAGGCATTGACCTACCCGCGTACCGATTCGCGCAACCTGCCCGAAGACTACGTAGCGGTGGTGAAAGACACCATGGCCATGCTGGCCGACAGCGGCATGAAACACCTGGCACCCTTTGCCGCCCAGGCCGTCCAGGGCGGTTATGTGAAGCCCACCAAACGCGTATTCGACAACGCCAAGGTAAGCGACCACTTTGCCATCATCCCTACGCTGCAAGCGCCCAGCGGCTTGAGTGAAGCCGAGCAGAAGATTTACGACCTGGTGGTGCGCCGCTTCCTGGCCATCTTCTTCCCCAGTGCTGAATACCAGGTCACGACCCGCATCACGACCGCCGCCAACCACAACTTCAAGACCGAAGGCAAGGTGCTGGTCAAGCCGGGTTGGCTGGCAATTTACGGCAAGGAAGCCGCCGACGAAGTGGCCGACGCCAAAGACGGCGACAAGGGCCAGAGTCTGGTGCCGGTTCAGCCGGGCGAGAAAGTCCAAACCGAAACCGTAGACCCCAAAGGCCTCAAAACCCGCCCCCCCGCACGTTATTCCGAAGCCACGCTACTGGGTGCGATGGAAGGCGCTGGCAAGACCGTGGAAGACGACGAACTGCGCGAAGCCATGCAAGAGAAGGGCTTGGGTACACCCGCCACGCGCTCCAGCATCATCGAAGGTTTGATTGCCGAGAAATACATGCTGCGGGAAGGCCGCGAGCTGATTCCCACTGCAAAATCATTCCAGTTGATGACGCTGTTGCGTGGCCTGGATGTGCAAGAACTGACCAAGGCCGAGTTGACCGGCGAATGGGAATACAAGCTGGCGCAAATGGAGCAAGGCAAGCTCAGCCGTGAGAACTTCATGGCCGAGATTGCGTCCATGACTGAGCGCATGGTCAAGAAGGCCAAAGAATACGACCGCGACACCATCCCCGGCGACTACGCCACGCTGGCCGCACCCTGCCCCAACTGCGGCGGCATCGTCAAGGAAAACTACCGCAGGTATACATGCGTCGGTAAGACCGGAACCGAAGAAGGCTGCGGCTTCTCGTTTGGCAAGTCTCCCGCCGGGCGCACCTTTGAAGTGGCCGAGGTCGAGCAATTCCTGCGCGACCGCAAGATTGGTCCGCTGGACGGCTTCCGCTCCAAGGCTGGCTGGCCGTTTACGGCAGAAATGGTCATCAAGTTTGACGACGAGACCAAGAACTACAAACTGGAATTCGATTTCGGCGACGACAAGAAGGGTGAAGAAAGCGGCGAGATCATCGACTTCTCGGCCCAGGAATCCTTAGGCCCCTGTCCAAAGTGCGGTGCCGCAACCGGCAATGCCACGGGCGGCACGGTGTACGAACACGGCAAAAATTATGTCTGCAACAAATCGGTGCCCACGCTGGAACAGCCTACCCCCAGTTGCGACTTCAAAAGCGGCCAGATCATCCTGCAGCAGCCGATTGAACGGGCGCAAATGCAAAAACTGCTCGGAACCGGCAAGACCGATCTGCTGGACAAATTTGTGTCCATGCGCACCCGCCGCGCCTTCAAGGCCATGCTGGCCTGGGATGCGGAGGCAGGCAAGGTGAACTTTGAGTTCGCCCCCAGCAAATTCCCGCCACGCAAAACAACCACTACTAAAACAGTAGCTTCAAAAGCAGCAAAGACGGGGGCTACAGCCAAAAAAGTGCCTGCAAAGAAAGTTGCAGGCACCAAACCCGCAGCCAAGGTGGCCGCCAAACCCAAAGCCCCGCGCAAGACCACCGCTGCCAGCGGCAAGCTGCCCAGTGCAGAACTGGCGGCTGTAATTGGGGGCGACCTGATCGCACGGCCTGCCGTGGTCAAAGCCTTGTGGGACTACATCAAGGCCAATGGCCTGCAAGACAGCAAAGACAAACGATCCGTCAATGCCGATGCCAAGTTGCTGCCCGTCTTCGGCAAGCCGCAGGTCACGATGTTTGAGTTGGCCGGAATCGTCGGAAAGCACCTAAGCTAAAACCACCTCAGTGGGTGGACGAAGGCGGCGCGGCCTCCTGCGCCGCTGTCCACAAATGCTGCGCAATGTGTGTGCTGAGCTTGGTGATAGCCAGCTCGATCAGGTCGGGGTGCAGCTCGTGGCCGACAAAAGGCACAACCTCCGCCGTGATGTCGCAGCCCATGTCGCGCAAATGGTGGGCCGCTTCAACGCTGTGGCGGTAATGTGTCAGCTGGTCCTGCCTGCCGTGTAGAAAGTGGGTGGTGGTGACGGCGATCGGCTCGGTTGGCAGCGTGGTGAAGCGTCCTCCCATTGCGACGATTCGGCTGGCCAGCGCGGGTTGCAACTTGCTCAGCTCCAGCACCATTTCAGCACCTTGGGATACGCCGATCAGGGCCGTGGCCGCAGCCGACACACCACTGCGCTCCTGCCAATCCCGCACGGCGGCTTGCAGCGCCGGCAATGCCTGCGCCACGCGTGCGGCGCGGTTCTCCTCTGTCAGACCGGTCGTATCAAACCACTCAAAACCCAGGGGCGTGGCCGCCGGCGCGTCGGCTTGCAGCGACACGATGGTGGCCAGGGGGAAGGTTTCGCACAGACGTTCGCCCAGCGGCAACAGCGAAGCGGCGTCAAGCCCGGCGGCGTGGCACAACAGAATCAGCTGCGCCGCCTGGTCCGCGGGCTCCTGGATGACGAGGGAGAGATCGGGCATGGTAGTGGGCTCTAGGGGCCTGATGGGTTATCGGTGGGGGTATGGCCGTCAATGTAATACCAACGGCCCTGCTCGCGCACAAAGCGACTCAGCTCGTGCATACGCTCGGCGCGCCCGCTGACCTTGCAGCGGGCGACAAACTCCACGACGCCAGCATCGCCACTGTCCTGGGCATGCAGAACCTCCAGCCCCAGCCACTTGATGGGCTGCAGCTCCAGATCACCCGGCGCGGTGGATGGGTGCCAGGTGGCCACCAAGTAGTCGATCAGGCCCAGCACATAGGCGCTATAGCGTGAGCGCATCAGCGCCTCGGGCGTAGGGGCAAACACACCGGCCACCAGGCCTGTGTGCCACTGGCCACAGCAGTCGGGCAGATCCAGTCCACTGCCACAGGGGCATTCCATTTTTTTCACAACAACATCGCTCACGGAGTGCAAAGGGGTGCCAACTGTACGCCAAGCTTGCTGATATAGCAGCGACAATCTGGGTTCGAGTAGCGGCCGCCCCACGTGGCCCGCACCGCTGTTCCGTAGCCTTTTTCATGCACCACACTATTTTTGACACGCCCGTTGTCAACACCCTGCTGCGCGCGTTGTCCATCGCCTTCCTGAAGTTCACCGGCTGGAAGGTGGAAGGCGCCTTGCCGCCCAACTGCCAAAAGAGTGTGCTGATCGCCGCGCCCCACACCAGCAACTGGGACCTGCCCTATACGCTGATGGTGGCCTTTGCGCTGCGCCTGAACGTCTACTGGATGGGCAAGCGCCAGCTATTCCGCTTTCCGTTTCGCGGAACCATGATGTGGCTCGGCGGCCTACCGGTAACCCGTGAAACGTCCAACAACGTAGTGGCCGCATCAATTGCCGCGCTCCAGGCGGCAGACGGCCCGCTGCAGCTCATCGTGCCGCCAGAGGGCACGCGCAACCACAACCGCTACTGGAAAACCGGTTTCTACTACATTGCCGTGGGCGCGCAGGTGCCCATCGTCATGGCCTATATGGACTACGAGCGCAAGATCAGCGGGTTGGGGCCGGTGTTCCAGCCCACCGGTGATATAGAAGCCGACATGCGCGCCATCAAGGCTTTTTATGCACCCTTCAAAGGCAAGAATCCAGACCAGTTCCACGCAGGACACTAACGCTGTTGTACAGACCGGTGGTGCCAGCTAGACCTCCACAATTTCGCAAGGGATAAACATGGGGCACAGCGGACTTAGAAAGATCATACGCAGCAGGCACTTCAGTGGCCTACTGTACGGCGGTGCGCTACTGATCCTGATCATCATTGGCGGAACTTTGGGCTACCACTATGTCGGCCGCCCCGTTGCTACCTGGATCGACAGCTTTTACATGACCTTCATCACCATCGCCACCATCGGCTATGGTGAGACTGTGGACCTGAGCCACCACCCTTTGGGTCGCCTATTTACCGTGTTCATCGCAACGGTGGGTATTGCGACCTTGAGCTACCTGTTCTCCAAACTGGTGGCACTTTTGATTGACGCCGATCTCAACGCTGACCTCAGGAAAAAACGTATGGACAAACACATTGCCGCCCTCAAGGGCCACTACATCGTCTGCGGTATTGGGCGCGTGGGTACCAATGTCGCCAGAGAATTGGTTAACACGCACCGCAAGTTCGTGGTCGTGGAATGCGACCGGGCTGCGCTGGATGCCTGGCTCGACCACCATCCGCAGTCGCCGTACCTGCATGACGATGCGGCCGACGATTCCGCCCTTCTACGTGCCGGACTAGCCCATGCGGCCGGAGTGTTTGCGGTGACCGGCGACGACAGCCACAACTTGATGGTGGCACTGTCCGTCAAACTGCTCAACCCAAAGGTCCGCGTGGTGGTGCGCCTGCACGACATCCGCAACACCAACAAGGCCAAGCGCGCCGGCGCCGACGAAATCGTGTCGCCCGACTTCACAGGCGGCATGCGCATCGCGTCCGCTATGGTGCGCCCTCATGTGGTCAACTTTATGGACCAGATGCTGCACACCGATGAAGGCTTGCGAGTGGAAGAGGTGGTGGTGCCAGAGGGGTTTACGAATGTGGCACTGGCCAGCGTTTTGCCCAAATCCAAAGACTATCTTCTGATGGCTACCCATGAAAACGGCCAATGGATTTTCAACCCGCCAGACGACCACCAGCTGAAAGCTGGATCCGCCTTGGTGCTGATGGCCAGCCCCGAAGGGCGGGCAATGGTGGAGCGGCTATTACACGTCTAAGGTATACGCTTCCCCAGGGCAATCGCACCTAAATTGATAGCACGCCACAGGCCAACACCTTGGCCATGTAAGCCGAGTCCCAGCCCGCACGGCTGCGTTTGTTCTTGATGCCCACCTTCAAGCTGTTCTCCCGCTTGAGCTGGGTCAGGGCAAGGCGTCGTATACAAGCCAAGTTGGCTGGCCCCTCGTCCTTGCGTACTCTTGATGCATCTTCTGCAAAGCTCACATCCAGCGACCAGTGCAAGGCGTTCTCTACCGCCCAGTGGCTGCGCACCGCGTGGGCGATGGTTGCGGCTCCTGCAGTCAAAGGTAGGCTGCTGATTTAGTAGTGGGTGTCTTCGGTGGTTTTTCCGTCTACCTGGCGCGTGCGCCGCACCATGGCAATGGTTTGCAGATTGGCCCAGTACTTGGTGGCCCGTTTGAGGTGCTGGGGTACTTCGATGAGCCAATGTTCTCGGCCCTCGACGCGTCCGTGGTTGTTGCCGTCTGCGTACTGGGCGCAGCAGCTGTGTGCTTGTTCGGTGAAGCCGTCTTCTTGGCACTTCTTAAACCACGAAGCGACTTGACGGTGAAGGTAGGGGTGGTTGGATTTGAGGCTCAATACGTAGTCGGCTTGGGCGTTGATGATGTCTTGGGTGATGGATTTTTGGCATCCCATGGCATCAATGGTGACGATGCAGCCTTGGACGCTGAGCAGTTTCAACAGTTTCGGGATGGCGGTGATTTCGTTGGACTTCTTGTCGGTTTGCACCTGCCCCAGCAGCATGCTGTTGGCGCATGCCCATGCACTGACAATGTGTAGCGGTGAGCTCTTGCCATCGCGCGAACCACGCAGACTCTTGCCGTCAATGGCGACCACGCCCTGAACTTGCCCAGCAATGCTTTGCAGCCAGTCGATGCACACCTGCTCCAGCACTTGGGAGTCCAGGATCTGGAACACCCGCCCAAAGGTGTCGTGCGAAGCGATTCCGTGGGGTAGCTCCAAGAAAGTGGCAAACCAGTCTTGTTTGGCTTGGCCAAACTGCACAATCTCTACCCAGTCATCGGCCCCGCCTATGGTTGCACACAGGGCGATGACCAGAATGTCCATGAGTTCATGGCGACGACTGCGCTTGACGCGTGGGTCGTGCACTTTTTTGAGGTGTTCAATCAGGCTGGTGCCACTGGATCCGCTCATGCAGGCTCTTCTTTGTTGATGAACCCGGTAGTTTCTTACTTTTTGGCGCAGTTTATAGAGAACGTGCTATCAATTTAGGTGCGATTGCCCTGTACGCTTCCCCATTGGTTATGCGCAGAACCGGTGCTTGGCCCGGTATACCCACTCTCCATTCGAAATCATGAAACTTCGTTCGCGTGTTCTATTTGCAAAGACGAAGCAGATGCTCGCTCAACACGGCGACGGTGTCCTGATCGCCAAATAGTCGCGCACGGCGATTCCGTATCTGTTGCTTCAGCTCATTCCGAGCGCTAACGTCGCATACTAGGCGCTCCACTAGTTGCGCGTAAAGCACAGGGGAGTCCGCAATCCATGCATCCAGTCCCATTTGGCGAAGCACCCCACTTGCGAAACGACCCCGCATGAATTCGCCTTCAAAGGCAACTATGGCAGTTGCACACTCAATGGCTTGCATAACCGTGTTGAATCCGGAGAAGCCCGGAGTGTCGATATAGACGTCCGCTCTATTCAAAATCGCAAAGAATGCCGACTGCGACTGCCAAGGAATAAACACGACGGTGCCATCGAAGTCAACACCCTCAGCCTGGAAAGCAACACGCAGACGTTGCTCTAACAGATCCGATAAGGCAGGTGCTCTATTTCTGAAAAAAACCAGTTTACAAGGCTGACAACGGCGGGCAATGTCCACCAGCATCGCGTCGTACTGCGGTGCGTACTTGAAAGATGTGCCAGCACAGAGCAATATGCGTTCGGTGGCTCCAATGTCCAGGCCGGAAAAATCGACTTTCGCTGGCACCGCTCCTAGAGCGCTGTAACAGCAACCGAGACGGGGCAGAGAAAGCAATTTTTCGCGATAGTGTTGTTCCGCCCCTAAGGGTTCAAAGGCCTCTGCGCTGATGTAAGCATCAAATGTGGGCAAACCGGTAGTGATGGGATGACCCCATGATCCCAGCTGAACCCGTGCAAGGCGCAGCGCCGACAGTCGAATCGTGGTCGCATCCATCCCTATCTCAGGGAAGATCAAAACATCCAGCTTCGCATTGGAAACTGCCTTGGCCCACTCGGTCCAGTGCCCCAGGCCGTAATGCAGTTGATGAACCGTTTGAGCTGCCCACTCGGTTTCTGCGTCGCGTCCGCGTCCCGTATGAAAAATCTGAATTTCGAAATCCCGTGCATTTAGATGTTCCACCCAACCTCGCACCAAGGCATTCCAGACCGAATGGTCGTGAATGTGCGCTGAGACGATGCCAAGGCGGCACTTGCCCGAATGTGCTACCGACGGTGCTGGCATGCCAAGCTTCTTGCTCCAAGCTGCCATGAGCTTGGCGCAAAGATCGCCATAAATAGACAGAATCGCCTTGTGATTGGATGCGATGTACGCCAGAAAATAGGGCTGTTGCGCACCCACGGCCTGATGGCCACTCGCGGAATAAGTCCCTAACATCTTCGCGCCAAGCAAGGCTAACTCGTGCGCGAAGACAAGACACGCTTGGGTCTGCTCAGCTGGTGTTGACGCGACAACTGGCAATTGCGCCATCACGTAACCCCAACGCGCTTGGACATAACCAGGGCGCAATCGCACCGCGGCTTGATAGGCCTTACGCGCGCCGATCAAATCACCAGTGCCGGTGAGTGCATTTCCAAGCCAATAGTGGGCATCGGCTTCGGCCGGGGCGAATGCCAACAAGCCTCGCAGCAAGTTGGCGGCCTCCACCCAACGCGCCCGGTCGATTTGCATCATCGCCAGGTTGAAATACGCGGGGCCTAGCTTCGGGTTTAGCGCAATAGCAAACGCCAAGTATTGCTCGGCTTCGGTCAATGCGCCCTGGTCCTTCAAGAGACTACCAAGATTAGCGGTGGCTTCTGCAAAAGCCGGATGTAGCGTGAGCGCACGCCGGTAATGCTGCTCAGCTGCCTCAAATTGCTTGTTTTCGCGCTGTAGGTTGCCCTGCTCGAACTCGCCGAGAGCCGCGCCTCGCTCCGAGTCTGACAACTGACTGGAACGTTGCAATGCGGCGGCGAGGTCAAATGGAGCGTGCCGCAAAGAGTCGGCACGCCTGACCTTGGAACGTAGCCAGTCAAACATGGCACGTACCACGCACGATCAACCGGACGCCCACCACAAGAGATTACTTGGCGACGACGCGCACCATCTCCAAACACTTGTTCGAGTAGCCCCACTCGTTGTCATACCAGCTCACCAATTTGACGAACGTGCCGTCCAGTGCAATGCTGGCGTCGGCATCAAACACGCTGGTGCAGGTCTCGCCACGGAAGTCGGTGGCAACAACCTTGTCTTCGGTGTAGCCCAGCACGCCCTTCAATGCGCCCTGTGATTGGGCCTTCATTTCGGCACAGATTTCAGCCAGCGTAGCGGGGCTGTTCAGCTCGCAGGTCAAATCGACCACGGACACATCGCTGGTGGGCACGCGGAACGACATGCCGGTGAGCTTCTTGTTCAGCTCAGGGATGACCACGCCCACGGCCTTGGCAGCGCCCGTGCTGGAGGGGATGATGTTTTCCAGAATGCCGCGGCCGCCGCGCCAGTCTTTGTTGGACGGGCCGTCCACGGTTTTTTGCGTGGCGGTGGCTGCGTGCACCGTAGTCATCAGGCCGCGCTTGATGCCCCACTTGTCGTTCACAACCTTGGCCAAAGGAGCCAGGCAGTTGGTGGTGCAGGATGCGTTGGAGATGATGGCCTGACCGGCGTAGGTGCCACAGTTCACGCCGAACACGAACATCGGGGTGTCATCCTTGGACGGCGCCGAGAAGATGACCTTTTTGGCACCCGCAGCCAGGTGTTTTTCTCCGCCGGCCTTGTCCAAAAAGATGCCAGTGGATTCGATGATGATGTCGGCACCGACTTCATTCCACTTCAGATTGGTCGGGTCTTTTTCCTGGGTCAGGCGGATCTTCTTGCCGTTGACGATCAGGGTGTTGCCATCGACCGCCACTGTGCCCTTGAAGCGGCCGTGCACGCTGTCGTACTGCAGCATGTAAGCCAGGTACTCTGGCTCCAGCAGATCGTTGATGGCAACGACTTCGATGTCGCTGAAATTTTGTATGGCGGAGCGCAACACATTGCGTCCAATGCGGCCGAAACCGTTGATACCAATTTTGATAGTCATTTACATCTCTCTATTGAAAAAAGTTTTCTTGAACCAAGTGTTTTACAACTTGCGTGCCAAAACGGTCTGTACGGTATCCGCCACATTTTCAGCCGTGAAGCCAAAGTGTTTGAACAACACTGGTGCGGGTGCTGACTCGCCGAAGGTGTCCAGGCCGACCACGGCCGCCACACCGTACTTCCACCAACCGTCGGTGGAGCCCATTTCTACCGCAACACGGGGCAGGCCTGCGGGCAACACTTCGAGCTTGTAGGCCGCGCTTTGTTTGTCGAAAGTGGTGGTGCTGGGCATGGAGACCACGCGCACCGCAATCTTGCGCTCGGCTAGCAGCTTTTGGGCGGCGATGGCCAGTTGCACTTCGGAACCGGTGGCGATGATGACGGCTTGCGCCTTCTTCTTGAGGCCTGCGTCCGATGGCTCTGACAGCACGTAGGCGCCTTTGCTGATGGCGTCCAAGCCGGAGGCATCGGGTGCCACCGCCGAGTCGCCCTTGGCGATATAGGTAATGTTCTGGCGGCTGAGCAGCAGCGCGGTGGGCTTGGTGGTGTTTTGTAGGGCAACGGTCCAGGCCACGGCGGTTTCGGCCGTATCGCCCGGACGCCACACGTCCAGGTTGGGGATCAGGCGCAAAGACGCGGCGTGTTCGACCGACTGGTGCGTGGGGCCGTCTTCACCCAGGCCAATGGAGTCGTGGGTGAACACGTGGATGACGCGCAGCTTCATCAGCGCGGCCATACGGATGGCGTTGCGGCTGTAATCGCTGAAGGTCAGGAAGGTGCCGCCGTAGGGGATGAAACCACCGTGCAGGGCCACGCCGTTCATGATGGCGGCCATGCCGAATTCGCGCACGCCGTAGTTGATGTGGCGCCCGCCGTTCGACTCACCCTTGTCGTCGAATCGCAGGGCCGGCGTGCTGCTGGTGTTGGTGAGGTTGGAGCCGGTCAGGTC
>JBKJJC010000027.1:0-2984 GCA_046598245.1 Rhodoferax sp.
AGTTACCGGCGTGCGCGACGGCACGGTTGCACCGTTTGGCGAAACCTTTCCGACCAAGCCGTTTCCCGATACCACCTACACGTTGGCAGGCGCGTTTGTGCAGACCGAAATCCAGACCGGCGCGCTGAGCGTGATACCCGGTCTGCGCTTTGACCGTTACGAGTTGTCGCCATCCACTGCGGGTTATACCGGTGGCGCTGCGGCCTCGTTGTCTGGCCATGCCGCAACGCCGCGCCTGGGCGTGGTTTGGCAGTTGACGCCAGCCTTTGCGCCCTATGGACAAATCGCCAAGGGCTTTCGCGCGCCAACGCCGGACCAAGTCAACAACGGATTTACCAATCTGGCGTCGGGCTACACCAGTATTGGAAATGCCAACCTGAAGGCCGAGCAGGCTGACAGCCTGGAAATCGGCTTTCGGGGCACGTCCGGTGGCATGCGCTACTCGGTTTCCGCATACGACAACCGCTACCAGGATTTCATCAGCCAGCAAGTGGTGGGTGGTGCCGGCACACCGGCCAACCCCACGGTAATCCAGTACATCAACCTGGCCAACGCGCGTATCCGGGGCCTGGAAGCGCGCGCCGCGTGGCAACTCGGCACCCGCTGGGCGGCCGATGCGGGTGTGGCCATTTCAAAGGGCGACAGCGAAGCCAATGGCATCAGCACGCCGCTGAACACCGTGCAGCCACTCAAGGCGGTGTTGGGCCTGCGGTATGACGATGCCACCTGGGGCGCACGCGGCAACCTGGTCTACAGCGATGGCAAGGACGCCGGACGCATCGCACCCGCAGCCACTGCCGCCTTTACACCGGCAGCCTACACCGTGCTGGACCTGGGCGCGTACTGGAAGCCCACGCGCAACCTGACGCTCCATACCAACCTGAACAACGTGCTGGATACCAAGTACTGGCGCTGGTCTGACACCAGCGGCTTGGCCGACAACAGCAACGTCAAAGATGCCTATACGGCACCGGGCCGCAATGTTCATGTGTCCGTTCGTTACGATTTTTAAGGAGCAGCGTGTGATGAAGAGAAGAAGTTTCCACCAAGCGATGGGTGTCTTGCCTGTCGTTTGGGTTGCTGGTTGTGGTGGAGGCGAATCCAGCCCCGCCAACCAATACCGCCTGACGAATTTGGTTGCAGACGACACCAGCGCCTCCAAAGTGAAACCTGCGGTAGCGGGTGTCTCCAAACCTGAAGCATTCATCAATGCATGGGGCATAGCCATTCGCCCAGCAGGCGCGGGCGGTCATTTTTGGGTGACGGCGGGCAAATACTCGTACCAGTTTGTGGGGGATGTCAGCACGTCTTCGGACCCTGCGTTGCGCGCGTTGCACCAGGACGGATTGAGACTGGTCGAGATACCGGGTACTGAAGATGGTGGTTTTTCGACGGGCACGGTTTTTAATGGCGCGGCGCTGAACAGCAACAAGTTCTGGGTGTCCAACCAACTCGCACAGGTCGACGGTAAATCCGTGTCCCTGAGTGGGTCCGCGCGGTTTCTGTTTGCCACCGACACCGGTGTCATTTCCGGCTGGACCGAGCGCAACCCGGCCAGTGTGTCCACGCCAGTTCGGGTGGATGGCCCCGCCGTCGCGATGGTTGACGACAGTGCCAACAAGGCCGCTTTTTTTGGCATTGCCATCCGTCCCGACAACTGGTCGACGCTGTGGGCCGCCGACTTTGGTGCCAATCCACGTCTGCGCCAGTACAACGACCAGTGGCAGGAAGTGCCGTTGCAAGGCTTCGCCAACCCCTATGCCACGGGGCCTAATGGCGCGGCCCGACCAGGCGATTACGTGCCTTTTAATGTGCAGGTCTTGGCGGTGGGTAGTGTCTCCCGGGTTTTTGTGGCGTACGCAAAATCCCAAGCCGATCCAGACAACCCAGGGCAGTTTCTTGCAGGGGAAGAGGATGCCCTGGACGCACTGCAAGAAGGCACCTCGCCCGACCGCGGCAAGGTATTAATGTTTAGCCTGGACGGTGTGTTGCTCAAAACCTTTGACGACCGCCGTCTGAATGCCCCTTGGGGCCTGGCGGTAGCGCCGCAAGATTTTGGCGCACTGTCCAACACGCTGCTGGTGGGCAACTTCGGTGGCAGCGGAAGAATTGCCGCCTACGACCTGGACTCCGGTCGCTTTGTGGATTGGCTGGCAGATGCGGCGAGGATGCCCGTTGCAATACCCGGTCTGTGGGGGCTGCAGTTTGGCAATGGCGCCAGTCTGGGAGATACCAACGCCCTGTACTTTGCCGCCGGCCCCAACGATGAAACGCAGGGGCTGTTTGGCTCGCTGCGCCCGATCAACACCTGAACCAGGGAGTGAACACCATGTACCAGACCATTCGAGATAGTTTTTCTACGCTGCGCCGCGACAGCAAGGCGCGCCACCGCGACATTGCCGACACGCTCAAAATCTCCGAAGGAGAGTTGATTGCGGCACACGCAGGTGTTTTGGAGACCGACTCTGGCGCACTCTTGCACGCAACCCGGCTGCGCCCGGAATGGTCGGCCATCATCGAATCCCTGGAGCCGCTGGGCGAGGTGATGGCACTGACGCGCAACGCCTCGTGTGTGCACGAGAAAACAGGCGTCTACCGCAAGGCCAGCCACCATGGCCAGATGGGCCTGGTATTGGGGGGTGAGATTGACCTGCGCGTCTTTTACACGCAATGGGCACACGGCTTTGCGGTGTCGGAGCAAACCGCACAGGGCTTGCAGCGCAGCCCGCAGTTCTTTGACGCGGCGGGTACCGCCATCCACAAAGTCTTCATGAAGCCGCAAAGCGACGTGGCGGCCTATGTTGGCCTGGTCGTACGGTTTTCTGCAGGTGACCAGGCCAGCGGCATTGCGGTGCAGCCAGCGGTGCCCAAAGCGGACGAACGCCCCGACGCCGATATCGACGTTGCGGGCCTGCACCGCGCCTGGGACTCGCTGCGCGACACGCATGAGTTCTTCGGTCTGCTGAAAACCTTTTCGGTGTCGC
>JBKJJC010000183.1:0-36348 GCA_046598245.1 Rhodoferax sp.
GATCGAGCAGTTGCGGGCCAAAGCCCACAGCGAAGAATTGCAGCCCGCGCAGCGCAAAGAGAAGACCCACATCATGCAGCGCATTCTGCAAAACGATGCCCAGATTCGCTACCTAGCGGAGCCCTGGCTTGCGCACTGTGAGCAGGTATTTGACGGGCAGCGCCAGTTTTTACATTGAAAACCACCGCGCCAATTTAGCGGGATAGGGAGGGCTTTGCCTTCCTTTTTCACGTTATGCCCATCGTAGGTATGAACATAATTCATCCATCGTACTGATTTGCGGTAAGTTGTGTTGATGCCGCACGCTGGGCGAACAGCACGGTCTGTAGGAATTTGCCTTACAGACTGTTTGCGCTTTCCTGACATGCGGATTGGCCGCTTTCTGATTTAAGTTTCTGGCACTCTAGCCCAGAATTGGCTCCATGGTGATTCACACGAATTACCGCTCACACCAGGAGCCAGAAATGACCAATGAACAAGTTCTGAACGAGATTCGCGAAGCTAACATGACCTATTTGATGTTGGCGCAAAATCTGATTCGCCAAGACAAGCCTGAGGCTTTGTTTCGCCTCGGGATGTCGGAGGAGTCCGCAGACCTGATTGGCGCGCTGTCACCTGCACAGATCATGAAAATTGCCTCTGGCAACATGCTGCTATGCCGCTTTCGCGTGGATGACGACATGGTGTGGAATCTGTTGACCAACCACTCCGTCAACAAAGTGGACAACGACGCAACCACCAAGTTGCATGCCAGCATCTTGATGGCTGGTCGCTACGCCGAAGCGATGTAAAGCCCGACCCCACAAAAGCACCCCGGAGCAACACCATGGCCACCAAAAGCGTTTTGAATGATTCCAAACAAGTCGAGCGTGCCGTTGCGCTCATCCAGTTGGGCGCACGCCTGCAAGTACTGGAAAGCGAAACCGATCTCTCCTACGAGCGGCTGCTACGCCTCTACAAGGAGGTGGCGGGACGCTCACCCAGCAAGGGACAACTCCCGTTCTCGACCGAGTGGTTTCTGACATGGCAACCCAATATCCACGCCTCGTTGTTTCAGAACACCTATGAGTACCTGACCAAGGTGTGCGCCATGGATGACATAGACGCCATCATGAAGGCCTACCGTCTGTACACCGAGCAAATTACAGCATGCGCAGTGGAGCCCCTGCTGTCAGTCACACGGGCCTGGCGTCTGGTCAAATTCATTGACAACAATATGCTCTCCATGACCAAGTGCAGCAAGTGCGGCGGTCACTTTGTCAGCGAAGCCTACGAAAACAGCCGGCACTTCGAATGCGGCCTGTGCACCCCTCCCGCTCGTGCAGGCAAGGGCGCAGCAGCAGGTGGAATATTGCTGCACTAAGCGCTACATTTCCAATAGCAATACATTCAATATTCACGGGGGCCAGGGTCCAATATTGCCCTAAATTCCCCCAGACAATCACCTGCTACAGAGCACCATCACGTCACTGCGGCCACTCGCCAAAATCAGACTTGTATCAAATTGCGCAAACAAATTTTGGCAGCCCCGATATGATACTGACAGGCCTTAAAAAGCCCCTCTGTTAAACCCTTGAAGCCCCTGGCTTCCCTGTCACAATGCGCCTATGCTTGTAATCGTTGGCTGGCTAGTCATCTTGGTGTGCGTCTTTGGCGTGTACATCGTTCACGGTGGAAACATCATGGTGATTTTGAAGGCGTTGCCGTTTGAAATGATCACGATTGGCGGCGCCACTATCGGTGCGTTTGTCGCAAACAATCAAATGAAGGTCATCAAAGCCACATTAAAAGGGCTTGGGGAATGCTTCAAGGGGAGCAAGTACACCAAAGCCCGTTACATGGAGCTGATGGCACTGTTGTTTGACATCTTGCAGAAGGCTAGGAAAGAAGGCCTGATGGCCATTGAGAAGGATGTGGAAGAGCCGCACGAATCCGAGCTCTTCAAAAAATACCCCACCGTCGGCCATGACCACCACGTTGTGGAGTTTATTACCGACTATCTGCGCATGATGGTGTCCGGAAACCTCAATGCCCATGAGATCGAGTCCTTGATGGACAATGAAATCGAAACGCACCACCATGAGGCCCATGCTGCGGTTGCGGCTATCCAACGCATTGCCGGCGGTCTGCCTGCGTTCGGCATCGTGGCCGCCGTGTTGGGGGTTGTCAACACCATGGGATCGGTGGGACAGCCGCCTGCAGTTTTGGGCGGCATGATCGGCTCCGCACTGGTGGGCACATTCTTAGGAATTTTGCTTGCGTACGCGTTTGCGGAGCCACTGGCAGGCGTGCTCGAACAAAAAGTTGACGAAAGTGGCAAAGAGTTGCAATGTATCAAAACCACGCTGCTGGCGAGCATGCAAGGCTACAACCCCTCCACCGCCATTGAATTTGGTCGAAAAGTCCTTTACTCCACAGAGCGCCCGACATTCATCGAATTGGAAAGCTATGTTAAGGGCAAGAAATAACACCATGGACACCTGATCATGGCTGGAGACGCCAAAAAGCTACAGCCCATCATCATCAAGCGGGTCAAAAAAGGTGGTCACGTTGCGCACGGTGGCGCCTGGAAGATCGCTTACGCCGACTTTGTGACGGCCATGATGGCCTTTTTTCTTTTGATGTGGCTGTTGGGCAGTACGTCGGAAGGTGACAAAAAGGGCATTTCCGATTATTTTCAATCGCCCATGAAGGTTGCAATGCAAGGCGGCAGTGGCGCCGGTGCCAGCAACAGCGTGATCAACGGAGGCGGCACTGACCTGACCCAAAGCACCGGACAAGCCAAACGTGGTGATGGTGCGGATAAGCGCGCCAAAAAAATGTCCGGGGAGTTAAAAAAAGCAGAGGTCGCCAAACGCGACGCCAAAATGCTGGCCGAACTCAGCAGCAAGATTGCGGCCGCGATATCCAACAATCCCAAAATGGCGGAGTTTTCATCGCAGATCCGACTGGAAATCACACCCGACGGTTTACTCATTCAAATTGTGGATGACCAGAAACGTCCTATGTTTGACAGTGGCAGTGCGGTGCTAAAACCCTATATGCGGGAGATTCTGCGAGAAATTGGTGCCGCTTTGCTCGACGTTGAAAACAAAATCAGCCTGGACGGACACACAGACCGCAGTGCCTATGGAAACGCGGGACGGGGATACAGCAACTGGGAGTTGTCAGCCGATCGCGCCAACGCCTCACGACGTGAGTTGGCAAATGCTGGCATGCCCGAAGACAAGTTAGCCCGGGTGGTTGGCATGGCTTCTAGCCTGCTACTTGACGCAACCGACCCTTTGAGCCCCAGCAACCGCCGAATCAGCATATTAGTTATGACCAAGGACGCTGAAGAGAGGCTTCTGGGCGGACTACGGGTCACCGCTGACGTTACGAATGAAACTGAAACGCCATAAGCCACCGTGCTTGCGCAACCAGCCCATTGATTCCATGCAAAATTCGGTGATACTTAGCCATATGCAAAATTCACCCGGGAAAGGGTAATCCATGTCCAAAGAACTGCGCTTTTTAGTCGTCGATGACTTCTCCACCATGCGACGCATCGTGCGCAATTTGCTTAAAGAGAGCGGATTTGTTGATGCGGACGAAGCAGAAGACGGTGTAGTGGCGCTTCAAAAACTTCGCAGCTCCACATTCGATTTCGTCGTGAGCGACATCAACATGCCCAATATGAATGGGTTTCAGTTGCTGAGCGAAATTAAGAAAGACGAAAAGCTCAAGCACATACCCGTGCTTATGGTGACTGCTGAAGCCCGCAAGGAAGATATTGTGCTAGCTGCGCAACAAGGTGCCGCTGGCTACATCGTCAAGCCCTTTACCAAGGCTACGCTGGAAGACAAAGTCAACCATATCCTGACAAAAACCGGATTGAAGTAGACAGGATAGAAAGGGCGCCTTGCGCGCCCTGAATAAGCAGGCGGTTATACCTGCTTATCGGCCTTTAGTTCCAGAGGTCCCTTACGACAATGGTGGCAACTACAGAGCCACACCATGGACCAAGGCAGTCAAGATCGCAACCTACCAGCTTCAGACCGCAAGCTGCAAAAAGCGCGGGACGACGGACAGGTCGGTCGCTCCCAAGACCTCTCGCATCTTGCTGTTTTGGGAGCGGGAGCAGTCAGCGTGATGGTTCTTGCGCCCATTTTGTTCGCGCGATTGCAGCACAGCATGGTCAAACAGCTGTCTTTTGACGCGTCTACCGTCAAACAGACCGGAACCATGTTGACCCGCTTGTCAGACGCCACCAGCATAGGCGTCGCCGGCAGCGTAGCATTTGCAAGCATCATCACTGCGGCGGCAATACTTGCCGCCGTTGGGTCTGGTGGCTGGGTGAGCAGCCTGAAGCCATTAATGCCAGACTTCAGCAGGCTCAATCCCCTGTCGGGTTTTGCCAACCTCTTTGCCAAAAAGAAGGCGCTAACGGTGCTCAAAATGACATTCATAATGTGCATTCTGTTTGCCGTGGCTGGCCTTTTTTTGAGCTCGGGCTTTCAAACTGTATCTGCCCTCATACTGCAGCCTTCCAGCTCCGCGATTCGGCACCTAACGGAATGGCTCACCAATGGGATGGGCCTTTTGTTGCTTGTCGTGCTATTGGCTGCACTGGTTGATGTTCCTTTGCAAGCCTTTTTGCACAAGGACGGGATGAAAATGTCCCACCAAGAAGTTAAACAGGAGGGGAAAGAGTCGGAGGGAAACCCCCAGATCAAAGCCAAACTTCGCCAACGTCAACGCGAGATGTCGCAAAAAAGCAGCGTAAATGCAGTCCCCAAGGCGGACTTCATTGTCATGAATCCGACCCACTTTGCCGTCGCCATTCGTTACGATGAGAAGACCATGGGGGCGCCACAGGTCGTATCCATGGGAACAGATTTGCTGGCAATGAAAATTCGGGATATCGCCAAGCACCATGGCATTCCCGTCCTTCAATCCCCGATGCTTGCCCGCGCCCTGTACGCAAACTCGGAGCTGAATCAGGATATTCCATCCAGTTTATACACAGCGGTTGCGCAAGTCCTGGCTTACGTTTACAGATTGCGTGCGGCCATGCGCGGTGAAGGCCCCAGCCCAGGGGAACTTAGTCAACCCTTTGTTTCCCCGGAACTTGATCCGCTCAACAAAACTACCAAGGCGGCCTAGGCATGAACACGTCCCTCAAGTCCCTGCAGCAATGGTACAAGAACAACTCCGCGGTAGTACAAGGCGCCTCAGCGCCCATGTTGGTCGTGGCGATCCTCGCCATGATGGTGTTGCCACTGCCGCCACTTGTTCTGGATATTTTCTTCACTATCAACATCGCAGTCGCACTGATGGTGATGATGGTGGCGGCCTACATGATCCGACCACTGGACTTCTCCGCATTTCCGTCGGTCCTGCTGCTCACCACGCTGATGCGGCTCTCGCTCAACGTTGCTTCTACCCGCGTGGTGCTGCTGGAAGGACATACCGGTCCGGGTGCCGCCGGTGCTGTTATCGAGGCGTTTGGACACTTCCTGATCGGCGGTAACTTCGCAGTCGGTTTGATCGTTTTTGCCATTCTGGTTGTCATCAACTTTGTTGTCGTCACCAAAGGTGCTGAGCGTATTGCCGAAGTGTCCGCACGCTTTACCCTGGATGCTATGCCTGGCAAGCAAATGGCCGTCGACGCCGATTTGAATGCGGGGCTGATCGACGAAAAAGAAGCCAAACGTCGGCGCGCCGAAGTCGGTGAAGAAGCCGAATTTTTTGGCTCCATGGATGGCGCATCCAAATTCGTCCGTGGTGATGCGATTGCTGGCATTTTGATTTTGCTGATCAACATCTTTGGCGGCTTCGCCATCGGCATTTTGAGCCACAACCTGACAGCGTCTCAGGCCGCCAATAGCTACATTTTGCTCGCGGTTGGTGACGCTTTGGTTGCTCAGATTCCGGGCCTGCTGATTTCCGTTGCTGCGGCCATGGTGGTGTCTCGTGTTGGCAAAGACCAAGATATCGGCAAACAAATCGTGGGGCAAATGTTTGTTTCTCCCAAGGTATTGGGTATCACCGCGGCGATCATGTTCATCCTGGGCGTTATTCCCAACATGCCGCACTTGGTTTTTCTGTCGATTTCCGCAGTGCTGGGTTACGGCGCTTGGGTATTGGCCCACAAACCACCGCCGATCGATCCCCATACATTGGTTGCACCGACCACAACCGATGGCGAAGCATCATGGGACGACCTGCAGCCCGTTGACCAGTTGGGCTTGGAGTTAGGTTACCGCCTCATCGCACTGGTCGACAAAACACGACAGGGAGACTTGCTGACGCGTATCAAGGGCGTGCGCAGGAAATTTGCACAAGAAGTCGGCTTTTTGCCCCCGCCCGTCCATGTGCGAGACAACCTGGAACTCAAACCTAGTGGTTACCGTATCACGCTGCGCGGTGTCATTGTCGGCGAAGGCGAGGCCTTCCCGGGCATGTTTCTGGCCATCAATCCTGGTGGCATCACCACGCCATTGATTGGCACAGCCACAACAGACCCCGCATTTGGGTTGCCAGCCCACTGGATCGATGAACAGCAAAAGGAAACGGCGCAAATGGTCGGTTTTACCGTGGTTGATTCCGAGACTGTGATGGCCACACATTTGTCACACTTAATGCAAGTTCAGGCCTCCAAATTGCTCAGCCGCACAGAGACCCAACAACTCGTAGAACACGTTGCCAAACTTGCCCCTAAACTGATCGAAGAAGTGGTCCCCAAAATGGTTTCCGTCGCCGTATTTCAAAAAGTGCTGCAGTTGCTACTGGACGAGTCGGTGCACATCCGGGACATCCGGACCATCATCGAATCGATTGCAGAACATGCCAGCACCACCGCAGATCCTGCGGAGTTAGCCAAACGGGTGCGTGTTGCCTTGTCTCCAGCCATCGTTCAGCAAATTTATGGCGCTACCCGCGAACTCAACGTTATCGCCATTGATCCTGGTCTGGAGCGGTTATTGGTGCAGGCCTTGGGCAATGCATCGGGACCGGCCCTGGACCCTGGAGTGGCGGACATGCTGACGCGCAGTGCCGCAGAGACTGCAATGAAACAGGAAGAAGTAGGGGTACCCGCCTGCTTGTTGGTTCCTGACCAAATCCGCAGTGCAATTGCCCGACTGGTTCGCAGAGTTGCTCCGCGCCTGCAAGTCTTGTCCCACAGTGAAATTCCTGAGACCCATACCATCCGCATTGGTCCAATCCTAAGAGGTGCAACACCATGAACATACAACGCTTTACCGCCCCAACCTCCCGCGAGGCCCTTGCCAAAGCGCGTATGGCTTTTGGAGACGGCACTTTGATTCTGTCCAATCGCCCTACGGAAAATGGTGTGGAAGTGGTTGCCACAGCCGAAGACACATTGGCTGCCCTGGATCAGATGCCAAGTAAACCCATTTCAAAAGTTGGAGGGGCTCCTTCGCGCGCCAACAAACCAGCCCCGCAGGAAGTGGTTACCCGGGTTGAAGACGACGCCGCGCAATTGAGCATGAGCACGCTGTCGTTTCAGGACTACGTACGTGAACGCATGCTGCGCAAACGCCACGAGACCAGTACAACACAAAGTGCCGAGATCTTTGTACCGCAAGCCCCACAGGAGCGGCCTCGTGCAACATTGGTAGAACACGCGTTGGCTAAAAAAGAGTCCGTTCGCAAGCCACAGCAATCAGCGACACCTTCTTCAGCCATGCCACAAGGCATCGCGGACGAGTTGCATGCTATGAAGGAGATGATGGAGGACCGGTTCAACACACTGGCCTGGCTAGGGCAGGCACGCCAGAACCCCATACAAGCAAACCTGATGCTCAAGCTGATTCGCTCGGGCTACTCGCCCAACCTGTCCCGCTCCATTCTGGAAAGATTGCCAGAAGACATCAGCGCATCTGAGTCTGTGCACTGGGTCATGGACGTCCTGGAGCGAAATCTTAAAACCGACTTGAATGGAACAACCCTAAACGAAGAGGGTGGCGTGTTTGCCTTGATCGGTGCCACGGGTGTTGGCAAAACGACCACCACAGCCAAACTGGCCGGCCAGTGCGCGCGCACTCACGGCGCCGCAAGTGTGGGACTGATTACGCTCGATACATACCGTGTGGGAGCCCATGAGCAATTGCGTGCCTATGGAAAAATGCTGGGTGTGGTGGCACACTTGGCGCACGACAGGGTAGCCCTGCAAGACTTGTTAGGCCTCCTCGCCAACAAAAAAATGGTGTTAATAGACACCACTGGTCTGGCCCCGCGTGACCCGCGAAAACACGAAATGATGGAATTACTTGATTTGCCCAGCGTGAAACGCCTGCTGGTGTTGAACGCTGGTAGCCACGGGGACACATTGGATGAAGCCGTGGCAGCCTTTAAGCCCGCGGGCACGCAACAAGCGATTTTCTCGAAAACAGACGAAGCAGTAAAACTAGGTCCCGCCATTGATGCGGCTATCCGCAACCAATTGTTGCTTCGCGGTATAACTACTGGCCAAAGAGTCCCGGAAGACTGGGAGCCAGCGAATGCATCCAAACTCGTCCGCCAGTCCATGCGTACCGTAGGTGTTTCAGCCTATGACCCGAAAGTCAGCGACCTAGGTTTTTACTTTGGACAGCCGTCCGTCCAATCTCTCGCCAAGGGGCGCCTGCATGCTTGAGCATTGCGCCAATCAAGCCGCAGGTTTGCTTGGCCTGGGGTGCCAGCCGGGGCCGAGGCTGATCGCTATGGTCAGCCATGGAGACGAGGGTTCTGAGTTGCCTTTATTGTGGCAACTTTGCCAGGCACTGGTCCACTTTGGTTACTCCATTACGGTACTGGATGCAACCACACCAGAATCCGAAGCTAACCCTGGCCTGGAGCAACTGCTGGAAAATGCGCATTGGCGTGACGACGTCCCTTATGACATGCCGGCGTGGACCGTCATGCCGTCGGCAATAGGCATAAAAACCCTGTGTGCGAAGCAAACCGCCTCGGCCAGCAAGATCGATCAATTGCGCAATTTGGTTCCACCCGAGGGCGTGATCGTCCTTTACTGCAAAGTCGAGCCGATGACCACCCTGATCGGCGAGTGGCCGATTGAACCCCTGCTTGCGGTCTCGTCCACACAGGCATCCCTGCTAACCAGTTATGCGGCGCTTAAAAGCCTGTTGATTAGTGGCAGACTTAAGCCTACCATCATCAATATGATGCAAGACTCAGATCCTCGTTCACCTGCGACCGTTACACCTAGCCTCCCAGGTTTGAATGCAGTTGCAAAGCGATTTCTAGGCTACGAATGCCAAACCCTGAGAGTCCGTGAGCAACGAAATTCGTCGTTCCTCAGCGCAGAAATACAGAGCCTGGCCCTGCGTTTGCTTGAGAGCTCTGCAACATTGGGTACAAAAGTCTCACCTCCCGAAACTGCCCACCGCTCGACACCTGTTCGCTATTTTGATCAATTTGCGGAAGGCCACTGATGTACACCGAGAAGGGCCAGTTGGACCGATCTGCACTGATAAAGCAGTACCAACCATTGGTAAGGCGGTTGGCACACTACATGATGGCAAAATTGCCCGCTAGTGTTGAGGTGGATGACCTGATTCAGGTCGGTCTTATTGGCTTGGCAGATGCGTTGTCGCGGTACGAAGCATCACAGGGCGTGCAATTCGAGACCTTTGCGACCCAACGCATTCGCGGTGCCATGCTGGACGAGCTGCGTGGAAATGACTGGATGTCGCGTGGGTCGCGCAAGAGCCAGAAGGAAATCGAGACCACTATGCGTCGCCTCGAGCACCGCTTGGGTCGCAGCCCCATAGAGTCCGAAATCGCCGCAGAAATGGGCATGAGTCTGGTGGACTACCAAAGCTTGTTGGGCAAGGTCCGCGGAACCCAACTGGTCTACCTAGAAGACATGTCCCGTAACGGAGAGGAAGACGACAGTTTCCTGGACCGCCACGTCGCAGATAGTGAAGCCGACCCCATGAAAATGCTGCGGGATCACCGCCTGCGTGAATCCCTGGTGGCAGCAATAAAAAGCTTGCCCGAGCGCGAGCAGTACATTATGAGTATGTACTACGAACAGGATATGAACCTCAAAGAAATTGCTGCCGTGTTGGACGTTACCGAGTCCCGTATCTGCCAGCTGCACAGCCAATCCATTGCGCGCCTCCGCGCAAAAATGCGCTCACACTAGCTTGGTGTCAGAGCGCATCCCACCACTTAGTGTGGATGCGATTTAGGCTGCGAGAACCGAAAATGCGCCGGACTGCCGGACTGGTCGGCCATATGCCCCACCACCGTTGTAGGTAGATTTGTTCCGCGTTGCGGGCACCACGATCTCAAGGGCACGGTCTACATACGCCATCTGCCGCAGCAGATTTTCACGTAAGTTCGCCAACCCTGACGCCAAGGCCTTGATTCTCAATATTGCTTGGGCACGCTTAGGCTGCATCGGGCCCAAACTGGCAGACAGTTGAACCAATTCGACAGCCGAGCGCTGGAGTTTTACGCTACCAGCAAGCAAATCATCCGGCTGTCCGTTGACTAGGCTCGCAGAGAGTGCGAGAAATTGCGACTCAAGAAGATCGAGCTTGGAATCCAGTGAGGAGAATGACATATCAGGGCCTTTGCATCAAAAAATTGCGCCGCCCCGATGCGAACTTAACGACTGGTTCGATTGAGCATTTCCTGCGCGTTGGATAAAAGCTTGTCGGCAATGGCTTCCGGATTGACCACGAAGGATCCGTCCTGGATGGACGCCCGCATGGCTGCTACTTTTTGCATGTCGACGTCCGCAGCTTCGTTCCGGCCGGATTTTTCCAGGCCACGCGCCATAGTCGATACAGTAACGGCCACTCCTGCAGAGCGCGTGCTTTGGACTGCCCCATTGGAAGCCGCAGGGCTCGCATTGGCGTTTTGTCCCGCTTTTTGCACGCCCGAAGCATTGCCGAGTTGGACTTGATTGGAATTGTCTGGTGTTTGACCGATTTTCATAGGGTTCTCCAAAACCACTGTATGTGTAGTCTCGTGGGATATATATCGGCCGCATCATGACTGACTTTAGAGAAATATGCATAGAAAATGGCGTTAAATCGGATTTACAAGTCAATTTTTACTGTTTTTGTATCCAGCACCACACCAGATGACACCCGTCCGTTTTCCAGACGGATGCGCGCAATCTGTCCCACCACACCGGCCGAAAGAGCCTGTCCGTCTGCTGAAACCTGAAAGCCAACACCTTGGGCGAGCACCCTTACATGGGCTCCGGCCTGAAAAACCTGCGCAGGCCTGACCATTCCTAGCCTGAGGGTTTGACCCGTCATCAACGTTCGGGTCGCGATATGCCCGACCCATAGCGATCGGTCTCTCAATACGGGACTGCTTTCCTCGGCCCAATTTACTTCGGCCTCCACTAGGTGGTCTTCTGAGAGTACTTCACCTGCCGCAACGTGCCCTTTCATAACCCAGGCGGTTCCAAATGCATTGACAGTAACTGGCAGAGACACATTCCAACGGCTCAGGCCATCGATGCAGCGCAGCCCGATACGCGTACGCCCCCACAATCGGGCGCCCGGGGGCAGGTACGGTTCCACATTCCCGCAGGGTGCCAACTTTAGGCGACTGTCTAAGTTACCCACCTTAACTTCCATACGCAGCGCTGTGGGCGTTGTCGACTGGACTGCATTCGTGGCATCACGCAACCAATCCTGCGCGACTGCCTGGAAATCAGGTGCGGCCGCTTCCTGCGCCTGTACCGGTCCAGAAGCCGCAATTGCGCCAACCGCACCGACAACCAATAGCAGCCAACGCTTAGCGCGCAGGCAATTCAACGAACAAAACATGGCATCCCTCCAATCGCGTCAACTGACCGTAACCACCGTGGTACGGCACCGGAACCATGGGGCAAGCCAACTATAGGGAACAGGGTGGAATACAAAACACCCAATTGACCCCTTTTACCCCCCGTATTCCACCGCTAAAAAATTAAAGGTTTTCCCATAATTGCTTCACGCCGAACAACCTGGCCCATCCGGGGAGTTCGCCAATCCATCCGGAGGTGTTCAATGCTTGCCAATCTAACCAGCTCACTGGACTTTCACTCCAATGCGTTGGTCCTGCGCGCCGAACGGCAACGCGTGATTGCCAGCAACATCGCCAATGCCGACACACCGGGCTACGCCGGGCGTGACATTAACTTCAAGGAAGCCCTGAGTGCAGCCAATGGCGCAGGGCCACCGTCTGCCACCCCAAGACAGGCAAGCGCCTCCAGCAACCCCCGCCACATCGCACTGCAATCGAGCACCACAAGCCTGGATGCCGCTGCGCTGCGCTACACAACCCAAAGCCAACCAGCAATGGACGGAAATAGCGTTGACATGGACCGCGAGCGGGCCAATTTTGTCGACAACTCAGTTCGCTACGAAGCGACCTTGCGATTCATTAACGGCCAGGCCAAGACCATGTTGAGCGCCATACAAGGGCAATAGTCCTCACTCGACGATCCACGGAGAACACCATGACCCCCCAATATCAGATTCGTTCGCTGCCCACCAGGGGAGCACGTGCGTCCCTAGGGGCTGCTCGCCGGGAGGAATGACATGTCCATGTTCTCAATTTTCAACGTTTCAGGCAGCGCCATCAGCGCACAGTCCCAGCGCCTCAATGTCGTGGCAAGCAACCTGGCCAACGCTGATGCAGTCGCAGGGCCTGACGGTCAGGGGTACAAGAGTCGGCAGGTGGTTTTTGAAACAACCCCCATGGGTGCGGATGCGTCGTCCGGCGTGCGGGTCAACAGCATTCGCGAAAGCAATGAGCCCATGAAGCGCGTCCACAACCCTGCGCACCCATCTGCAGATGCCGATGGCTATGTAACGCATTCCAACGTCAATCCTGTTGAGGAAATGGTCAACATGATCTCCGCCTCACGCTCGTACCAAAACAACATCGAGGTGATGAATACCGCCAAGACGTTACTGCTCAAAACCCTGCAAATGGGTCAATAGGCTCAAGGAAACCAATATGACATCCATCGTCAGCGCCGTCAGCAGCACACCCAGCTCAATCGGCCAAACCGTCCCCACAAAGACCGCGCTGAGCGATGCCAACGCCTCTCAGGACCGGTTCTTGAAGTTACTGGTTGCCCAACTGAACAACCAAGACCCCATGAATCCCATGGACAACGCCCAGATGACGAGCCAAATGGCCCAAATCAATACGGTGTCTGGCATTCAACAACTCAATGAGACCATGAAATCCATTGGTGGCCAGTTCGCGTCCATGCAAATGTTGCAAGCTACTGGCGTGATCGGGCATGACGTGCTGTTGCAAAGCAACGTGCTCTCCATAGATGCAGGCAAGGCAGGCGGTGCTGTCGATTTGGGTGGAAACGCCGACAAGGTCACCGTCCAGATTCTGTCGCCTGGTGGTCAGTTGATCGACACTTTGAATCTGGGACCCCAAACAGCGGGTCGGCACACCTTTGAATGGGATGCCTCCAACTACAAGGGCACAGGCAATCCGATTTTCAAAGTCACCGCCACCAGTGGGAACCGTGACGTCTCGGCCACATCCCTCGCCCGCGACACCGTAGTGTCAGTGAGCAACGAAGGGGCGGCCATGAATTTCCAGCTCAGAGGCCGAGACGCCGTGGCATACGGCGCCATCAAAGCGGTTCTGTAACACCGCTTAAACCAAACACCTAACGCTTTCACCTTTTACCCGAGGAACCACCATGAGCTTTCAAACAGGACTTTCCGGCTTAAACGCCTCCAGCAAGAATCTAGACGTGATCGGAAACAACATTGCCAACGCCAACACCACGGGCATGAAGTACTCACGGACGGAATTCGCTGACGTAGTGGCTTCTTCGTTAGGCTCAGCGGGTGGAAATCAAGCCGGTATTGGGGTGGCCATCAGCACGATTTCCCAGCAATTTACGCAGGGCAATATTTCCATCACTGGCAACAACCTGGATGTAGCCATCAACGGCGGTGGCTTTTTTCAGGTGGCCATGCCAGATGGATCCATGGCTTACACCCGAGCGGGCGATTTCAAACTAGACGCCAACGGCTGGCTCAAAACGAATTCGGGTGGAAAGGTCATGGGCTACCCCACTGACACGGAAGGCACGCGCACGAGCAGCACGTTGGCACCTTTGCAATTGCCCGTCGGATCGCCGATTGCGGCCAAAGTTACCTCAGCCATAGTTGCGGAATTCAATTTACCCGCTGGAGCGACCTTAGCAGCTGGCACTCCCGCAGTTGTCGGCCCACCACCCGTCGCTGCTGTGCCGCCTACGCCGCGTTCCACCTATGGCACGTCGATGACGGCTTTTGACTCCCAAGGTACTGCTGTTCCAGCGACCTTGTACTTTGAGAAGACAGGGGACAACACCTGGGATGTCTTTCCTGGTTTGGACAGCGCCGGCCCTCCGCCTGTAACCGTCGCCAGCATCGGGACCATTACTTTCGACAACTTCGGAAAGCTGGTGACAAACACTGCGGCCACTATCTCGCTCACGTCTCCCAATGCGGCCATCGGGGCGTTTACCGCAACGCTGGACTTCACCGGAGCAACGCAATTTGGTACAGGATTTTCCGTCTCCAACCTGACCCAAGATGGGTACACCTCCGGCGAGCTAACCAAGGTAAATATTGGTCAAGACGGCGCCATAACCGCCACCTATTCCAATGGTGAGACACAGACAAATGGCCAGATCGCGCTGATGAATTTCCGCAATGTGCAGGGCCTGGTGCCAACCGGGAACAACAACTGGATCGAAAGCAGCGCCTCAGGTCAACCCGTGCTTGGTGTTGCGGGCCAGGGAAAGTTCGGCGCCTTGCGCTCTGGCGCATTGGAGGATTCCAACGTCGACTTGACCGCCGAGCTGGTCAATATGATGACCGCGCAGCGCAGTTACCAGGCCAACGCCCAGACCATCAAGACCCAGGATCAGGTTTTGCAGACCCTGGTCAACTTGCGTTAAACCTAAACCATCGGAGCCAACACACCATGGACCGCCTCATCTACACCGCGATGTCGGGCGCCAACGCGGCTGCAAGTCGCCAGGCCGTCCTATCCAACAACCTTGCCAATGTCTCCACCAACGGGTTTCGGGCCGAAATGTCGACCTACCGCGCTGTCCCTTTGCAGGGCGAAGGCGCAACGACCCGGGTCTTTGCGGTGGAAGCTACCGCAGGCCACCTGGACCGGCCGGGGCCCGCCATGCGAACCGACCGTAACTTAGATGTCATGGCCAATGGAAGCGCTTGGTTTGCTGTGCAGTCTCTGGATGGAACAGAGGCCTACACCCGCAACGGCCATTTGGAAGTGTCGACCGACGGGACCGTCGTATCCGGCATCGGGTTGCCGGTCTTGTCCAACGGCGGAGCACCCGTTACCGCACCGGCTGGTGCCACGCTGTCCATTGGTAGCGATGGCACCGTCACCGCCAAGGTAGGCACACAACCAGCCAATAACATTGGCCGCCTGAAGTTGGTCACGCCCAATGGGGAAGACCCCATCCGGCGGGGGGCAGACGGATTGTTCCGTGCCAATTCTGGTGACCCGCTGCCCAACGACGAAACCGCAAAATTGCAAAGCGGCGTACTGGAAGGCTCTAACGTCAACCCCATTGAAGCCATGGTGGGCATGATCCAGACCGCCCGTCAGTTCGAGACCCAAATGCGCCTCCTGCAAACCGCCGAGTCCAACGACCGTTCAGCCGGGCAGCTGTTAGGCCTGCAAGGCTGATGCCTCCGCAGCAAACCAATCAACATAGGAAGCTGACATGATCAACTCTCTCTGGATAGCCAAAACCGGCATGGAAGCCCAGCAAATGCAGCTGGACGTCATTTCCAACAACCTGGCCAACGTTTCGACCAACGGCTTCAAAAAATCGCATGCGGTCTTTGAAGACCTGATGTACCAGAACCTTCGACAGGTTGGTACCAGCACATCTGAGCAATCCACGCTTCCTACTGGTTTGCAGGTAGGCCTGGGCGTGCGCACGGTTGCCACCAGCCGCAGCTTTGCACAAGGCAATTTGCAGCAGACCAGCAACAACCTGGACATCGCGATCCAAGGCAATGGATTTTTCCAGCTCACCATGCCGGACGGCACGATCGGCTACACCCGTGACGGCGCATTCCAGATTGACAACCAAGGGCGCATGGTCAATTCTGGCGGCCTGCCTTTAAGTGGCGGCATCACCGTGCCGGCCAACGCGACTGGCGTCAGTATTGGCCCAGATGGGACGGTTTCGGCCAGCGTCCCGGGCAATACTTCACCGCAAAGCATTGGCACCATTGCTTTGGCCAGCTTTATCAACCCACCGGGGTTGGAGCCAAAAGGGCAAAACATTTATGGAGAAAGCGCAGCATCCGGGCAACCCAATGCTGGCACTGCGGGTGCCAACGGGCTGGGAACGCTGATGCAGGGCTTTGTGGAAACGTCCAACGTCAACGTGGTGCAGGAGCTGGTCACCATGATCCAGACCCAACGTGCCTACGAAATGAATTCCAAGGCTATACAAACATCCGACCAGATGCTGCAAAAGCTCGGTCAACTGTGAGGTTTGCTATGAATACGATAGCTAAATGTGTAATAAACACGGGGGCTATAGGCAGATTTTGTGCTTCGCTCTTGACCATACTTACGTTGACAGCCTGCCAACAAATCCCGCAAAAAGTCGTGGTGGACTTTGCAGAGCCCAAGGTGGGCCAAATGCCCATGGCCACGCAGGCGGCGGCACGCCCCGCTACCGGCAGCCTATTCCAGTCGGCGGGTTACCGCCCCGGCTTCGAAGACCGTCGTGCACGCGCGATAGGTGACACCGTCACCATCCAGATTGTTGAAAACGTAGCGGCAAGCCAAAAGTCCACCTCTACCGTCAACCGGGCCAGTTCCATTGACTCCGGCGTCACCGCCCTGCCCTTCAACGGCCTGCAAGCTCTGGGAGATTTCGGCAAGCTCGGCATCGGTGCCAGTTCCAACAACGTGTTCTCCGGCAAGGGCGGCACCGAAAGCGCCAACACATTTGCCGGCTCTATTACTGCAACGGTCATCGAGGTACAACCCAACGGCCACCTGGTCGTGGCGGGTGAAAAACAGATTGGCGTCAACCAGAATGTGGACGTGCTGCGCTTCTCGGGCACGATCGATCCGCGTCTGGTGCAGCCTGGCAGTGTTATCAGCTCCACCCAGGTCGCGAACGTGCGGGTCGAATCGCGCGGTCGCGGCGCACAGGGTGAGGCACAGACAGTTGGCTGGCTTTCCCGGTTCTTTTTAAGCTTTCAGCCTTTCTAAAGTTATCCAGAATAGTGCCGAGGGGTAACAGATCTACCCGGATCTACCCGCCAACCAACTCTGCACATGACACACTGGACCCATCCGGCAAAAACCACTGGCCCCCGGCTATGGGGCCAGCTACGTCTGGTGCTCTTAATGGCACTCTGCCTCTGTTTCGCCACTACAAGCCAGGCCATGCGCATCAAGGAAGTGGCCAGCGTAGAAGGCGTGCGCAGCAACCAGTTGACCGGTTTTGGCTTGGTCGTGGGCTTGGACGGCACCGGCGACCAGACCACACAAATGCCCTACACCACCCAAGGCTTGGCCAATTACCTGCAGCAGATGGGTATCACGTTGACCGCCACCACGCTGGCCCAGTTGCAGATGAAAAACGTGGCCGCCGTGCTGGTCACCGCCCAATTGCCCGCCTTTGCGCGCCCCGGCCAGATGTTGGATGTCAATGTATCTTCGGTTGGCAATGCCAAGTCTTTAAAAGGCGGCATGCTGATCACCGCTCCCCTCAAGGGCGCAGACGGTGAAATTTATGCCCTGGCTCAGGGCAACCTGATCGTTGCAGGTGCCGGTGCCTCCGCCGGTGGCAGCAAGGTCACGGTCAACCACCTCAGCGCTGGCCGCATTCCTGATGGTGCCCAGGTCGAACGTGTGGTGCCCACCGCTTTGCTAGAAGGCTCCACTGTGAACTTGAGCCTGCGGGCCAGTGACTTCCAAACCGCCCGCAAGGTCGCCGCTGCGATCAATAGCAAGTTCGGACCCGAAGTCGCACAGGCACTGGATGGCCGTACCGTCCAGGTCAAGGCCCCCATGAACCCCAATGACCGCATCAGCTTCCTGGCTGAGATGGAAGAGCTGCCAGTGCAAAACTCCGTTGCAGCCGCCAAAGTCATCATCAATGCTCGCACTGGCTCCATCGTGCTCAACCAAGCGGTTTCGTTGGGGGCATGCGCCATCGCGCACGGCAATTTGTCCATCAGTATTTCTTCCACGCCCGTCATCAGCCAACCCAATGCCCTGTCTACCGGTGGCCAGACTGTGGTCGCTGAAAAGGCCAATATCGAGATCAAGCAAGATGCCGGCAAACTCATCCAACTCCCCGCAGCGGCCCAGCTTGTCGATGTGGTCAAGGCACTGAATTCGCTGGGGGCAACCCCCCAGGACCTGTTGGCTATTCTGCAAGCCATCAAGTCGGCAGGCGCTCTGAACGCGGAACTGGAGGTCATTTAACATGGGCTACGGATCTATTTCCCCTTCGAACGCACAGTCACTGGCGGCAGATGCCCAATCGCTGGGCAATCTGAAAATGGAGGCTGGTAAAAACACCCCGGCCGCCATCAAGGAAACCGCCAAACAATTCGAATCTTTGTTCATGCGCGAGCTGATGAAAAGCATGCGTGAAGCCACCATGAAGTCCGGGTTGCTGGACAGCGCCGGTGGTGACCTCGGCACCGACCTGCTGGACCAGCAATTTGCCGTACAAATGTCCGGCCAGCCCGGCGGTTTATCTGACATGATCGCCCTACAGCTGACCCGCCAAATGGCCGGGGCGCCCAAAGATGCTGCCGCGGCGGTAGCAGGACAAACCGCAACGACGGTCGCTCCAACCAAAGCCGCAAAACATAGCATTCCACAGGCGTCCGCATCCGAATTGGTCAAGCCCACGCGCGCGCCCTCTGAGAACCAATCCACCTTCGTGCAGCAGCACTCCCACGTTGCCAGCGAGGTCGAAAAGGCGACTGGCATTCCCGCCAATTTCATGTTGGGACAGGCTGGGCATGAGACCGGTTGGGGCAAGTTTGAAATTAAACACAAAGGCGGCGCAACCTCGCATAATCTCTTTGGAATAAAGGCCGGAGCCGGTTGGACGGGCAAGGTGGCAGAAGTGACCACGACAGAATTTGTCAATGGCGTCGCTCAGAAGGGCAAGGCCCGCTTTCGGGCCTATGACTCCTATGCCGACGCGTTCAAGGATTACGCGCGCCTGATCACCGAGAGCCCACGTTATGCCAAAGTGCGGGAACAAGGTAATTCAGCCCACTCCTTTGCAAGTGGCCTGCAAAAGGCTGGCTATGCAACAGATCCGGAATATGCAGCCAAGCTGAGCCGCGCCATCAATACCACGATGCAAATCCGGCGCGCACAGGCCTAAGCACTAAGGAACACCATGGGCATCCTCAACATTGGCGTACAGGCGTTGCAGGCCAACCAAGTGGCACTCCAAACGGCCGGCCACAACATTGCCAACGTCAACACGCAGGGTTATTCGCGCCAAAGAGTCGTACTGGAGACCAATGGCGGGCAGTTTACCGGTGGCGGCTTCATTGGCAAAGGCGTCAACATCCAGTCGATCCAGCGCTCGTTTAGCGCCTTCTTGACGCGCCAAGCGACAGCGGCAACCGCCACGCAGTCAGCGGACACCGTCCGCGCCGATAAACTACAACTGCTGGAAGGCCTGTTCCCGGGCGGTGCCAGTGGGCTCGGCGCATCGATCAACGACATGTTGAACGCGTTTTCGGACGTAGCCAGCGCCCCGACCGACCTGACGGCCCGAACCGTGGTGCTAACCCGCTTAGACGAAACCGCCTCCAGAATGCGGTCTGCTTCACTTCAGCTTGACGACCTGCAATCGGGCGTCACACAAGAGCTCACCCAAAAGGCAACCGCCATCAATAGCCTGGCGCAAAGCATCGCCGCGGTAAACGGACAGATTGCGCGCGAGAACGGATCGGGGCAACCACCCAACGACCTGCTGGACCAGCGCGATCAGTTGATCCGCGACCTTAACCAGTACATCCAAACGACATCCATTGCAGCGGACGATGGCACGGTTGGTGTTTTTATTGGTGGTAGCCAGGCCCTTGTTTTGGGCAGTGACGCATCGTCCGTATCCATGGTGAGCGACGATTTCGGCCAGCCGAACGCCAAGTTGGCAATCAACCGAAACGGCGTCTCAATCACGTTGAACGAAAACATGCTGGGCGGCGGCGAAGTTCCGGGTTTGTTGCGGTTTCAGAATACGGATCTCGTGGAAGGCCGCAATTTGCTAGGCCGCCTCACCATGGCGATTACGGATGCGGTAAACACCCAGCACCAATTAGGACTCGACCTGTATGGGAATCCTGGGGGAAACCTGCTCACTCCCATCACCGCATCTAGCTTCAAAGTGGCCCCCTCCACATCGCCCGCCAATGCGGGGACAGCCACGTTGACCCTGGGAATCAGCGACAGCAGCCAGTTTGCAGCATCGGACTACGAATTGGCGTTCACATCGCCAACATCAGGAACCATTACCCGGCGTTCAGATGGGGTCGTTTTGTCCTTCCCCCAAGTCCCGGCCACAACGCTGCCGATTTTGGCAGTGATAGACGGCATCAGCATTACCCAGGGCGGTGGTGCCGCCGTCGCGGGTGACCGCTTCTTGTTGAAACCCTTTAGTACCCTCGCCAGCAATATCACCCGCCAGTTTTCGAGCCCGCAAGCGCTGGCAGTAGCAAGCCCGGTTGTGGGCGAAATGGGCTCCAACAATACCGGGAGCCTGCAGCAGGTCGCGCTGACTGCCCGAATCAATCCGCCTTCCGTGACCCCGGTCGTCTTGACGTTCACTGGCCCCAATACATACACCCGTAATGACGAAGTTCCCATTCCAAACGCAACCTCATTTGCCTACACATCAGGTACTCCGATTGAAGACACCGAATGGTCCTTGATCTTGCAGGGCGCGCCCAAGGCGGGTGACACCTATACGGTCAACAACACATTGACGTTAGCGGCGACTGGAAAAATTGATTACAAACTCAACTCCGGTAACGCCACCGCCATGATGAATCTGCGTGACGTGCCCACCTTCGATGGTGCTGCAATGACCGATGGTTATGCCGGTCTGATTGCGCAAATCGGCATTCGTGCGCAGAATGCAAGTTACGCAACCCAGGTTTCCACCACTATTGCAACCAATCTGGAAAAAGAGCGCACGGGCGTATCCGGTGTTAATCTGGATGAAGAGGCCGCAAAATTGCTGCAATTCCAGCAGGCATACCAGGCAGCGGCCAAGACCATCCAGATTGCGCAAAGTATTTTTGACACACTGATTCAGAGCTTGGGCCGCTGACGCGGCTGCACCAGGAGTAAGCATATGACCACGGCTTCATTTTCGCGATTAGGCACTGCCAATACCTATGACAACGCGCGCAGCAATCTCATCAGTCGCCAGACCGCGCTGTCCAACCTACAAGAACAGCTGACCTCGGGTAAACGGGTCAACACAGCCAGCGACGACCCCACTGCGGCCGCTGCGGCTGAGCGCGCACTTAACCGCATTGGACGCATTCAAACCGACCAGCGGGCGCTGGAAGCCCAGCGTAGCGCCATTACCCAGGCCGAAAGTACCCTGGGTGACGTGACCGCCGCCTTGCAAGACATTCGGGAACTGGTGGTCAGTGCGGGCAATGGTACGCACTCTTCGGCTGAGCACAAGATCATTGCCGGACAACTGAGTGGCTTGCGCGATCAGGTATTTGCCTTAGCCAACCGCAAAGATACCAATGGCATGCCTTTGTTCGGCGCTTTGTCCAGTGCACTAACACCCTTTGTAGGACCACTAGGCACGGCGCCTGATTACACATTTAACGGTTTGCCTGGACAGACTGCCAGTACCGAGGTCGCCATACCGTTTGCACTCGATGGCGACGCCGCTTTCATGCACCAACCCGCGCGGGATGGCGTGTTCAATGCAACCGTCAGCACCATCCCATCCAGTCGCACCCTGCGGACTGACAACGTGCTTGTTACCGACCCCGCACTGGTCAGCGCCAACGGGACGCTGGCGAGCGCTGCCACGGGCATACCCAACAGTTTCCCCAGTTATGTTGTGCAATTTACCGCTGTGGACTCTACGACCGTTCCAGGCACAACCACGGCCACGTACAGCGTCACTGAAACGCCTGCGGTATCCGGCCCCATCACGCCAGTCACGATCATCTACCCCTCCAACACTGCCGCGCCGATCACGGGCGTTCCTGGGCTTTCCTTTTCCGTGAGTGGCACCCCCGCGGTGGGTGACGCGATCACCATCGATGCAAACCCAAGTATTTTTAGTGTGATTGACGATGCCATCCGGGATATTGGCAGTGCGGTAAATAACAACGCGGCCATCCAAGCGGTCAGCCAGGCGCTTGGCAATTTGGACATCGGCATGGCGCGCGTATCGGCCATCCGTGGTCAGGCCGGCGACTTACTGAATCGCGCCGACAACATTACCGCCAATCAGGCAAAACGTAGTATCCAGATGGAGTCCGACCGGTCCCGCGCGGAAGACCTGGACATGATCAAGGGCATATCCGACTTCCAAAACCAGCAAACGGGTTACCAAGCCGCTTTGCAGTCTTACGCGCAGGTACAAAAGCTGTCACTGTTCAACTACATCAGTTGAGGCTGCCATCCACGGCCTGATGACACCATGACTCCATCGGTGCTGGGCAGTGTCACCCTCGGCTATGAACTGATCTGGAACCAGAAACGGCAATGCTGCGGCGTGCGCCTGTTTCTAGAAGCCCTCACCCATTACACGGTAGACGCCCGCCAACTGGTCGCGGCCCTTTCCGAGCTTTGGCCTGATACAGCCCCAACCCTGCTGCTACAAGTACGCGACCCGTCTTTGCTGGCCAGCCTGCTGGACCATGTACCACCAAACGGCCTGTGGCTTGAGGTGCAAGACCACTGCCTGTCCAACGAAGCGCTGGCATCCCGGGTGCGACAAGCCAAGACGCGAGGCGTGCAACTGGTTTGGAGCGGTGAGGCCGGGCAAAAACCCCAGGCCAACACAGCCGCCCTGTTTCACAAAACGCTGCGCACGCTAACACCCTTTGACGCTTTGGCTGTTCTGCGTGCATCGCAGAAGCGCAACCTGCAAAGTCCTATCGAGGCGGGCTGTATCTACGAGGGATTGGCAAGCCAAGCGCTTGTGGAACACACGTTGGACCAACAGAGTGCCTGGGCAGTTGCTGGCTGGCCGGTCGAAGAAATTCTGCACGCCCACCGGCTGCGGCAAATTCAACCGTCTCGCCAGTTGCTGCGGGCCCTGATTGCAGCGATTGAGGCCGATGCACCGCTGGAAACACTGGAGCACCGGATGGGTGATGAGCCGCTGCTAACCTACCGCTTTTTGCGTTACGCCAACTCGGCTCACCTGGGTGCGCGCTCTGAAGTGGCCAGTGTGCGCCAGGGCATGATGGTCATTGGTTACAGCAAACTCCGTGCTTGGCTGATGGAGCAAATCCCCCAAGGAAATAGTGACCCCAACATCGACCCCATACGCTTCGGTATGGTCCTGCGCGCACGGGTCATGGAACAGTTGGCCGATGCTGGCATGGCGGACGCATTGCGCAGTGAAGTCTTTCTGTGCGGGGTCTTCTCTCAACTGGATGTACTGCTGGGCGAGCCACTGGTGGACGCCATCCACAGCCTGCCGTTGCCTGGTCGCATTGCCTCGGCCATCGTCGGCCAGACCGGCCCTTATGCGACTTGGCTGGCCGTAGCCAGTGCGCTCGAATCCAGTAACACCCGAATGATCCGCGAGGTGTGCAAGGCGCACAAAATGCCACTTGACACCATCAACCGTGCCTTGCTGCGCGCGCTTGCGGCCCTCTGATTCACTGCTCGGCCCGCAGCCTCTCAAACGTATCCCAAAACTGCGCGTCCTGCGTGGTCGCGAAATTGATTCGCATCAGCGTACTGGGCTGGCGTTCGGCATGGAACAGCGCGCCGGGGGCTAGCAGGTAGCCCTCATCCAGCATGCGCTGCGACAACACATCGGTGTCCACCCCGGTCTCAACCCAACCAAACAACCCAGCCGGCGGCGTGGCGAAGCTACAGCCGTGGGCCAGCGCAAGCTTCACGCTGCGCGCACGCGCCTGGTCCAGCCGGGTGCGGATGCGCTCGGCATGGCGGCGCAGCTGCCCCTGGTCTATGCACCAGGCCAATGCTTTTTCCAGCAGAGCCGGCGTCGTCAGTGTGGCCAACAATTTGGTGTCCACAAACGCCTCTACCAATGAAGGTGGGGCGGCCAAAAAGCCTACCCGCCAGCCGGGTGCCAGTATCTTGGCAAACCCGCTGACGTAGATGGTGCGCTGCAGGCCGTCTAGCGCGCACAGGCGGGTGGCGTGGTCGGGCGCAATGTGGCTGTAGGTATCGTCCTCCACGATATGGAAGTTGTGGGCATTGGCCAGTTGCAGCACCCGGTGGGCACTGCCGGGTGACAGGCAATATCCGGTCGGGTTGTGGAACACACTGACGCTGACAAACAGTTTGGGTGCATGCAATTCGCAGTAGCGCGCCATCACATCCAGGTCGGGGCCATCCGCGCGGCGTGGCACCGGTAGGATGCGCATGCCCAACGCAGCCAGTCGCGCGAACTCTATGGCCCAACCGGGTTCTTCAACCATCACATAGTCCCCGGCACGCAGCAGGGTGCGGCTTACCACGTCTAGCGCATGGGTGGCGCCCACGGTGGTTACGATCTGGCTGGGGGCCGCGTGCACGTTGTAGGCGATCAGTTTCTGCGACAGGGACTGGCGCAAACCGCTGTCCCCTGCCGGTTCGCCGTACTGCAAAGAAAAAGACTGCAACGAACGGTTGCTGGTGACCTTGCGCACGGCAGCGGGCATGAAGGTGGTCTCCAGCCAATCGGGCGGAAAAACGCCCATGCCCGGTTGCGGCTTGTCCGAGTTACCGCGGAACATGCCGCGTATCAGCGCGGTGGCATTCACCGGTACGTGCTGGGCCTGAAAATCACCTTGAGGATGTTTTGATGCTATAAAATTTGTAGCACTATGCATAGAATCCTCGGGGGCTACGGCCATTTCCCGCACATAAAAGCCTTTGTTCTTGCGGGCTTCCACCAGTCCCTGGGCCAAGAGCTGGTCGTAGGCTGCGACCACGGTGGAGGGGCTTACCCCTTGCTGCTGCGCGCATTGCCGCACCGAGGGCAGGCGCGCGCCGGGTGCCAGCAGGCGGGTGCGTATTCGTTCCGCAAAGCGGGTGCACAGCTGTTCGGTTAACGATTGCGATGCGGTCTTCATCAACATGGTGGGCCTCGTTCGGCAAAGTGGCGATTGACGGGAACACACCTGGCAGTTGCCTGTGTTGCCCGATTCAACAGTACAGTTTCAATTAATGATCGAAAAACTGTACTGGTAGTGTGTTGATTTCAACTATAAAGTCTGTTGCATGACTTGGCAAGAATTTACGGCTTTACTGGTACTGGCCACGGCGATGAGTTTCACGCCGGGGCCCAACACCACCCTGGCCACCGCACTGGCGGCCAACGGCGGCTTGCGCCGGGCCATGCCCTTTGTCTGCGCTGTGCCGCTGGGCTGGAGCGCCTTGTTGTTGCTTTGCGCACTGGGCCTGGGGGCCCTGGTGTTGGCGGTGCCACTGCTGAGCTGGGCGGTCAAGATCGTGGGCGTGGCTTACCTGGTGTGGATGGCGTTCAAGCTGAGCCAGTCGCGCCAAATGGGCGAGGCCGATGCGGCGCGGCTGCAGGTGGGCTTCTGGCAGGGCGTGGCGCTGCAGTTTGTCAACATCAAAGCCTGGATGTTGGCGCTGGCCATCGTTGCGGGCTGGATCGCTGGCCGCGCTGACCCGGCACAACGCCTGGCGGTGGTGGTGCCGACCATGATGGTCTTCGCCTTTGCCAGCAATATGCTGTACGCCACGCTGGGCTCGCTGTTGCGCGAGTGGCTGCGCGGGCCATTAGGCTCAGGGCAGCGGCTGCTGGTTTTCAACCGCGCCATGGCGGTTGTTCTGGTAGTTACCGCTTTATGGATGCTGACCGTATGACACCAACCAACCCGCGCCAAATCAACCAGGGCCTGTGGCTGGGCTTGTTGGGCATTGTCATCTTCTCGGTAACGCTGCCCATGACACGCATGGCCGTCGGCACGGCCGACGCACCCCAGATGTCGGGTTTCTTCATCGCCATGGGTCGTGCCGTGGTGGCTGCCGCTTTGTCGGGCGCATTTTTGCTGCTAACCCACGCACCCCTGCCCCGCCGACAAGACTGGCTACCACTGGCCATCACGGCCGGCGGTGTGGTGTTTGGTTTTCCGCTGTTCACATCCATAGCCATGCGTTATGTAGAAGCCATGCACGCCAGCGTGATTGTGGGCGTGTTGCCACTGGCCACGGCGGCCGTAGGTGCCTTGCTGCACCGCCAGCGCCCATCCACCGGTTTCTGGTTATGCGCAGCGCTGGGCAGTGGCCTGGTCGCGGTGTTTGCGGTGATGAATGGCGGTGGCGCGTCTACAGGCGCATCGGCAGGTTCAGCGACACCCGGCATCTCCGTTCACGGTGCAGACCTGTTGCTGGTAGCCGCCATGCTCTGCGCCGCCGTGGGTTATGGCTACGGTGCCCGCCTGTCGCAGCGCATGCAGGCAGAACATGTAATTTGCTGGGCGCTGGTGATGTCCTTACCCATCACCCTACCGCTTGCCATCTACAGCTGGCCTACCGCGCCCTTACAGAGTAGCGCGTGGTGGGGTTTTGCCTATGTGGCCGTTTTTTCGATGTGGCTGGGTTTTTTTGCCTGGTACCGCGGTCTGGCGTTGGGTGGCACGGTGCGTGTGAGCCAAGTGCAACTGGTACAACCTTTTTTAAGCATGCTGGTAGCCGTACCGTTGCTGGGCGAGAAGCTAGACGCTGTGACGGTCGGCTTCGGCGTGGCGGTGATTGCCACCGTGTTTATGGGCAAGAAGATGCCGGTGTCGCAAAGGGGGCTGACTTGAACGCATGCAGAGGCCACCGATCTTCGCGCCTAGGCAACTGCGCCTGCCGGGGTGGGCAAGGCAAAGTCCCTCATGGTGCGGGTACGCACAAATCGGGCCTTTGCCTTACCCACCCCGGCGAGTACGATGGATGGGTTCGCTGCCTTGATTTCAATCGTTCGCACCAGCGCACCTTCAGCAAGAGGTTGCGGTGTGCCGGTGTCCGATTTGTGCGTACCCGCACCATGAGGACACCGGCACACCGCAACCTCTTGCCCCCACAAACCTGAGCGCACAGTGTCCCAAAACGATTGTCCCAAGAGCAAAATTCGCAATTACCTATTACCTACCTACACAAGAGGCAAAAAACCATGAAACCCAACGACCTCCCCACCAACACCCCTTGGACGATGGCACGCCGCGCCGCGCGCATGAACCCGTCTGTCATCCGCGAAATCCTGAAGGTCACCGAGAAGCCAGGCATCATCAGCTTTGCGGGCGGCCTGCCTTCTAGCAAAACCTTTCCGGTTAGCGAGTTCACCGCCGCCTGCACCCAGGTACTGACCCACGACGCACAAGCCGCCCTGCAATACGCCGCCAGCGAAGGCTTTGCGCCGCTGCGCGAAATGGTCGCCGCCCGCCTGCCGTGGGATGTGGACCCTGGGCAAATTTTGATCACAACCGGATCACAACAGGGCCTGGACCTGGTCGCCAAAATCTTGATCGACGCCGACAGCCGCGTGCTGGTCGAAACCCCCACCTACTTGGGCGCGCTGCAGGCCTTCACGCCGATGGAACCCGAAGTGGTGAGCGTGGCCAGTGACGACGAAGGTGTGGACATTGCAGACTTGGCAAGCAAGGTTGGCACTGGCGCCAGCAAAGCCCGTTTTCTCTACGTGCTGCCAAACTTCCAAAACCCCACCGGCCGCACCATGACCGAGGCGCGCCGCGCCGCGCTGGTGGCCAAAGCGGCTGAGCTGGGCCTGCCGCTGATCGAAGACAACCCCTACGGCGACCTGTGGTTTGACACTGAGCCACCCGCTCCGCTGACAGCGCGCAACCCCGAAGGCTGCATCTACCTGGGCTCGTTCTCCAAGGTGCTGGCACCGGGTCTGCGCCTGGGTTTTATCGTCGCACCGAAGGTGATGTACCCCAAATTGCTGCAGGCCAAACAGGCGGCCGATTTGCACAGCCCGGGCTTCAACCAACGCATGATTGCTGAGGTTATGAAAGATGGTTTCCTGGACCGCCACATCCCCACCATTCGCGCGTTGTACAAGGCCCAGCGCGACGCCATGCTGGCGGCCCTGACCAAAGACATGCCCAGCGATGTGACGTGGAACACCCCAGTGGGCGGTATGTTCCTGTGGGCGCGTTTGCCCGAAGGCATGAACGCCCAAGAGTTGTTGCCCATCGCCGTGGACAAGGGCGTGGCCTTTGTGCCGGGCGCCGCCTTCTACAACGACCACGCGGACCCACGCACGATGCGCCTGTCCTTCGTGACGCCCAATGTGGATGAAATCCGCACCGGCGTGGCCGCGCTTGCTGCAGCCATCCAAGAACACCGGGGCCGATGAATCCATGGCAGATCACATCGTTCATCTATGGGGGCGCATCAGCTCGCTCAACGTGCGCAAGGTCGTATGGGCTGCACAAGAGCTGGGCCTGGACTTTCAACGCACCGATGCTGGCGCGGGTTATGGCGTCACCACCACACCCGAGTACCAGCACAAAAACCCGAATGGGTTGGTGCCACTACTCGAAGACGGCGACTTTGTACTGTGGGAATCCAACGCCATCGTGCGGTATCTGTGCGCGCGATACGGCGCCGATCTCAAGGTCTACCCTAGCGAACTAGAGCCCCGCTTTGATGCCGAGCGCTGGATGGACTGGCAACAAACCACGTTCAACCGCGCAGGCGGCCAAGCCTTCTTGCAGTTGGTGCGGACCGCCCCCGAGTTGCGCAATGCCGAACTGATCCAGCAATCCGTAGCCGCCACCGAGCCTTTGCTGGCGCTGCTGAACACCCACCTGGAAAACCGTGCCTATATGGGTGGCGAAACCTTTGGCATCGCCGATATTCCGCTGGGCTGCGAGATGCACCGTTGGTGGGGTATGCGCGGTGTTCAATTTGAAGCCTGCGGTGTGCAGCGGCAAGAGCTGCAAGCCTTCCCCCATGTGCAACGCTGGTTCGACCAGTTGCTGCAACGCCCAGCCAGCCGTGGCGTGCTGGATATCCCCCTGAGCTAAGCACCATGCAACAGCGCCCTTTCAAACAAGTTGACGTTTTCACCGCCCAGGCCTACCTGGGCAACCCGCTGGCTGTGGTGCTGGACGGCACCGGGCTTAGCACCGAAGACATGCAGCACTTCGCCCGCTGGACCAATCTGTCGGAGACCACCTTCCTTCTGCCGCCCACGCCCGAGGCTGCCGCGCAGGGTGCGGACTACCAAGTGCGCATCTTCACGGCCGGCTACGAAATGCCCTTTGCCGGCCACCCCACGCTGGGCAGTTGCCATGCCTGGCTGGAGCACGGCGGCGTCCCCCGCAAGCCCGGTATGGTGGTGCAGCAGTGCACAGTGGGCCTGATCCAGATCGACCAGTCCGGCGGACGACCCGCTTTTGCTGCGCCAGCCCTGCGCCGCACCGATGCTGCGCCCGAACTGGTAGCAGCGCTGGCCGATGCGCTCGGCCTGCCACTGACCCACGTGGTGACCAGCCAACACCTGAACAACGGGCCCACCCACTTTGGCCTGTTAGTTGATGACCTCACTGTGCTGATGGGCCTGAACCCCGACCCAGCGAAGTTGAATACGGTGCTCAGCGCCGCTGGCATCAGCGGTGTGGGTGTTGCCACGGTGCAAGCCGATGCGCCAGCGACGGGTTTGATTGGTCGCTCCAACCGCGAGGCGCGGGCCTTTGCCGGTGGGGGCAACGCAACAGCGTCCAGCAGCCCTGACACCGCAGACCAGCCCACCGTGGAAGTGCGATTTTTCTTCGACCATGGCAAAGGTGTGGGTGAAGACCCGGTCACCGGCAGCTTCAACGCCAGCCTGGCGCAATGGTTGATCGCTACTGGCCATGCACCCGCGCAGTACGCGGCGGCACAAGGCACCTGCCTGGGCGTGCAGGGCCGTGTGCATATCCGGCAAGACGCGAGTGGCCAGGTTTGGGTGGGCGGCGACGCCGTCACCTGTATCAACGGCAGCGTGTTGCTGTAAACATGGCGTCCATCGATCACCTTGTGGTGATGGCCAGTGACTTGGCGCAGGGTGTGGCCTGGTGCGAAGCCACCTTGGGTGTGACACCCGGCCCCGGCGGCGAACACCCGCTGATGGGCACACACAACCGCCTGCTGAAGATTGCGACCGGTGCGCACCGCACCGCCTACCTGGAAATAATTGCTATTAATCCAGGAGCAACTTCATCAATACCGACGGGGGCTAGACGCTGGTTTGATATGGATAACCTGGCGCTGCAGGCACGTGTGGCGCAGCAAGGGCCTGTGCTAACCCATTTCGTAGCCAGCGTGCCAGACATCACCTTGGCCGTGGCGTCGTTGGCGGCCCAAGGCCTGGACCGGGGCTCCGTGGTGCAAGCCTCACGCCCCACACCCGCTGGCTTGCTGCAGTGGCAGATCAGCGTGCGCAGCGACGGCCAGCGCCTGTTTGACGGCTGCCTGCCCACACTGATCCAGTGGGGCAGCGCCCACCCCACCGACGCCATGCCGGAGAGCGGCGTAACACTGCACAGCCTGCGTGTGCAACACCCACAGGCCGACGTGCTGAACGCCGCCTACCAAGCCATCGGTCTTGCTGCGGACCCCTCTGACGGGCAGCACGGCGTTACCGTTGCCTTGGCAGCCGTCGAAGGCCCGGCTCGCCTGAGCGTACACCTGCAGACCCCCAAGGGGTTGGTCGAAATTCACACCTGACTGCGACGGGTAACTGTCGCCCCAATGACAAACAAAGCCCACGCGGTGCTTTAGATTCACCGCATGGGAAAACTCTACTTGGTACGACACGGGCAAGCGTCTTTTGGCGCGGCCGACTATGACAACCTGAGCGAACTCGGCCACAAGCAGAGTATTCGCCTGGGTGAATACTTTGCATCCAAGGGCGCGCGTTTTGACGCTGTGCTGACCGGCACGCTGAAGCGCCACGCGCAAACCTATGCCGGTATCGCGCAAGGTGCGGCCATGGATTTGCAGCCCACCCTGTGGCCCGGCCTCAACGAATACGACGCCGATGCGGTGATAGCCGCCATCCACCCCGGCCCGCTGCCTGCCCCCAACACGCCCGAGTCTTACAAGCTGCATTTCAGGTTGCTCCGGGACGGGCTGACGCAATGGATGAACGGCGTCCTCACCCCCAAGGGCATGCCAACCTACGACCATTTCGTGCACGGCGTGACCAGTGCGCTGGACCTTGTGCGCCAGCAGCACACCGGCGATGTGCTGCTGGTCAGCAGTGGCGGCCCCATCTCCACGGCTATTGGCCGCATTCTGGGCACCTTGCCCGAGAAGACCATAGAACTCAATATGCAGATCCGCAACAGCGCGGTGACCGAATTTTTGTTCACGCCCAAGCGCCACCTGCTGCTGAGCTTTAATTCCCTGGCCCATCTGGACGGCGCAGAATACGCGCCATGGATCACCTACTCCTGACACTCTTGCTGGTCAGCGCTTGCGCGCATCCCCGCCGGAGGGGGGGGGGTTGATGGGCAGCGACGAGCCCACTGTGCCGCGCTTTGCACCCAACGCCTGGGAATGGACCATGGCCGCTGTACCTGCGCTCCAGCTACCGCAACTGGAACTTGCCCGAGACCCGCTACACGCTGGTGGGCATCCGCCTGGTGCTGGAAGTGTTGCCCCCACGCTCCGCCGCTGCGCGGGTCGCTGCCCCCCAAGGGGACTAATTCTCCTTGGGGCGGCCCGGCGGAGAATTGCCTTTCCCGCCTGGTAGCACGGCTAAACAGCCAATTGGATTTCAACGACGGTGTTGCCAGGTGCGCTGGTGATGTGCAGATGCGCACCGATCGCCCGTGCACGCTCGCGCATATTGGCCAGCCCGTTGCGTGTGCCGATCGCGGGATCGAAGCCACAACCGTCGTCAATCAGCCGCACAAAGACGTGGTCCCCATCAGACGCGGCATGACCTTCCACCCGCAGCACATGCGCTTTGGCGTGTTGCAACACATTGGACAGGGCCTCATACAGCATGAACTGCAGCTCGCTCATAGCACTGGCGTCCAACTTCTCGCAGATCGGCAGCAGGTCGACATCCCACTGCAACTCAATACCCATGCCAGCAAACCGGGGGCCCATGCGGTAGCGCAAATTGGCCAGTAGCGCCGTCACATCGCCAGGCGCCAGGTGTATGGCGTCTATGGACAGTTTGAGATGGTCCAGCCCATCGCGCAGGGTTTGCAGCACCTCGTGGCTTCCGGTCAGGGGCTGACCCGTTCCGTCCACCTGCAACTGGCGAATGGCCGAGCTGATGTGGGCGCCCACGCCATCGTGCATGTTGCGCAGAATACGACCCCGCTCGGCCATGCGCTCCTGGCCGCGGGCCAGATGCTCTAAGGTCTTGCGACTGTCCAGCACTTCTTGCACGGCCTTGCCACTGATATGGTCAAAGGTCAGCGCAAACAAGAACAGCACCGCCACCAGGCCGCCGGTGCACACCATGTTAAAGGCCGTGGCGTACTCCTGCTGGTAGAGCAGCGGAAACGCGTAGCCCTGCAGGCTGGCCGCTCCATACCCTACGGAGATGGCAAAGCACACCAAAAACCAGACCAGGGTATCCACACCAAAGCCCAGCAGCAACACCGCCGCCACCGGGATCAGCGTGAACCACGGCAGCACCGGTGAATGCAGACCGCCCGAGAAGAAGCTGCAGCCCATAACCGCCACGAACGCCACATCGGCCATATACCAATTAACGCTGGTGCGCAGCTTGCCGGTGGCGCGAAAGTAAAACAGCGCGGCTAGCAGAAACACGATGCCGATGGACATGAGCAGCGCGCCGACCGCAAACCCTATTGCCAGTGAGGTGAACACATACAGCAGAGAAAACACCGCGTTGATCAGGCAGATGTAGACAAACATCCGGCTGGCGCTGAGTGCATGTTCATCGAGCTCCGCTTGGCGCGGAATGAACCAGCCCACCAGAAGGTCCATACGCGCCAGGGCTGATTTGCGCATAGCCGTGTGCATGGCGGACCCCTATGCCCCGCTACGCTACGTGGTCCGTCAACGTACCCAAGGGCAGTTGGTGTAGCTCGGCCAGCAGGCGCGCCAGCGCACGCCCGGCCGCATCCAGCACGGCACGCCCTTTGTCGGCACTGGCCTGGGCCGCGTTGCCCACCGCACCATGCGGGTTGTAGTCCTGCATTTGCCAGCCCAGCTTGGCACTTTTGCCATTGCCCAGAATGGCAAATTTTTGCGCACGGTCTTCCGAGGTAGACGCAAAGTTTTGCGCCCGCGCCATGTCCACCAGCTCGGGGGCCAGCGCCAGCATCATTGATGTCTCGATCTCGCCAGCGTGTATGCCAAACCGGTGCTCGTGGTCGCTGAACAAGGCATTCACGTCCTCACCCGAGGGACCCAACAGCGGCAGGCCAAACCAGTTGACGCTGTAAACCAGCATGCCCAGGCGGGCCCGCAGGTCGCGGGCCACGATGTCCATGACCCCCACCTGCCCGCCATGGGAATTGAGCAGCACCAGTTTTTTGACACCACTGGCGGCCACACTCTCGGCGATGTCGGTCCACAGTCGCATCGTGGTTTCGGCTTTGAGCGTTAGCGTGCCAGCAAAGCGGGCGTGTTCGGGGCTCAGACCCACGGCCTGGGTGGGCAAAAAAAGCGCTGGCACATCGTTAGCCAAATACGGCAAAGCGGCAGCAATGACGCCGTCAACCAACGCACTGTCAACCTTCAGCGGCAGGTGCGGACCATGCTGCTCGGTCGCTGCGACTGGCAACACGGCAATCATCTGTTCCAGCCGTCCATTGGCCTTGCACTGGGCAAAGTTTTGGGTGCTCCAGTCGGCCCAATAGCGCGAAAGTGGCAAGGCACCGGCAAGGGGCGCAGCAGAAGAAGTGGCGGCTTCAGGCATTGTTGTGGAAAAGTAAGCGGTCCAACGGAGTAACCATGGTAACGCGCCAGATGCCACAATTGACGGCCCTCCTGCGGTGTACCGCGCCATGGCGGAACTTTTTAGGTTGCCACACGCTCCCAATTTGCAATGACCCACGCCTCTTCCCCCCTGCCCCACCGCCCCGGTGTACGCCGCTCGCTCTCCTTCAAGCTGCCATTTGCTATATTTTTTATAGCGATATGCACAATGTTTACGGGGGCTAGCGCCCAAATTCTTCTAAGAGGCAACGCCCAGAAGGGTACACCATCGGCCGTGGTGCAGACCGAGCAGGTACGCGCCGAGCTGGTGGCACACGCGCCGGATGGTGTGGACCCCGGCAAAACCGTGTGGCTGGGTTTGCAAATCAAGCACATTCCCCATTGGCATACCTATTGGACCAACCCCGGTGACTCCGGCCTGCCCACCACCCTGCAATGGACACTGCCTGCCGGCCTGACCGCCGGCGACATTGCCTGGCCCACACCCAAGCGCATTCCGGTGGGCAGCATGGCCAACTTTGGTTATGAAGACACAGTGCTGCTGCCCGTGCCACTGACCATTGGCAAGGATTTCAAAGCTGCTGCCAACGGCGTACTCGAAGTGGGGCTGAGCGCCAACTGGCTGGTCTGCCACCAGGAATGCATTCCGCAGGAAGGCAAGTTTGTATTGCAAGTCCCCACCCAGGGCTCCACGGCAAGCCAAGGCTCAGCCTTTGAAGCTACGCGTGCAGCCAGCCCCCAGGTGCTAACCGGATCATCCCAAGCCAAACTCGTGGGCGATGCGCTGATCGTGAGTGTCAGCGGCCTGCCGGCCAGTTGGAGTGGGCGCGCAATGCAGGTTTTCCCGGAAACCGCCCATATCGTGGAACCCGTCACAACACCGCAAAGCAGCGATGCGGTGACTGGCGTTGCCGCCTCAGGCAAGCCGTCCACACAGGTCTGGAGCAATGGTGTGTGGACGGGGCACTTTCCGCTGTCTACCCAACGCGAATCCGCCCCTGCAAACCTTCCCCTGGTGCTGGTTTTTGGCAAGGAGAGCTTGCGCACCGTGTCCACCATCAGTGGCACCTGGCCCGCTTTAGGTTCAGGTGCCTCGGCCGTGCCCATCACCACTGGCATCTTGGAACAACCGCGACCCATTGGCACACAGTCGGTGGGTGATACCGGGCTGGGCGCGTGGGGGCTTGGCGCATGGGGCCTGGCCCTGCTGGCAGCGCTGGTCGGCGGGGTGATACTGAACCTGATGCCCTGTGTGCTGCCCGTGTTGGCCATCAAGGTTCTGGGTTTTGCCTGCCACAGCGAACACAGCCGCGCATCACAACGTGCCCAGGGCCTGGCTTACACCGCCGGAGTGGTGTTGTCATTTGTCGCGCTAGGGGCGCTGATGCTGGGCCTGCGCGCCAGCGGTGAACAGTTGGGCTGGGGCTTTCACATGCAGTCCCCGGCCGTGTTGGCCGTGTTGGCTACGCTGTTCACCCTGCTGGGCCTGAACTTGGCGGGTGTCTTCGAGATAGGCAGTGTGTTGCCCCACCGCGTTGCCAGCCTGCAGGCCCGCCATCCGGTGGTGGACGCCTTCTTGTCGGGCGTGTTGGCCGTGGCCATTGCTTCGCCCTGCACCGCACCGTTTATGGGTGCGTCGCTGGGCTACGCCGTCAGCCTGCCCGCTGTGCAGGCTTTGGGCATATTTGCCGCGCTGGGCCTGGGCTTGGCCCTGCCCTTCCTGGCCGCCTCCTGGGTGCCCGCCGTGGGCAAATGGCTGCCACGCCCCGGCGCGTGGATGGACACGTTTCGCCGCTTCATGGCCTTCCCCATGTTTGCCACCGTGGTCTGGCTGGTCTGGGTGTTGGGCCATATGAGTGGGGTAGACGGCGCGGGGGCTCTGTTGGCCCTGCTGCTGACGTTGAGCCTGCTGATCTGGTCGCTCAATCTGGATGGCCGCAGCCGCACGGTATTTGCTACGCTTTCAGTAGCAGCATTGATAGGTTTGACGGGGGCTATAGGCCCATTCGTTACAAAGGTAGAGGATACGGCAGCGACCACTGCGCCAACAGCAGGTGCAACCGCAGGTACCTGGCAGCCTTGGGCGCCGGGCAAGGTTGAGGCAGAACTGGCCGCAGGCCGCCCGGTGTTTGTGGACTTCACGGCCGCCTGGTGCATCACCTGCCAATACAACAAAAAAACCGTGCT
>JBKJJC010000268.1:0-3477 GCA_046598245.1 Rhodoferax sp.
CCCCAACTGGAGATTCTGCGCCAGTCCGGGTGCAGCCTGATACAGGGCTACCTGTTGGAGCGCCCTATGGCGCTGGCAGACCTTTTGAGCAAATACCCCGCCGACAACTGAGAAGGAGGTCCCCATGTACCTAGCCGTACCCGAGTGCTCCATCCCTGCAACAACTGCCAATACATCTGCAGTGGCCCGCGGCACTCAGCTGTCAGGCGAAGTGTTTGCCACGATGATCAACTTGTCTGGTCGCAGGCGCTTTACCTCGCAGCGGGTGGTGCTTTACACCGTGTTGGCCGCCAGTGGTCGCGCGCAAGCGAGTCGCATTGCAAACGAAGCGCTGGACCTTTTCCGGGATGCCCACAACGCCCTCATCTATGGCAACAAGGAATTACCCGGAGTGATTGGTTTGCCGCTGCAACAGGCCTACTTTGGACCTGCGCAGGGCAATGAAAATATCCTTGGTTTTATCGCGCTGGCTGAACGGGTATTGTTTGCTATTGCCTCTGGTTGGCAGCGCCAGGTTCCCACTCTGCTGGAGGAATTGGTGGAGTGTTCGTCGTCGTTGCTCAGCGTGCTCAACAGCCTGACCGCACTTTACGAGACCGAGGCGCGCGAGCATGCACACCGGGTAGAGCACCAGTTGCACGGGGCCATGGAAGAAATCAAAACCATTTCTAAACAGGCGCAAGTGGTGGCCATGAATGCCCGCATCGTGGCAGCCCGAGCGGGTGCTGTTGGCAATGAGTTCGCCGTTGTTGCTACCGAGTTGATCAGTATCACCACCGACATTGGGACCATCCTGCAGCGCAGCCTCGTTCAGCGCAGTGCTCGTAAGTAAACCGGATCAAAAGCATACTTCTGGATGTCTTGCAGCGTGGGTGATGTGCCGGCCCACAACACCAGCACCGGGCCCGGCAGGTCCAGCGTGCGCTCCAGGTTGCGGCACAGGTTGTAACGGTCTTCGTCAGCCATGCCGGGTAGGTCAATGAATAAAACATAGCAACGCCGGTAGGCAAACTCCTTGAGCGCCTTGCGCACCAGCCAGGCGCGTTGCACAGGCTTGCAGCGCGCCAGGTCGGACTCGAGCTCGCCGCGCTCAAAGTCGTTGAGGTCGTGGCGTGCAATGGAGTTGAAGCATGGCGAGTCCGTCAACTCGTCCCAGGCGCGCTGTTCGGCCTCGTCCGCCTGCTTGAGTCGTTCGCGCCACAGCTTGAGCGCCTTGTCGTCTAGGTTGCCCGCGGCAACGCTTTTCTCCAGCATGCGCACGGCGGTCCGGCAGGCCCACCACTTGTTGGCTGCGCTGGTCTCAAACAATTGCGTGAGGCAGTGGATGCGGGCCGCAAAATCGGTCTCGGGCAGGCAGTTCACCATACCGCGCAGTGCGCCGGCATGGCCGGGGGTGATCTGCAGGGCACGTTCGTAACAGTCGTGCACATCGGCTTTGGCGTCCAGACGCTTTTTGAGGTCGCCCAGTTGCGCCATGTCATCTGCGTTGTTGCGCAAGGCGCTGGCAGCAAGTGTGTCGATGCGCACCTGCACGCGTTGCAAGTAGGCGTGGTGCAGCTTCCAGTCGGTGGCGTTGTCGCTACACCATTCCTTGTCAAAGTGGGCCAACCACTTGGCAGCGCTGGGGCCTAGTAACTCGAGTGCCGGCCGGGTAGACCAAGTGGGGAGTTGTTTGCCGACTTTGAGTGCCTCCAGCCGGTCGCGCAGAACCGGGTGCGTGTCGTCTTCATCGCTGAGCTGAATCAGGGACTGGCGTAGGCCATTGCGCGCAAATTCTTCATTCACGGGTTGTGCCAGCAAAGTGCGCATGGCGGTGAACGGGCCCATGGGCTGGGGGCTCTTGGCGGCTGCGCTCCAGTGCAGGGGCCAAAACTCCGTTTGGAGCCAACTGCCTTTGATGGCGATTTCGGTCAGCGCTGCGCCCGCTACATCGCGCCCCAGCAGCTTGCCGGCAATGCGGTCGGCTTCGTATTCATCCTGGCGTGCCAGCGCAAAGGTCTTGGCCATGAAGCGCGGAAAGTACCAGCGCAAAAAGGCCTGGGTAGCCACGGCCATAACACCCGAGTCATCGCGCATGCCGTGCTCCAGTTTCATCCAGCTCAGGCGGGTGCGGTAAATCCATGCGGCAAACTGTCCGTGGCCACCCCGTAAATGGCCGTATTCATGGGACATCACGGCCAGAAAACGGGGGCGGTCTATGGCCAACAGCAGGGGCAGACCTATCGTCAAATAGTTGGTGGCGCCGCCGAACAGGCCGTAGCGCGGCAGCTGACAGATGCTGGCATTGAAACTACTGTCCAGCAACACGTGGTCAATGGCCGGGCCTTTGGTCTTTTTGCGAATGCGTGCCAGTGCCTCAAACAATGCCGGTGCGTCGGCCTCGGTGATAACGGCACCCTGCGGTGCATCTAGGCGCAACCACAGGGCGCGCAGGCTGGTCCACAGCAGCCCCCCCGCGGTGATCAACAACACAAAATGGTAGCCCTTGACGCGGCCATGGGTCATGGAAAACAGAGTCCACACCAGAAGGGCAATAGCGACAACAAAGCAGCCCACCACCCATAAGTAGCCCAGCGCAGCAAAGCCCGCTACGCTGCGGCGGTAAGCGCCGCTGTCTTCGGCGCTGGCATGTTCGTTCAACCGAACCAAATGTATGAAATCTGCTCTTTCCACTGCGGCCCCTTTTTGCGAGGCGCCTATCTTAGCTGCAGGGCAACTGCTGCCGCGCAACGGCCCGCTCACACCGTTGTCATGAGAAGAGTCCAGCGGGTGCAAAATTGCACTCAACACGGATCGCTCATTTATCAGTTCGCGCTATAGTGCTTGCACCGAACTGGGTGGCGTTTTCGATCCAAAACAGCGACCGGAAAGTCAGCAGTAACACCATGCTCCACAACCTTGTCGTCGAACCCCTTGCTCGGCACCCCGAACGGGTGCCGCTGCTGGCGGAGTGGTTCGTCGCTGAGTGGCCAGACTGGTATGGAATCGGTGGCCAAGGCAACGCCACGCAGGATCTTCAAGACTTTGCTTCTTCTGAGACACGCCTTCCTATCGGTTTCGTGGCCTTCAACCATGGTGTGCCTGTTGGAGCGGCTGCCTTGAAGGCTGAATCCATCCCAAGCCACAACCACCTGTCGCCTTGGGCTGCTGCTGGCTTCGTCGTTCCAGCTCAGCGCGGTCACGGAATCGGGGCTGTCCTGCTAGGCGCAATGGTGGCCCATGCCCGTGACATGGGTTACCCGCATGTCTATTGCGGCACCAGCACGGCACAGTCCCTGCTTCAACGCTGTGGCTGGTCAATCCTCGAAATTACACAGCACGCTGGCAAGCCTCTCACGGTCTTTTGCAGTGCCACACAACCCTAAGCCGGACGAGCCGGAACCAAACAAGTAATACCATGTTGCATCTCAGCTGACGGGGCAAGATCATGGAAACACGACTGGTCAATCGTTACATGGCGAACATGCACGGAGTGTT
>JBKJJC010000006.1:0-3545 GCA_046598245.1 Rhodoferax sp.
GGTTGTGGCTTTGCACGGCCAGCGCGTCCTGGTCTTCGCGGCTGATGCCCCATTTGGCGGCGATGTTTTCGGCGGTCACGCCCATGTGGATGGTCTGGAACGGGTCGTGCAACGCGCCGACCACCATGTCGACCATCGTGCTGTCGCCCAGACGGGCGCCGAAGCGCGTGGCCAGACTGGCGTAGGGGCCGCGGCTCATGTTTTCAGCGCCGCCGCCAATCGCGATGTCGGCATCGCCCAGCAAGATGCTCTGGCTGGCCGAAATGATGGCCTGCAGGCCGGAGCCGCACAGGCGGTTGACGTTGTAGGCCGGGGTTCCCTCGCCACAGCCGCCGTTGAGGGCAGCTACGCGGCTGAGGTACATGTCCTTGGGCTCGGTGTTGACGACGTGGCCAAACACCACGTGGCCCACATCCTTGCCATCCACCTGGGCACGGGCCAGCGATTCGCGGACGATCTGGGCGGCCAGTTCGGTAGGGGCGATATCTTTCAGACTGCCGCCAAAGGTACCAATGGCGGTGCGCACGGCGCTGACAACAACAACTTCACGGGACATGGGAACAGACTCCTTAGATGCAATCCGGGGATCTTACCAATCCCAGGCTGCCTCACCCCAGGGTCTCAGCGTGATGTATCCCAGCTGGCATGGAATTTTGAGTCGGAAAACCCCGAGTTGGGGTCGAACCCCAGCCCCTGGGCAGATATCGAAGCACCGAACAATTCATCATGCAAATTACCCAACACCAGCATGGCGCTGGCGGCGTCTTGGTGAAAGCCGACCCGGGCTTTGCCGGTGCCATCAACCCCACTTAGGATCAGTTTGGAAATGTAGTCACTGCACTCTTGGTAGCCCCACATGGCGCGTAAAGTTTTGGCAACCCTGGCGTGGTGCAGCTCGATGATGGCCATGGCCTCATCCAGGCGTTGCTGGGGCGAGAGTTTCAGCAAATCGACGACCGGCTCAGGCGCGTCTTCCTCTTCGACAATCATCGGGAGTGGAACGGTGCGTAAAAACGCTCCCGACGCATCAGGAAGCGGCTCTGAAGCGAGAGAAGGCGGTGGTTTTTCTGAGCCACCAAGAAAGCTATTGGCCATAGTGTCCCTCCGCAATGTCGGCTCCATGCTACTCCAGCGGAAGCATTAAAGCTAGCTTTCTGCTCCCTCGACCAAAAACCGCACGCGCCGCACACCGTTCCACTCGTCGGCATCCAGCCGGAAGGCGAGGGTGACCTTGGCGGGCAGCGGTTCGGTGTGGCCAAACCAGATGCCGTCTACCGGCTGGCCTTGGTGCTTGAGCTTCAACGCAAGGTGCTTTTCACCCACCAGCCGCTGCGAAACCACTTCCACCTCTTCGCTGAAGGTGGGGGCAGCGAAGCCCTGGCCCCAGACTTCCTTGTGCAAAGTGTCGACCAGGTCGACACGGCGGTATTCGGGGTTCAGCGGGCCGTCGGTTTCCAGGCGGCGGGTCAGTGTGGCGGCGTCCAGCCACTCTTGTGCAACCGTAATCAGGCCTTGCTCAAACGTGTCGAGGCCGTCTTCGTGGATGGTGCAACCGGCTGCCATGGCGTGGCCACCAAAACGCAGCAACACGCCAGGGTGGCGTTTGGCTACCAAATCTAACGCGTCGCGCAAATGGAAACCGGGGATGGAGCGGCCGGAGCCTTTGAGTTCATGCTCCTTGCCCGGTGCGGCGCTGGCGGCAAATACGAATGCCGGGCGGTGCAACTTGTCCTTGATGCGGCTGGCCACAATGCCGACCACGCCTTCGTGAAAATCCGGGTCAAACACACAAATGGCGGGTGGCGCTTCGTCGCCTTCTTCAAACAGCGACTCAGCAATCAGCATCGCCTGTTCGCGCATATCGCCTTCGATGACGCGGCGCTCGCGGTTGATACCGTCCAGGGTTTTGGCCAGTTCATCGGCGCGGGCGGGGTCGTCGGTCAGCAGGCATTCAATGCCCAGCGTCATGTCACTCAAACGGCCGGCTGCGTTGATGCGGGGGCCCAGGGCAAAGCCAAAGTCAAAGGTGGTGGCGACGGGTGCTGAACGCCCAGATGCTACAAAAAGGCTAGCAATACCGGCAGGCATGGCGAGGGCTCGCACCCGTTTTAGCCCTTGGGCTACCAGGCGGCGGTTGTTGGCATCCAGCTTGACGACGTCGGCTACGGTGCCCAAGGCCACCAACGGTAGCAATACGTCGAGTTTGGGTTGTGTGGCCGCGTCGAATATGCCTCGGGTGCGCAGCTCGCTGCGCAAGGCCATCAACACGTAGAACATGACGCCGACACCAGCAATGGATTTGCTGACAAAGCCGCAGCCGGGCTGGTTGGGGTTGACGATGACGTCTGCATGAGGCAATTCAGCCGCAGGCAAGTGGTGGTCCGTCACCAGCACCTGCAGGCCCAGAGCCCTTGCGTGTGCCACCCCGTCCATGCTGGCAATGCCGTTGTCCACGGTGATCAGCACATCGGCGCCGCTGGCTTTGACGCGCTGGGCAATCGGCGCCGTGAGGCCATAGCCATCCACGATGCGGTCGGGCACGATGTAGGCCACGTGTTGAGCGCCCAGCAGCTTCAGGCCCCGGATGGCGACGGCACAGGCCGTGGCCCCATCACAGTCGTAGTCGGCGACGATGCACAGGCGTTTGTTCTGCGCAATGGCGTCGGCCAGCAGGGTCGCAGCTTCTGGCAGCCCCAGCATGGAGGAGGGCGGCAGCAGCTTGGCCAGCGCGTCGTCCAGTTCCTCGGTGCCGGTCACGCCGCGTGCCGCATACAGGCGCGCCAGCAGCGGGTGTATACCCGCCTGCTCCAGCGCCCACACGCTGCGTGGCGGGATGTCGCGGGGAATGATGTTCACAGGGTTTGCAACAGTTGCTGCGAGGACGCTGTAGAAAAGCGCTGTTGTATGCGGCCCCACCAGGGCTTGTCCTGCGTCTCCAGCGTGACCGCAGTGCGTTCGCCACACAAGGTGAGCTGCACGGTTTTGCCAGCCTTTACGCTGCTTAACAGCTCAGCCAAGTAGGTATTGTCTAGCTCTTGCCATGCCTGCATCCAGCCGTGGGCGTCGTCCATGACTGCGGCCTTGCGCAGGCCCTCCAGGTGCTCCATGCGAGCGGGCGGTGTGGCGGGCGCGGGGCCGGGAGTGCCGGTGCCGCTGATCCAGAACGCGTTAATCGTGGCCAAGCCACGCGCCGTGCGTGCGTCGTTCACCGCGTGGGTGTAGAGCAGCATCTGCATTTCGTTCTGCAGGCGGCGCAGGTGTTTGGCGTGCTCCTGTTGCGGCATCCAGGCGTCGATGCTGCTGCCGGCGACGCGCTCAAGCGAGGCGGTTGGCAGGTCTTTGAACACTGCCCCAAAGGCCAGCCAGGTGCCATTGCTGAGTGGGTGCAGGGTGATCTTGTCTTCTTCAAAATAGCGCTTCATGGCGCTGCGCAGGGTGTCGCACTCTGGCGTGCTGATATGCAGATCCAGGGGGTCATCCATGCGCACCTGGTTGGATTGGGCGGTCAGATGGCAGGGTGTGATCCAGGCCCAGCCCGCGTCGCC
>JBKJJC010000362.1:0-4652 GCA_046598245.1 Rhodoferax sp.
TGTTTTTTCTGGATGGAGAGCATGGTGCGCAGTGACGAACAGCGCCGCCTGCTCTATGAGCTGGACATGAACCTGCTGGCACTGCGCCAAGCCCATGGCGATTCTGCTGAGACCACCGCATTGACCGGCGTTTACCACAACCTGCTGCGCATGTGGGCCGATACCTGAACGACAAGATGAGCCGAAACCTACGTATCGTTGTGACCGTGCTGCTATTGCATGTGGGTGTCTTATGGGCACTGCAGGCCGGGCTGTTGCGCCGTGTGGTCGAAGTGTTTGTGCCGGCCCAGGTGCTGGTGGAGATGTACAGCCCCAAGGAAGACAAGCCTGAGCCGCCACCTCCCCCACCCAAGCCGGTCAAGACCAAGCTGACACCTGTTACACCGCCAACACCCTTGGCGGTGACTACACCCGCGCCACAACCGTCGGAGATTACGCTGGCCCCGGTCGATCCGTCGCCACCGGTCAACACCGGAGAAAAAACGTCGAGCAACGCCACGGCGACTGCGACCGTGGCGGCACCACCCGCGCCTCCCGCGCCACCCAAGCTGGAGTTGCCGTCCAGCGATGCCGACTACCTGAACAACCCCAAGCCGCCCTACCCGCCTTTAAGCAAGCGCATGGGGGAGCAAGGCAAAGTCGTCATTCGCACCCTCATTGGTGTTGATGGCATGGCCCAAGAGGCCAGCATCCATAAATCAAGCGGCTTTGACCGACTGGACCAGGCCGCTTTAACCACCGCCCGCAAATGGCGCTACGTGCCCGGCAAGCGTGCCGGTGCCGCCGAGGCCATGTGGTTCAACGTGCCCTTTACTTTTGTTTTGGAATAACCAGCCACCCCGGTTGGTCCCGTATCTTTTTTAGTGGAGTACTTATGGATTCGCAACTTGGATTAATCGCCGTCTGGACACAGGGCGACTGGATCATCAAATCAGTGGCTGTGCTGTTGCTGGGTATGTCACTGGCTTCTTGGGTCGTCATCTTCATCAAGGCGCTGGACATCGTCAAATACAAGTCGTTGGCGCAGCGCACCGAGAACTTCTGGCACAGCGCCGATTTCGCCAACGGCATGGCGCAGCTCGGTACTCAAGCCGACAATCCCTTTGTACAACTGGCCAATGCCGGACGCGAGGCCACGGCCCACCACCGCCACACCCAGACCCAGTTGCACGACACACTGGACATCAGCGATTGGATCAGCCGCACACTGCGCAACTCCATCGACGACAGCACGGCACGTTTCCAGAGTGGCTTGGCCATCCTGGCATCCGTGGGCTCCACCGCGCCGTTTGTCGGCCTGTTTGGCACGGTCTGGGGCATTTACCACGCACTGGTGGGCATTGGCGCATCGGGCCAGGCCACCATCGACAAGGTGGCAGGCCCGATTGGCGAGGCGCTGATCATGACCGCACTGGGTCTGGCCGTGGCCATTCCTGCGGTGCTGGGCTACAACGCCTTGGTGCGTGGCAACAAGTCCATCCTGACCAAGCTCAATCGCTTTGCGCATGATCTGCATGCCTACTTTGTGACCGGCGCACGGGTCGGCAACACATCTGTTGACGGCAAGATCATAGCCATGAAGAAAGCCTAAAAGCATGACCACACACGCCCAAACTTTTTCGCTGCAGGAGGCATGACACCATGGCATTCGGAATGCAAGAAGCCACAAGCGACGACGACACCGAAGTCATGAACGAGATCAACATGACGCCACTGGTCGACGTGATGCTGGTGCTGCTCATTATCTTCATCATCACCGTGCCGGTGATGAAAAATGCCATCAGTGTGGAGCTGCCACAGGCCAGCAGCGAGCGGCAGAACCTGAAGCCAGAGACCATCCAGCTCAGCGTGGACGCCCAAGGCGCCTATTTTCTGAACCAGACTGCGGTGACGGAAGAGGTACTGGTCAGCCAACTACAAGCCGAGGCCGCCAAGCAGCCCCAACCGGAACTGCATATCCGCGGTGACAAGGCCGTGCGCTACGAATTTGTGGCCCAGGCCATGGCGACGGCCAAACAGGCGGGATTGCACAAGATTGGTTTTATTACCGAACCCAGGCACTGAACAGGTTTGCACGCTCACCCCAGCCCTGCTGCTTGACAGCTCGGCCCGGTGGTGAGCCGTTGTACCCGGAGGCTGACTTACAAGCCCAGCGCGGCGATGCCTGCCTTGGCAATCTGAGCATCTTCACTCGATTTGACGCCGCTCACTCCCACGGCGCCCAGGCACTGACCATCTTTCACAATCGGCACGCCACCCTCAAGCATGGCGTTCAGGTCTGGCGCGCTCAAAAACGACATACGGCCACCATTAATCATGTCTTCGTAAATCTTGGTCTCACGGCGGCCCACAGCCGCGGTGCGGGCCTTGCCTGGTGCGATGTGGGATGAAATGGGTGCTGCACCATCCAGACGTTGGAACCACAGCAGGTGGCCGCCGTCGTCCACAATCGCGATGCTGACGGCCCAGTTGTTCTTGAGAGCCTCGGCTTCGGCCGCAGCGGCTATAACTTTGACATCCGCGAATTCGAGTACAGATTTGGTTTTCATGGCAATGTTTTTCTGTGTGGGGGAAAGTTTCAAGCATAACGCCCCCTTCAGTCGGCCAAGGTGGCCCCGATGGTACGGATTGGCACATCAGCCATGCAAATATAAGGGGCAATACCTAAGGCTTTGGCTTGCACGGACCTTGATAAACCATAGAATCCACTTATCTGCACCAATGCAGTTACTGAAGGAGTATGAACCATGACAGACAACATCAACACATTGAACCCGGGCCAAGGCTATGCCGCCCCGGACGTGCAACAACGCAACAAGGTGCTGCGCAATACCTACTGGCTGCTGAGCCTCTCCATGGTGCCGACAGTTCTGGGTGCCTGGATCGGCGTGGCAACCGGCGTAGGCGCAGCAATGGCAGCGATGTCGCCGTGGATCGGCCTCATCGTTTTTATGGGCGGAGCTTTTGGTTTCATGTTCGCCATTGAAAAGTTCAAAAATTCCGCGGCTGGCGTACCGATTCTGCTGGCGTTTACCTTCTTCATGGGCCTCATGTTGTCCCGTTTGGTGGGCAACATTCTGGGCCTGAGCAACGGCGCCAGCTTGATCATGACAGCGTTTGCGGGCACAGGCGGAATATTCATGGGCATGGCCGCTTTGTCTTCCGTCATCAAACGGGATCTGTCCTCCATGGGCAAATTCTTGTTCATTGGCATGATCATGGTGCTGGTAGCGGCTGTGGCGAATATCTTCTTTCAGAGCCCTGCCCTGATGATCGCTCTTTCGGTGTTGGTTATAGGCATCTCGTCAGCGTTCATTCTGTATGACCTGAAGCGCGTGAAGGATGGCGAGGAGACCAATTACATCTCCGCCACTTTGGGCGTGTATTTGAGCCTGTACAACATCTTCGCCAACCTGCTCGCTCTGTTGGGCATCTTTGGCGGCGAGCGCGAGTAAATTTGCCCCCACCAAAAAAAGGCCCTTCTCGGGCCTTTTTTTCGTTTAAATCAAGCGATGATTCAGGCCGTGGCCCTTTTTGTGCCGATAAAAACCCAGAACAACACCTTTATCCATGACTGCTGCACGCCTGTTACTTTTGTCCTTGGTCCTGACGCTTGCGGGTTGCGAGAAGATAGAAACCCTGTTGGCCGACCCCAGAGTGGCACAGCGCATTGCCGACTCCAAGGCCATTGGCAGTGCCTGCCGTTACGGCATACGCAGTATTGAAGACTGCTATGCCAAGAACGAAAAAGCGTCCAAGGCTGCCATCTTTGAGGGCTGGAAAGAGATGGACCAGTACATGCGCGAGAACAACATCAACGGCGTTACCTCCAATGACGACAAGCCAACGCAGCCTATGGAAGAAGTCGTAGACGAAAAAGCCAGCGACGGCGCTGGCAAGGACAAGCCAAAGCCGAAGGCCAAGCCACCGGCAGACAAAGCCAGTAGTTAAACCACCAGATCAAACACCGCAATGCTCTCCACATGTGCCGTGTGGGGGAACATATTGACCACCCCCGCTGAAGTGCATTGGTAGCCCCCCTCTTGCACCAGCACACCTGCATCGCGTGCCAGGGTGGCCGGGTTACAGCTCACATACACAATGCGCTTGGGCGGCGTCCAGCTCCGTTCCGCTTCGCTGGCCACCCCTTCCAACACCCGTTGGCGCACACCCGCTAAGGCCTGCACCAGCGCAAAGGCGCCTTCGCGTGGGGGGTCCACCAGCCATTTGTCGGCTGCACCATCACCGACCAGCATTTCCGGGGTCATCTCGAACAAGTTGCGCGCTACAAAAGTAGTAGCAGCTAACGGCCGCTTCACGGGGGCTACAGCCTGATTGAGCTTAAGGTTCTCGCAGGAACGCGCAACCAGCGTCTCGGCACCCTCTACGCCCAACACTTCCCGCGCCTGCGTCGCCAGAGGCAGTGTGAAGTTGCCCAGGCCGCAGAACCAGTCAATCACCCGTTCTTGTTTGGTCACCGCCAACAAGCCCAGTGCGCGCGTCACCAGCACACGGTTGATATGCGGGTTGACTTGGGTGAAATCGATAGGCCTGAAGGGCATGGTGATGCCAAAGTCGGGCAAGGAGTAGGCCAGCTGAGCCGTCTCATGACCCGGCAACTCGTCCAGGCGGTGCACCGTGTCCAGGCCCTT
>JBKJJC010000327.1:0-4022 GCA_046598245.1 Rhodoferax sp.
CCATTGCCGAAGACTGCGGTTTGATCCGGCCCATTGGGCGCTGGGTGTTACGCGAGGCCTGTTTGCAGGCCCAGGCGTGGCAAGAAGCGGGCTTGCCGCCCATCACCGTGGCGGTCAATGCGTCTGCCATAGAGTTTCGCGCCGACAACTACCTGGGTAACCTCAGTGCAACGCTCGACGAAACCCGACTGGAGCCCAAGTATCTAGAAATAGAAGTAACCGAGAGTGTGCTCATACGGGATACGGAATCTGCCGAATCGGTGCTGCATGGGATCTCAAAATTGGGCGTCAAACTGGCCATTGATGACTTTGGGACCGGCTACTCCAGCCTGAGCTACCTGAAGCGGTTTCCCATCGATACGCTGAAGATCGACCAATCGTTTATTCACCAAATGACCACCAATGCGGACGATGCCAGCATTGTCAATGCCGTCATCAGCATGGGGAAAAGTCTTAAGCAACGCATTGTGGCGGAGGGTATAGAGACGCAGGCGCAGCACGCTTGTCTCTTGGCGCTGCAATGTGACGAGGGCCAGGGCTATTATTTTTACCGACCGGTTGGTGCTGCGGCGCTGACCGCGCTGCTGGAAACAGGCGCTTCCAACCCTTCGCTCGCGGTCAACTGAGACAATCCGTGAATCCCATTCAGCCCAAAATAGAACGACTCGACGTGGCTGCACAACACGAGGCGGAGGCCAAAATGGAAGATCCTGTTGCCATACCATCCGATGGACCGAGTAGGCCAGAGGAAAACCTTCGACCTGGCGGAATGCCCGAACGCCGTGCGGCGCTGTCTGCCCATGACGCACGGCGGCTGGTACACGAGTTGCGCCGCCACAAGACGGAACTAGAAGCGCAGAACGACCAACTGCGCCACGCCTACGCCGAGCTTGATGTCGCTCGCTCGCGCTATTTCGACCTTTATGACATGGCGCCCGTGGGGTATTGCGCTGTCAGCGAAACCGAGCACATCCTAGAGGCCAATCTGACGGCTGCCAATCTGCTGGGTGTTACGTGCTTGGAGTTGATCGGACGAACCATCCAGCAATTCATCGCACCTGCGGACCAAGACATTTATTACCTGCACCGCAAACGGCTCATGGAGACCGGCAAGCCCCAGTCGTGCGAACTGCGCCTTCTCAAACACGGTGGGGCCCAGTTTTGGGCGCAATTGACTGCGACCCGCGCGCAAGGGGTAAGCGGCGTGCACAGCCACCGGCTCGTGCTGACCGACATACACCAGCGCAAGTTGGCGCAGGATCAACTGCGGGTCAATGACATGGCTTTGCGGTCAGTCTCTGAAGGTATTCTCATCATCACCCCGGGCTTGACTGTGGTTTGGGCCAACCCGGCTTTCCTGGAAATGACAGGCTACGCACAAGCAGACCTGGTGGGGGCACATTGCACGCTGCTGAGCGGCCCGCTGACCGATGGCAACGTTTTAAAAATGCTGTTTCTAGCCACCCAGAATAAACAGGGGTTTTCTGCGGAGATGTTGTGCTACCGCAAGGATGGCAGCAGCTTCTGGAACGCATTGAGAATGTCGCCGGTATTGGACGCGTTCGGTCAGCTGACCCACTTCATTGGCATCAACACCAACATCGATTCCCGCAAGGAGCTCGATGCCTTGGTACAGCGCAAGAACAGCGAACTCGAGCGTGCCACGCGCGAGGCAGAGCAGGCCAACCGCGCCAAATCAGAATTTCTTTCCAGCATGAGCCATGAACTGCGCTCCCCGCTCAACGCCATCCTGGGCTTTGCCCAATTACTGGAGGTCGGCCCACCTGCCCCCACACCCGCACAACAAGGCAGGATCGAAAAGATACTGGGCGGCGGATGGTATCTGCTGTCTCTGGTCAACGAAATACTCGATCTGGCATTGGTCGAATCCGGCAAGCTGCGCTTGTCGTTGGAGTCCGTGTCGCTGGCGGACGTGTTACTGGATTGCCAAAACCTGATGGAGCCGCAGGCCGACAACAAAGGCGTGCACCTGCGGTTCCCGCGCTTTGCCAGCCCCTGCATGGTCACTGCAGATCCTTCCCGGCTCAAGCAGGTGATCGTCAACCTGTTGTCGAACGCGATCAAATACAACCGCCCCGACGGGGATGTGGAAGTCACCGTCGACACCACTGAAACAGAATGCGTGCGCGTCAGCGTTCGCGATACTGGGCAGGGCTTGAGTGCCGAAAAGATCGCCCAGTTGTTTCAGTCGTTTAACCGACTCGGCCAGGAATGCAGCACCACCGAGGGCACCGGCATTGGACTGGTGTTGAGCCGAAGGCTGACGGAATTGATGGGTGGAACCGTCGGCGTGCAAAGCACGGTTGGTATTGGCAGCGTTTTTTGGGTCGAGTTAAAAGTTGCCCACACACCACGTGTCACTATCGCATCCGCAGAAAAGACCGCAGACCGAATGCAAAAACTCCCTGGTGCTACGGACCAAACACCGCGCACCATTTTGTATGTTGAAGACAACCAGGCCAACGCCGAGATGGTGGCGCAGATTTTGGCGGTGCGTACCAACCTAAAGCTGCTGCGGGCTTCGGACGGAGTCCAAGGTATTGCCATGGCGCGCGCGGACCACCCAGACGCCATTTTGATGGACATCAATATGCCGGGCATCAGCGGTATAGATGCCTTGAAAATCTTGCGCCAAGACCCCGCCACCCAGCACATCCCGGTGCTGGCGATCAGCGCCAACGCGATGCCCTTGGATGTGGTCTCTGGCCTGTCCGCGGGCTTCGTGAGTTACCTCACCAAGCCTTTCAAGATCGATGCATTCCTGGCCGCGCTGGACTTGGCGCTTGCGTCGGCGCGCCCGCGCGCGGGAGATGGTCTGCCTTAGCGAAGGCACTGCGTGCGGTCGAACACAGACGCTTAGACAGATGTGTTGGATGCTCTGGTTCTCTACCTGGGGTCCCAGGCAGTTTATGACCAACGCACCCTTGAAAGGCGCACTATGAATTACCAAGAACAAGACACCTTTGGCATCTACAGCAAACACACAGGCCCTGGCCCGCGTTTGATGGGCGCCAACACACTGGACGGCAATGACGTCTTCAACAAGCAGGACGAGGACCTGGGTGACATCAAAGAAATCATGCTCGACGTGCCCACTGGCCGTGTTGCGTATGCAGTATTGTCCTTCGGAGGTTTTCTGGGCATGGGCAACAAGTTGTTCGCGGTGCCATGGAGCGCATTGACGCTAGACACCGTAAACAAGCGCTTCGTGCTCGACGTTAGCAAGGAGCGTCTGAAGGAAGCGCCTGGCTTTGATGAGGACAACTGGCCCGATATGGCCGACCGATCATGGGTGAAAGATGTGCACGCCTATTACGGCGTTACACCGTATTCTGACGGCATGATGTAACGCAGTGCGCATGCAGATGGTCCGCATGCCGAGCTACAAGGCCTCAGGCAAGGGCGGTTTTTCTGCCAGCAACTGCTGAAGCCGTTGTGTTCGCTGGTCTCGCGGTAACTCCGCGAGCTGGCGTACCGACGCATAGAAAGCCTGCCAGTCACCCGGCTTGCGGTTGAACAGTTGTTCAAAGGCCGCGACCCAATCGTCATAGGCGGCCAGTGCGCCAAATGCCGCGTTGTTGGCATTGGCCACCCACACGTCATACGGTCCCTGGCCACCCCATCCTTGCTTGAGTTCTAAATAGGCTTGGCGAAACGCGGCGTAGACAGCGGCCTTGCGTTCCGCTCGCGCAGCCACCTCAGCGGCCGTATCGCCGCTTCCGCCAACGCCACTTTTACCTTGGCCCGCATAAACGGCCTTGAGCTGCAACCGCGTTTTGGCAGTGAGGGCACGAAACGCGCGCCGCCGGGCATCGAAGCTAGCGTATTCGGTCTGCACCGTAGGGTTGGCCTGGCTGGATAACCAAGCAGCGCTGCCCAGACGCTCCACCGCCGTTGCAAACGATTCGTTAAACGCCGTGTCGTCCTTGACATAGACCACTTGGTGCGCCAGTTCGTGAAAGACCATACGGGCCAACTCACCCTGTGGGTACTGGATAAAG
>JBKJJC010000338.1:0-8705 GCA_046598245.1 Rhodoferax sp.
CTAAAGAAATGTCGGCAGACGAACGTAAAAAAGCGCGTGAGCGTGCCGACAGCTTGCTGGCACAGGTGCGTAAGTCCCCCGATAGTTTTGCCGACTTGGCCCGCAAGAATTCTCAAGACCCCGGTTCAGCCCCCAATGGTGGCGATCTAGAATTTTTTGGGCGCGGCGCGATGGTCAAGCCCTTTGAGGATGCTGCCTTCGCTTTGAATAAAGGGGATATCAGTGATGTGGTCGAGTCCGATTTCGGTTTCCACATCATCAAAGTGACAGACATCAAGGCGCCCAAGCAACGCAGTTTTGATGAATTGCGCCCCACGATAGAGATAGACCTGAAAACGCAACAGGCACAGCGCAAATTTGCCGAGACCGCCGAAGCATTCACCAATGGCGTGTACGAGGAATCTGACAGTCTGAAAGGTGTGGCAGAACGCCTGAAACTCGAAGTCAAGACAGCCGAAAATCTGCAACGCAAACCCAATCCTGGGGTGACCGGCGTGTTGGCCAATGCTAAGTTCCTGACTGCGGTGTTCAGTGCCGACTCCCTCGAAAAGAAACGCAATACCGAGGCGATCGAAGTCGGCGTCAACCAAATGGCCGCCGCGCGCATCACCCAATACACAGCCGCCAGTACCCGGCCGTTGGCGGAAATGCAAGCCAGTGTCAAAGCGCGTTTGATCGCAAAACAGGCCGCCGAAATGGCAGCAAAAGACGGTGCTGAGAAATTGGCGGCTTGGAAATCATCCGCGCCAGACAGTCTTCCTGCAGCTGTTATCGTTTCCCGTGGTGGTGCTGCCGCCGTTCCTGGCCCCGTGATGGATGCCGTGTTGAAGGCTGATACCGCAAGTTTGCCCGCCTGGGTGGGTGTTGATCTCGGTGGCCAAGGTTATGCAGTGGTGCGCGTCAACAAAGTGCTGCCACGCACTGCACCCGTGGCGGCGACTGCTGAGCAGGAACGCAAGCAGTATGCGCAATGGGTGGCAAGCGCCGAAAACAAGGCCTATTACAAGATGCTCAGTCAGCGGTTTAAAGTGGCGATCAAGGTGCCACGCCCCGCGCCGGGTGTATTGGATCAGGCACTTGCCGCAGAATAGACCAAAACAGGGGCTATAATCATAGGCTCACGGTGGCTGTAGCTCAGTTGGTAGAGTCCAGGATTGTGATTCCTGTTGTCGTGGGTTCGAGCCCCATCAGCCACCCCAAGTGATTTGTAAGAAAGCCTGTTATTCAAAAAATAACAGGCTTTTTTCTTTGCGGAGTTACCACAACCATGCGAGGAATATCCCCATGAGCGACGACACCAAATCCTGCCCCGTTTGCGCTGAGACCATCAAGGCCGCAGCCGTCAAATGCCGTTTTTGTAATACGGACTTGCTAGCGTTGTCGGCCGCCAAAGAAGCGGAAGCGGAGACGGTGTTGTATGACGGGCACCCCGCGGTGATTTACTCGATGTGGCAATGGCTTGCCGTCGTGTGCACACTGGGCATCGCGTACCTTTACTACTGGGTGCGGGGGCTGTCCATCCGCTATGAAATCACCAGCCAGCGGGTTCGGGTTGAGCAGGGAATCCTGTCCAAATCCAAGGAAAGCGTAGAACTGTTTCGCATCGACCACTTTGATGTGCTCAAGCCCCTGGGTATGCGCCTGGTGGGGCACTGCTTGCTTCAGTTGCGATCCACCGATACGAATTTTTCCAATGTGGTGATTTATGGAGTCCCGGACCTGGAAGCACTGGCTGACACATTGCGTGAGTGCTCTCTGCGTGAACGTACCAGAAGGCGGGTAACGACCTTGGTGCAGGCCTGAGTTTGCTGGCAGAGGCGAATTTGGTAAGCGCGCGGCGAACACACCTTGACGGTGCAGGCGCTATGTAGGCAGTGGTTGCCAGCGGTGCGGCAGCAGCGCATCGATCTGGCTGTTCTTCTGAGTTGGCAACCGTGCCAGCACATCCTTCAGGTAAGCGTACGGATCATGTCCATTGAGCTTGGCGCTCTGAATCACGCTCATCACCGCGGCGGCTCGCTGCCCGGCCCGCAGTGATCCGGCAAATAGCCAGTTGTTTCTGCCAATGGCTATCGGGCGAATTTGATTCTCGATCCAGTTGTTATCAATCGGCAATTGCCCATCTTCCAGAAACCGGGTCAGTGCATCCCAGCGCTTCAAGCTGTAGTCCAGCGCTTTGGCTGTGGCAGAGCCGTCAGTGATCTTCTGGCGCTGCAGCAGCATCCACTGGTAAAACGCATCCATCAGTGGTTTTGATTGGATTTGTCGTTTCTGTCGTCGCTCATGCGCGTGCAGATGTTTGACTTCGCGCTCAACGTCATACAGTTGGCTGATGTACTTCAGAGCCTGTTCAGCAATCTGGCTCTTGTTACTCACATGCAGGTCAAAGAACTTGCGCCGCGCATGGGCCAGGCAGCCTGGCTCGGTGATGCCATTGATGAACCCGGCCTTGTAGCCACCGAAGTCATCGCAAACCAGTGATCCCTTCCACTCCCCCAGGAAGCTTCGACAATGTTCTCCCGCTCGGGTCTCGCAGAAATCGTAGACCACCGCTTTCAAATCCTCAAACGCTCCCGGTGCATAGGCCCACAGGTAGGCCCGGTGCGTCTTCTTGTTGCCGGGCTTGAGCATCGCCACCGGCGTTTCATCGGCATGCAGCACAGCGTGCTGAAGCATGGTGGCTTTCAGCGCATCTACCAACGGCTGCAATTGCACGCCGCAAACACCCACCCATTGGGCCAGCGTGGAGCGCGGGATCGCAAATCCTGAGCGTCCAAAGATGGTTTCCTGCCGGTACAGCGGTAGGTGATCCGAATACTTGGCCACCAGCACTTGGGCCAGCAAGCCGGAAGTTGGAATACCTTTGTCGATGATCTGGGCGGGGACTGGTGCTTGAATCAATGTTTCGCAGTTGACGCATGCCCATTTGCCACGGATGTGGCGCTCCACTGTCATCACGCCCGGCGTGTAGTCCAGCTTCTCGCTGACGTCTTCACCGATGCGCTTGAGTTGGCAGCCACAGTTGCAGGTAGTCGAGTCGGGTTCGTGGCGCAGTTCTACGCGGGGCAGTTCTGCTGGTAGTGCTGTGCGCTTGGGTTGCTTGCGGGCTTCTGTGTCGGCCTTGGCTGCTGGTGCCAAGTTCTCCAGCTCTTGCTCAATGGCTGCGATGTCGGCGTCGATGGTTTCATCGAGCAGACTGGTCTGACCTGCATCGAGTTGTTCGCGGCTGCGCCCGAACTTCCAGCGCTTTAGAACAGCCATCTCATGCGTGAGCTGGTCGATCTTGGCCTGGCGGTAAAGGATTTCACGGTCTTTGCTGGTGATCACCTGATCAAGGCTGGTGATTTTTTGCCCTTGCTGCGCAACCTTAGCAATCAAATCGCGGGCCAGTGAACGCAGTTGTTCTGCGTTCAAACTGGACAGTGATTCAAGGGCGACAACCATGGACGGTAGTGTGCCAATTCGGTGGTCTACTGCCTATTGGCGCATCCCCCAATAGACGTAAAAATGATAGCAATTGCGGTTATCAAACCACAGTAATTATTCCGCCCTCGCCAATGCGGGACCAGGGCAATCCCAGCACCAAGGCGTCAAGCTGATTGCGGCTCAAACTGAATCGGTCTGCAGCACTTGCAGATGGCCAGACAAAGCGGCCTTGGTGCAGTCTTCTGGCGGCCAGCCAGATGCCGATGCCGTCATGCACCAGTACCTTTATGCGGTTGGCGCGTCGGTTGGCAAAGAGGTAGGCGGTGTGTGGGTGAGCTGCACCGAAAACCTGAACGACCCGGGCCAGGGCACAGTCAGTGCCTGCGCGCATGTCCAGGGGCGAAGTGGCAAGCCATATGGCGTCGATCCGGATCACGCCAACCACTCACTCAACCATTGCGCGCAGGTAGTGGCGTCCTGCACGGGCCAGTGGACGACAACTGTGGCGTTGGCACGTTGGACCCCGACCCGGATTTGCGGTGGCGTGACAGGCGCCGCCGCCTGCCGTGGCATATCGTTCAGGGTGACAGGCAAGAAAGAAGGTGTTGGTCTTGCCAAAGTGCCTTGGGCATGTTCACGCAACCAGCGGTGAACAATGTTGGCGTTGACCCGGTGCATGAGCGCCACAGCTGCAATGGAGGCGCCGGGCCGGCCGCACTCCCCAACCACTTGGAGTTTTAGCTCGGGACTATAAAAACGCCGCTTGGGGACTTTGGTGCGAGCTTCGCTCGCCATGGTGTGCACGATCTTCATGGTGCACACTATCTGCCGACCTCAGGAAATCCTCAAGTTGCGTTGGCCGGACGCTTACCGAATTTGGCGAAAAATGCCGCTAGCCCCCGTGTAATATCAATAGTTTGCTATATATTTCATAGCAATTGATTGGGCGTCGGCCCATGTTTACCAACGTTGTTTCGCCTCAGGCAACACCGTCAGTCCTTGGGGCGAAACCCCAAAGTCAGCGATGGGATCACCCGACCGTCTACGTCGGCTGGCAACTTTTCTGTTTTGTCTATGGCGTTGATCACCGCGTCGTCCCAAGATTTCACGCCGCTGGATTTGATGAGCTTGCGGCTGATGATGGTTCCATCCGGTGAGGTACGCACTTCTACATCAGCGACCGGGTTTCCGTTCAAGGATTCTGTGTAGGTGATATTGGGTTTGATACGTGCAACGATGCGACCTGCATAACTGGCCGAGGGGCCGGAGGACTGTTTGGCTGTACCGGTCGCGTTGGCATCACCGGAGCCAGTTGCCTGGTCCGCCATACGGTTCATGCGTTCAATTTGCAGCTTGCGCAGTTCCGCCACTTTCTTGGTGTCTGCCTCGGTCTTGGCTGTCTGTGCCTTTTGCTGCTCCTGCTGCAGTTTTTTGTCACGCGCCTGTTTCTCACGCAACGCGATCTCCCGCTCGTCTTTCTCAACTTTCAGCTTCTGGGCCTTGATGGCTTCCTTCTGGCTTTTCTCCAGTTTGATGCGGTCCTGCTCTAACTGCTGTTCTTTCCGGATTTTTGCCTTTTCCTTGGCAATCGCGATGCTTGGATCGGGACTATCGGGCACAGGAACGGGAGCAGGGCGCACAACCTCTTTTACCGCGGGTACCGGTTCTGGTTTTGGTTGGGGTGGCGTAGGCTCCGGATCAGGTGCCCTTGGCGCTGCCTGGACGGGCAGCGCCGACCACAGTTCGGCTTCTACGGTAATGGGTGTGGTGTCGCGCTTCCATTGCACACCCATGGTCAGTACCGCCACTAATAGGCCGTGGGCCAATATGGCCAGACCCAGCGCCCGCAACATGCCCGGCGTGGGCGGTGGTGCAAACTCCATGCGGGCTGATGGGGCGTTCATGGCAGATTGAGGTTGCGTGTTTAATGCGTTTTTGATTGTCAGTTCGCCAGTTGCACAGACAAGCCTACCCGCTGGATACCGGCGCGTTGCAGGGTATCCATGACCTTGACGACACTTTCATACTTCACGTTTTTGTCGGCGCTGATCACCACTGCAGAGTTGGTAGGAGCCGCACTGTCGCGGGGTCCTTGTGCTTTCTTGACCGCGTTGGCCAGTTCTTTCATTGTCAGCGACGTAGTTTTGTCCTTGATTTTCATTTCTAAGCTGTCGTTTTTGCCCAGCACAATCTGGATGATCTGGTCTGGTTGGCGCGACGCCTTGCCGACGCTGGGCAGGTCGATCATGCTGGGAGTGATCAGCGGGGCAGTCACCATGAAGATGATCAACAACACCAACATCACGTCGATGAAGGGCACCATATTGATCTCATTGATGGTGCGGCGGCCACGGCCGCGGTGGGAAACGCCGGGCATGGTCAGTGGGTGGCGCTAGGCTGCGCGCCCACATTGCGCTGCAGGATGTTGGAGAACTCTTCGATAAAGGTCTCTTGGTGCGTGGCGATGCGGTCTATGTCACGGGCGAAACGGTTGTAGGCCACGACCGCCGGAATCGCCGCAAACAGGCCAATGGCGGTGGCCACCAGCGCTTCGGCAATGCCGGGCGCCACGGTGGCCAAGGTTACCTGGGTCAATGCCGCCAAGCCGACAAAGGCGTGCATGATGCCCCACACGGTGCCAAACAGGCCCACATAGGGTGAGACCGAGCCAACGGAGGCCAGGAAGGACAGGTTGGTCTCGACCACATCCATCTCTCGTTGGAAACTGGCGCGCATGGCGCGCCGAGCGCCGTCCATCAAGGTACCGACATCGGTAATGCGCCGCTCGCGCAGTTTTTGGAATTCGCGCATGCCGCTGGCAAAAATGCGTTCCATGGGACCACCCTTGCCAGCAGTTTTGGACGCGTCGGCAAACAGATCGTTCAGACTAGACCCGGACCAAAACTCGCGCTCGAAGGCTTCGTTGAGGGACTTCACGCGGTTTAGCGCGAAATACTTGCGAAAAATGGCGGCCCAGCTCGTGATGGATACCACCATCAGCAATAGCATGACGGCTTGCACCACGAGGCTGGCGTTGAGTATCAGATGGAGAATCGATAAGTCTTGGTTCATTGCACGGTGAAGGGTTAGGTAATGCCAGTCAAAATGGCGATTAGAGCAAAAGGGTGCGCAAACGGGCCACGGCTTCTTCTAAATGCGCCATGGAGCTTGCTGTCGAAAAGCGCACGAAATTTTGCGTTTGCGCTGTGCCAAAGTCGCGGCCCGGGGTAACGGCGACGTGGGCCTTGTTCATGACTTCAAACGCAAAATCCCAACTGTCTTTGACGCCAAGCTTGGCGCACGCCGCCGAACAGTCGGCCCAGGCATAAAAGGCGCCGTCTGGCATCACCGGGACGGTGAGTCCCATAGCATTGAGTTGCGGAAGAAAATAGTCCCGCCGGGCCTTGAACTCGCTACGGCGCTGCTCGTACAAGGCGAGGCTCTCGGGCTCGAAGCAAGCCAAAGCGGCATGCTGGGCAATGGTGCTCGGACAAATAAACAGGTTTTGTGCGAGACGTTCTATGACCGGCACCAGCTTTTCGGGCACCACCATCCATCCCAGTCGCCAGCCCGTCATATTGAAGTATTTGCTGAAGCTGTTGATGCTGATGATGTCTTCGTCCAACGCCAGTGCAGTCTGTCCGTACTGGGCGTCAAAGCCCAACCCCAGGTAAATTTCATCCACGATGGTGATGCCACCGTGCATTTGCACCACACGTTGAATGTCGCGCAAGGCGTCCGGGTGTATGGAGGTGCCTGTCGGGTTGGACGGTGAAGCCAGCAACACGCCACGGGTACGCGGCCCCCACTCCGAGCGCACGGCGTCGGCGCTGAGCTGGAAGCGGTCTTCGGCGGTAGTGGGCACCAGTACAGCGCATCCCTCGGCGGCACTGACAAAGTGCCGGTTGCAAGGGTAACTGGGGTCTGGCATCAAAATTTGGTCACCCGGTTCGATCAACGCCATGCATGCCAGATGCAGAGCGGCTGACGCGCCCGCGGTCACGACAATCCGGCTCGCCGGCACATCGATGCCAAAGCGCTGACGGTACCAATGGCTGATGCGTTCGCGCAGCAGGGGCAGGCCGGTGGCAGGGGTGTACTGCGTGCGACCATCGTGTATGGCCCGCTCGGCAGCCTGTTGCACCAGGGGCGGGGCCGTGAAGTCGGGCTCGCCAATGTTCAAAAAAATCATGGGCGAGTCGGTGTGCGCAACTTCCTGGCCCAGCCTAGCGGCGGCCTTGGCCACCTCCATGACATAAAACGGCTCGATCTTTTGTGCGCGCGACGATATCTGCATGTTTCGGGGCGTGGGCTCGCTCAGGCGCGCGGCTTCTTGATCTGGCCACGGTCGGATTCGACCTCGGCGGCACGCAGTGCGGGCGCAATGCCATTGAGCACAGCATTGACATACTTATGCCCATCGGTGCCGCCAAATTCCTTGGCCAGTTCAATGCATTCGTTCAACACGACGCGCCACGGCACATCTAGGCAGTGACTTAGCTCGTACACACCAATCCACATGATGGCGTGTTCGATGGGAGAAATTTCGGCCATAGGGCGGTCCAGCGAATGCACGATCAGCGCATCAAGCTGCGCGGCCTCGGCCACACAGCCTTGCAGCAATGCATCAAAGTGCACTGCATCTGCCTTGTTGAAGCCGGCTAGGTCCCGCGTAAAGCTGTCGATGTCGTCGACCGCGTTCCCACCGACAAGGTGCTGGTACAAGCCTTGCAACGCAAACTCGCGCGCACGGCTGCGGTCAGACTTGCTGCCGGCCTTGCGGGCGCCAGTGCTAGTCACGCCGGTACGGGGCTGGCGAGGGGGGCGCTTCGCAGCGGCGGGCGTATTCATATCAGACATTACATGGCCTCCAGCAGGTTGGCCATCTCTACTGCCACACGGGCGGCGTCGCGCCCTTTCTCAATTTGGCGGGCGATGGCTTGGGGCATATCTTCGGTTGTCAAAATGGCGTTGGCGATGGGCAATTGGTAGTCCAGTGAGATGCGGGTCACCCCGGCACTTGATTCATTGGCGACCAGTTCGAAGTGGTAGGTTTCGCCACGGATGATGCACCCAATGGCGACCAGTGCGTCGTAATTGGTTTTTTCGGCCATGGCCTGCAAAGCCACTGGCACTTCCAGCGCGCCCGGAACGGTCAAGTGCTCGATATCTTTGTCCGCAACACCCAGCGCGATCAGCTCGGCTTTGCAGGCCTGTGTTAGCGCATCCGTTATGTTGGCATTGAAGCGAGCCTGCACAATGCCTACCTTGAGGCCCTT
>JBKJJC010000111.1:0-22668 GCA_046598245.1 Rhodoferax sp.
ACAATCTTGTGGCTGTGTCAAACACCGCTACTTGCTGACTTTGCTTCCAAAAGGCTAATTCTCTGGCCCGAAATTTGCATATGGTGAGTCTCTCCTCGGCGACCTAACCGGTGGTCCGAGTTTTTAAGTGTCGTACAAGCTTCCCATACAAAGGGTAGCAGCGACGGGATGGGTAAACCCTCATCTCACAGTCTTCAGGAGTGCGTAAGCATGCGTCGTTCGTTCAAGTTGAGTGCAAATAAAGTTCTCGGTATGGCCATCGCAACTGCCGTATTCGGTGCTGCGGGCCCCGTATTGGCAAAGCCTGACACCACCCGCGTCATTGTGTCGATGAAGCCCGGCCAAGCCGCTAGCGGCCGCGCTGCACTGCGCGCTGCTGGTGGAGTCATCAAGCAGGAAATACATGGCATGGATGCCGTCGCCATTGAAGTGCCGACCGTTGCGCTCAAAGGCCTGGCCAACAACCCCAACATTGAGTACATCGAGGAAGATTTGGTTCGCCATGCCTTTGCGACAACCAGCCCCTCCGCAGCGCCCTACCTCACAGGGCAACTGACGCCTTACGGCATCAAAATGGTGCAGGCAGACGTCTTGCCCGATACCAACACCGGCAACCGCAAGGTTTGCATCATTGACTCCGGCTATGACTTGGCCCATGAAGACCTCAGCGGCAATGTCGTTGCTGGTGACAATGACCGCGGCACCGGCCTGTGGTCTACTGACGAGAACCACCACGGCACCCACGTAGCGGGCACCATTGCCGCCATCAACAACTCCGGCGTCGGTGTGGTGGGTGTTAACTCCAACAAAAAGCTGAAGCTCCACATCATCAAGGTGTTTGGCGCCGATGGCTGGGCTTACTCCTCCACACTGGCATCTGCCGCCAACAAGTGTGATACGGCAGGTGCCAACGTTATCAGCATGTCATTGGGTGGTGGACGATCTAACCGGACGGAAATGCGTACATTTGACCGCTTGGCCGCCAAAGGTGTGTTGTCCATTGCCGCCGCCGGTAACGATGGCACAACGGCCATCTCCTACCCTGCGGGTTATACCTCCGTGATGTCGGTGGGCGCATTGGACGAGAACAAAGCGTGGGCAACCTTCTCGCAGTACAACTCCAAAGTAGAGATCTCCGCTCCGGGTGTTGCTGTGCTGTCGACTGTGCCCATGAACTCGGGCTCCAAGTCAGCGCTGACCGTAGACGGGACCACTTATGCACCCGGTGACATGGACGGCTCTACCAAAGCGACTGTCACTGCCGCCTTGGCTGACTTTGGTTTGGGCGATGCGGTGAACACGGCCGTGGCCGGCAAAGTTTGCTTGGTGGCACGCGGCACTATTGACTTTGCCACCAAGGTAACCAATTGCAAGGCCAGCGGTGGCGTTGCTGCCATCATCTATAACAACGTGGCTGGTGGATTTGGCGGCACGATGGGCACCACAGTAGCCACCATCCCATCCGTCACGGCATCTGATGTCGACGGTCTGGCGATGAAGGGCCAACTGGGAAAATTGGCAACGGTAGCGGTCACCCCCAACAGCTATGCTTTCTTTGATGGCACATCCATGGCAACACCCCACGTTTCAGCCGTCGCAGCCTTGGTGTGGAGCTACTTCCCCACTTGCACGGGCGCACAAATCCGCACCTCGCTGGGCCTGAGCGCACAGGATTTGGGTACCGCAGGACGCGACACCAAGTTCGGCTTCGGCTTGGTGCAAGCGAAAAATGCACACGACCGTATCGCCTCGCTGGGTTGCGGCAAGTAAGCCATTCCCATGCAAACGAAAAGGGCGCCAAGGGCGCCCTTTTTTCATTGCGATGTAGCGCGAACACGCGACCATGACGACATTCGTGGACTGTTAAAAATCCACCGCACTGCGCTCGACATGGATGAGTTGTGTGAATACTTTGCCCTCTTCGACAAACCGGAACTCCTGAATGGGCTCATCGGATAACGCCGAGCCACCCGTTGCAGTAATCGCCAACAAAAAAAAGCTGCGCGCGCGCCGTGGAACGCGCGCATGAAGCTATTGAATCAATAGCGTATCAGTCGCCATGCTCTAAATTACTTCCATGCCAGCGCCACATCTGTACAACTGCCATGCGCGATCTCCGCCGCCATTCCGATGGACTCACCCAGCGCCGGATGTAGGTGAATGGTCTCGGCGATCATGTCGCCGCCCAGGATCTTTCCGTGGCCCAGGTTTGCGACTACAAGTCCAAAACTGTCCATCCGACATAGCCTGGCGCAACGGCGCTCAGTGGCGTTGCGCCAGGCTATGGCACGGAGCCTTCCATGGCGCCTTCGACCGCCACAGTGATCACAAAGGTTCTCTCGAAATACAGCCACATCAGCATGGGAATCAGGGTCGGCAAAAGTAGAAATCCCAGTTGATAGCCCAGGCCAATCAGATTCACTTCCCAGCTGTTGAAATAAGTGGTCGATCGCGTGAATTTCCCTGCTTCCACAGCAATCGGAATCAGCCACGCGAAACACACGCCCCAAGCCTGAAAGGGCAATAATCCCACTGAGCAGACCGGCAATTTCCACCATAAGCCTTTCGCCCGCACGCCGAGAAACAGCGCCACGAGCAGTGGAAGGCCATAGCAGTAGGTCAAGACGCTGACTTCCGGTGTCAGGTCCGCCATCCTGCCCGATGCATGCGGGACGCCCAGTCGGGTGATCAGCGTCTGATGAATGCCGTCGAGCTCAGTGCCAGACACCCACCCTGGAAAAAAAAACCGCATGAACGCCTCTGCCAACCAGGCCACCGGCATCACGACGTAGTCGCGTGCCCAATACCAAAGCGCCAGCGCAGGTGTCAACCACAGGAAGGTCCGCAGAAAAAAACCAACGATCACGCTACGCGGTTTAGACAAGGGTCAGCTCCAGACGCGCTTCATGACGAGCCACTTGCCGCACCCACAGCAACCACACGATCAGCACGTCCAGCATGATCAAGGCCTGCCACAGGTACAGGTGCGCGAACTTGAACATGGGCTCGCTGTATTCGACCAGATAAAAAAGGGTGATCACCCGCAACACGTTGGCGGCCTGAATCGCGACAAAGCCGAGCGCAATTCCTGCCAGGCGCATCGGCCACGAAGCCGGGTAGGCCAGAACGGCGGCGGCCAGGATCAAAGCGGCCTCAACGCCGTTGCAACCCGCTTCAATAGACACGCCCAAACCACTGTCCAAATGCTGAAGCACTTTGCCGTAGGAAATTACCGTATCGTCAAAGAACACTAGGATGGCGGCACTCATTTTGGCGAGAAAGGTGGTCCACGGTACGACGATAGCCTCCTGCACCGGGTGCGTCAATTCGGCCGCAAACAATACAACCAGAATGACAATGAACACAATGAAGAAGCGGGCCATGATTGATTTTAAAAATCTATTGCTGAGCCAATGACAATCTGTGTTTGCGCATCTGATACATGGCCAACACAAGAAAAAAAGGGGCGCTGACGCGCCCCCGAACATTTACCGTTGGATTGCCACACACCTGCAAATTACATGCCTTTGCGCCGAATCGCGGCAAAGCCCGCTATAGCCATCAGTCCGGCGAGCAAAATCATCGCCCACTCTGAGAGCGTCGGGATGGACGCGACAGGTGGGACGAATCCAGCCAAGTTGTTGGTGAACGTACAGGCGATCGCCGCTCCCGCTGCGGTGGCCGCTGCATCCAGGGTCACGCTAAGTGTCCCGATATTCGGTGTCTGCGTACCACCGGCACCCAGGCCGCTACAGCTGATGGAGGCCAGGGCGTAACCTGCTGGCGGTGCCGCTTCAGTAATCGTGGTGCTGACACCCGCTGCCGTCAGCGTCTGCCTGGCACCGGCCACGCCGTTGCCGGACGTCAATGTTACGATGGACTGGTTGGCAAAGCCGTTGTTGCCGCTGAAGTCGAACGAGCCCACGCCACCGTTGGAGATCTTGGTGACCCTAATAGACGGCAATGCGGCCGATGGTGCGCATGCGCCAGGGATGGCAATTGCATTTGAATCGGTCGTAACGGTGCCGCCCGCAGCCAAGGCTCGGCCTGACACGGTGGCACCCGATCCCATCGTGATGCCAGCCGCATCAATGATCGTCCCGAAAAATGTTGAGTTTGCACCCAGTGTCGTCGCAGCGGTGGGAGCCCAGAAGACATCGCTGGCGCAAGCGCCATTAAGGGTGACAATGGAACCGGCGGCAGTGTTAAGAGCACCGACCGTTGCACCGGCGCCGGGCCTGAACACGTAGACGCCGCCGCCATTGAGGGTCAGAGTTGAGCCAATGCTCATTGCCCCTGTGCTGGAATAGCAGCCAGGCGGGAGCACCCCCGGAGTACCACCGCCAACGACAGCCGAACTCAGATCCACTGCGGAGCCAAGGGGAATACAGGTACCCAGTTGGGCGTTCAGATCCGCCAACGCGATGCCTTGATCCGCAATTTCCGTATCACATGGAGTTTTTGTGGCGCCAGAAACCGTCGGCGGTGTGCCAGCTAGTGTCGTGTAACAAACCGAGCCGGTGACATTGGCCGAAGCTCCTGTGCCGGAGAGAGTGCTGGAAACAATACCAAAGCTGCTTGTAGTTCCCAGCGGTGGTGCCGTCGCCGCAAAGGCCGGGTTGCTATAGGCCAACGACAGTAGGGACACCAAACCCAAGCTAACAAGCAGGCCAGGATGTTTCCGAACGGATTTTGATTTTGCAACAGCGTACTTCACGCCATCTGGCTGGACTGTGGTGGCGCTTTTTTTAGTTGGCATGGTGTTGAATCCGTAATTGCGGTGGAGGAAAGCCTCAATCTATGTAAGGACTTGCACGTTCGGCGAAGAATACCTTGTATTCAATCAGCCGTGTAATTTTTGTGGAGGCGCTTTTTTAGTCACTAGTCAAGTCCAGCGCTTTGTCCTACATGCAATGCGGGCTGCCGCCTGCATTCGTCATAAGCCTTGTCGCGCTGCAAGTTGTAGCAGTAGCGCCTGCGCTTGGGAACAGCCAGCACCCACTGGCGCACTGGCAAGCAGGCGAATACGCGATCGGTCAGGAGGGCAGTGCCTCGGCCATGCGCCGTGAGTTGCACGAGGGGCAGACGACACGAACTTTGATAGTCGTCACCGCAGTCATAGCAACGTACCCGCTCAAAGTCGTGGGCGAAGATGCCGCACTCCAGATATTTGCGAAACGTTTGTCCGACGCAGGGTGCCAGGGTATGTTGGTCACCTCGGTCGTCGAACTGTCTGACACTTACCAACTCAAGCTAGGTCTCGAAGTGGTCTGCAACCGTCTGATAGATCAGGGTACCTTCGGGTTGGTGGGGGTTGTAGGCTTTGGTTTTGCCTCTCAAGCCCAATAGGGTTGATTGTGAGCTTGCAACGCGCAGTTGGGAGTAAATAAGCCGCGAAGCCCCCGTGGAATTTGCACACATAGCTGCACAATTGGTAGCGCATGGTCATTTACCAAGTTCACTTCCGAGTCGGCGTTACATACGTGCCAAGGCAATCTCGCCAATCATGTCGCTCGCATGCGTGTCCATCTTGCCGCTGCCCTGGATCTTGCCGTGGCCCAGGTCAGCAAAGCAGGCGAAGCGCCGTAGTCCCGGTGTGTGCCTGCCAGGAACAAAAAGCCGGCGTGAGGCAGGCGTGGGTGAATCCAGATGGCAGCCAGGCCTGTCAAATTTCAAGCGTGTAGATCATGGCGGTTGCCCGCTGATCAGCGCTGTGCCCCATCAATGCCTGGTCCCATTCCGAGCTCTGCGCGCCAACTTCTGGCACCAGACCACTGGTCATTGACGTGACCTCCTCAACCGCCGCATCGAACTCGGCCACCAATTCACGGGTGTCCAAAAAAAGCCGCGCGATCATCGTTCCCCCTGCATCGATGACGATGAGGTAACGGGCCGGTTTTCTGTGCGGGGTGTGGGGGTGCTCTCTTGGAGCTTCGATACCAAAAGTTTGACTCATATCGACATATTGCCACACCTACGCAATCCTGGAGCGCGATGAGGCATTCGCGATGAGGCATTCGTCAATGACTGGTCAAATTCAGGCGTGGCGCGCAGTGGCAGTCGATCTGGTCACCAATCCCCCTGTCTCAGCCTATGCAACCTAGCTTGGCTGGGTGAGATGAGTAGTTACAAGATCGAGTTAAAAAAACACTCTCAGCCCCCGTGGCACATGCACAGCTAGCTATTCAATTAATAGCGTTTTAAATGAAAACTTAATGGCTTCTTTCCATCACTTGCGCGCATGCGGCACATCCGTGCAACTGCCATGTGCAAACTCCGCCGCCATGCCGATGGATTCGTCAAATGTAGGCTGGGTGGATCGACTTGCCGATTTCAGCGGCCGGTGACGCCTTTGTTGCGGCAATCGGCAATGACACGGTCGGCCGGGTCTATACCTCCACCCACCTGCTGAGCTTCGCGCGGCTGGGCATTCGTGACTGCAACCTGGCCGGTTCCAACCTCAAAGCGGCACTCAGAGACTTCGCCCTCGCAGCAGACGTCAAAAGCAACTTCGGGGTCAAGCGCAAGAACTAACGTTAAACCCGGTCAGCCGGAAACCGTGATTCTGCGTTAAGGTAAGAAATCGAAGGTAAATTTTGAACCACACACCAACTTGCCCAACCCGTCCGCAAATGCTTGCCCGGGGCCTGACTTTCTTGACCACTCTGCTGCTGGCATTGGCCATGGCGCCCAGCGCGTGGGCGGACCCGCCGACCCTGGCGGGGCGTGTAGCAGAACTTTCTGGGGTGGTTTGGCTGTATGACACGGACAACCGGGAGTGGACCCCCCTGATCCGTAACCAGACCGTATCCAAAGGCGACCGTTTGCATACCGATCCCAACGGGCGCGTCACGGTACGCCTAGGCTCGACCAGTGTCTGGCTGGATGGACGCAGTGATGTGCTGATCGCCCAAATGGATGAAGGGCGTGTCGTGCTGCAGCTCAATGAGGGCCGCATGGGGCTGCGTTTGCGCAGCCGTGAAGCCGTTATTGAAACATCGGTGCTGACACGTGAGGGGCGGGTTTTTGCAGAGAGCGAAGGTCTGTATCGCATTGACCAACTCGACCGCACCACCCGCATCTCCGCCCTTCAAGGTCGGGGCCGTTTTGAATCGGACCGCTATGGCACGCCACAGTTTGCCTCGCTGCGGGAGGGTGAACAGGCGGACTTCAGGGCCAATGACGGTGCCCGGCCAAACGGCCAGAGGATCCTTCGGGACCCGTTCAACGATTTTCTCTTGGCCCAATCCCACGCGCCGACAAATTCCTACGCCATTGACCAGGGCTTCCTGTCCAGTGAAATGACCGGTGCGGAAGATCTGGACCAATATGGTCGCTGGGAAGAGGCCACTGAATACGGCAACATCTGGTTTCCAACACGGGTGGCGCGCGACTGGGAGCCCTACCGTGACGGTCGCTGGGTTTGGACCCGCCAATGGGGCTGGAGCTGGGTCGATGACACCCCCTGGGGATTTGCTCCCTTTCATTTTGGGCGCTGGGTGAGCGTTCGTGGTCGGTGGGCCTGGGCTCCGGGCCGTTACGAGCGCAGACCGGTGTATGCACCTGCACTGGTGACTTGGACCAACGGCTGGCCAGGCGAAGCTGTCGGACCATCTCCCAATCGACGCCCGCCACGCAGTGGCTGGACGCCATTGGCGCCCCGCGATACCTATGTGCCCGGCTTTAGCCACAGCCCCGGTTATGCCAAACGTATCAACAACGGCCCGGCTGCGCCGATTTTGCAGCGGCCCCCACGTGATGAACGCGTGCCTCAGGGCAACCCCTACAACAACTTGGGTAAGAACGGCCCCACGAATGAACCCGACAGAGCCTGGCAAGTGTCCCCAACCCAGGAACCGTCACCACAAGACCGCGCGCGTGCTGTGCCCCCCAAACCGCGCCACTGGGACGATGATGGCCCCGCAACGGTACCCGTGCGTCCGCCGCCCACCCGCGGGCCAGCGGCAGAGTCTGTGTCTGTGCCTGCGCCTGCGCAGTCAACTGTGCAGGCACCAGTGCAGGCGCCAACGCCGCAGCCTCAAGTCACCAAGCCAGCTGTACGGGAAGTGCCCCAGCCCCGGCCCACGGACGCCCAACAGGAGCAGCGCAAAAACGCGGAGGAGTATGAAAAAGAAAAGAAAAGACGGGAAAAAGAGCTCTATTGACGCTGATGCTGAGAATCGGAAATTCAACCGCATGAACCCAAGTTTCCGCTGCCAAACCGACGGCACATTGAGCCTTGCCCATGGCGCTTGCGATGCACAAGTTGACGCATCGCTTCAGAGCCTAGACAAATGGCGCCTGCGGCAACGGAATATGGACCAAAAAAATACTGCCCTGCCCCACTACGCTGGTTACCTCAATGCTGCCGCCCTGACGCTCCACTGACTTCTTGACGATGCTCAGACCTAGCCCGGTACCGGCGATGTTGCCGACATTGGCTGCCCGATGAAAGCTTTCGAACAGATTGGGAAGGTCTTCAGCCGGTATGCCGATCCCCTGGTCGCTCACCCGGAACTGCAACGCGTGCTCGGCGTATTGCACTTCGAAGCCAACCGTACCCCCCTGTGGAGAGTACTTAATGGCGTTCGATAGAAGATTTCCCAGTACCCGTCGTAGCAACTGGCTGTCGAGGCTGAGCGCACTACAGACCGGCGCTCGGTAATCAATGAAAATTCCTGTTGGCGTTAAAAGGCGAATCTCCTCCACCAACCCCTGGCAAAAACTGGGTAGGTCTACCGAGGCCAGTTTTAGAGCGAATCCGCGCGTCTCAGCCTGCCCAATGATGAGCACATCGTCCATCATGGCGGCCATGCGCTGAACCGCCGCAAGAATGCTCTCGTGCAACTCCAATTTCTCCACAGGTTTGAGGCGTTCGTCATAGTGCTTAAGCAATTCTGCGGACGACATGATCGTGCTCAAAGGCGTGCGAAATTCGTGCGAGGTCATGGCCACGAAACGGGACTTGATCTCGTTAAGCTCTTGCTGGTGCGACAGAGCACGGCGTAACTCCGTCTCGGCGCGTTTGCGCTCAGAAATGTCCAGAAAGGACCATATCTCTCCCTTTGACGGGTCGGACGGGTCCACGTTGTTGCCATGCATTTCACACCACAAAATACTGCCGTCTTGGCGCTGAAGAGGCCACTCAGTCACAAACGGTTGCCCACTCGCGAGAACCGGGCCTGACAGATCACCCATCTCGAGCCAACTTCGCTCATCTTGGTAATGCATGCGGGTAGAACGGCCAATGATGTCTTGGGCCAGATAACCCATCATCTCCGCAAATTTGCGATTGCCCCACACATGCACCCTATCAATCGTGTGTGTGATGCCCACTAGGGTGCTCTGCAAAATTGTCTCCAGTTCGCGACTGGTTTTTTGCAATATTACTTCTTGCTGTTTACGCAGCGTAACGTCCCGGACAAAGGCGGTGGCGTTGATCTCTTCATTCTTGCGGTAGGCGGTTAGTGCCACTTCCAGGGTTAGCGTCTGGTCCCTTTCGCCGCTCATTTGTAGCTCGAAAACCTCCCCAGAAAACAATCCCGGGTCTGACTGCGTCAAGGCGACTATGCCGTCGCGTTCTAGATGGGCAAGGCGCGGAGTCTGCAAAATCGCAGCAATTGCACTGCCTTTCAGTTGTAAGCCTCTGCGCCGCAGCACCCGGTCCGCAGCCGGGTTGAAGTAGCTCACACGCCCGTGTGCGTCAAAGCTGAGCACAGCATCGGTAGCCACCTGCAGCATCAGCTCGATGCGCTCTTGCTCCTGCCCGTAGACAAGTGCCCGGGCCATGGCCTGCTGCTGCTGAACGATCACGTTGACGATCAGGGTGAGCACAGACGCGCTGAGCAGGAAGAGAAACAAAGAGGTCAGCTCGGCCTTGGGATTTTGAAACGTGACCGTGCTGGCGGTCAGTTGCAAACTGATGGCAATGAGCCCCGTCGCCAAAATGGTCGTGTGCACAAACAGCGGGCGAAACTGCAAGGCGGCCCATACCAGCAAAGGCAGCACCAAAAAGCCGACTGCGCTCACCGGCAGGTTGATGACATGGGTTCCCCACCAACCCAGCCCGATACACAACAACCCACAACCTACAAAACGCCATTGCGCTGGCTCCAGAGACCAACGCAAAGGCGCAGAGTCAGTACCCTCGGGCCAGGCCGCGGTAATGTGGGGGTCCAGCCGCCGTACCCAAGATATAAGCGCGGGCATCACAATCAGGCAGCCAAAGAAGTCCCCCGCAAAGGCTTGCCACCAATAAGACACCAAGCCGGATTTGGCGCAACTGGCTACCTTCAAAATACCGCAATACCCTGCCGTTACCAGCAACCCATTGAGGACGGCGTAAACACTCAGAATGCCCAGAAGATAGGTAATTTGGCGCAATGTGGAAATTCGCAAGTCAAAAGCCAACCGCCTAGCCAACTTGCTGACTAACAGCGCCGAAACCAGCAGTCCTAGCGGCTCGATCCAAGCCCGCCGCAGGTATTGCATTTCAAGGAGACGACCGTCCGCAGTGTCCACAAAGACATAGATGGCTGCCAGCCACAGCGCGCGCGGGCCGTACACCACGGCGGCTGTAGCCCCCACGGCGGCAGCGGGCCACACTGGAGTCAAGATGCCTTGGTTGGAAAATACAAATCCCAACTGGGCGGCCAGCCAGTACAAACCAAAAACCACAGCCGCTACGACCAGATTTCTAAGGTGCGCGCGGTGGTTCATGAGAAAAGGTCAAAAACTGATAGGAATTTCAACCGCATGAACCCAAGTATCGCACCCAAAACGGGCCTCACAAAGCACCCCTACATGTGCACCGTCAGGCTGTTGCTTTGCACAGCAATAAGCTGAGAACGCCTGTTTATGAGGCGTTGTGTTCAGTTTGGCTTGTCAAGCCTACGCAGGCAGATTGCGTGCTTACGACGCGACATTTGGAGTCAAATAGCCTAGAAGCCCCCGTGGAATATACGCGTACAGCTACAGAATATGTAGCATGTAGTCAGTTGCCGATTTTCACTTCCTCACTGGCGGCACATCCGTGCAACTGCCATGCGCAATCTCCGCCGCCATGCCAATGGATTCCCCAAGCGTCGGATGCGGGTGGATCGTCTTGCCGATATCCACGGCATCCGCCCCCATCTCAATCGCCAGTGCAATCTCACCGATCATGTCGCCGACCAGAATCTTGCCGTGGCCATGGGCCTCGGATGAATCGTCAAACAGCAGCTTGGTAACACCTTCGTCGCGGCCGTTGGCAATCGCGCGGCCGGATGCGGTCCAGGGGAACAGGCCCATCTTGGCATTGATGCCTTGCAGTTCACCGGAAATCGCCCGCCGCCACATGCGCTTCATGCACCGCCTTGTGCGCCAGCACGGGCCGGGCCACGATATCGCCAATGGCGAGGATGTGGGGCAGGTTCGTGCGCATGTGGCTGTCGATTTTGATGAAGCCCCGGTCCGTTACGGCCACACCGGCCTTGTCAGCTGCGATCGTCTTAAACGCAGCCGCACTGACATCGACTTGGCTCCGACAACTACACCACCATCGAACACGCAGGCGTCACTTCGCATGCGCGGCTCTCTACCCCTAGCCAGAATCCTAAACCGCCGAGATGGCGGAACTCACGGTGTCACCCGACATGCAGGGGTTGCACTGACCACGCGGACCGGGTGCTTGTCAAAGTGCTGTAACTGACTACAAGACATCCAGATGGCTGGCCATTGGTCGGCCTGGCTGTCGATTGGTCGCAGCGATGCTGCAGCCGCGCCATCCCGTTTGCATACTGCCGCCATGTTCAACCACTTACAGACAGCAACCATGATGCGTTTGATTCCCTTCTTGTTGTGTTCTTTCCTCACCTTGCCAGCGCAGGCCGCGCCGGAACTGATACTGCCGCCGATGGTCAGCATTCCGGCGGGTCAGTTCCTGATGGGCAGCAACACTGGCCCTACGGGAGATGGCAGTATGCAGCCGCTCGAGACGCCGGTGCATCCCGTGCGCATTAAGCCCTTTCAACTTTCGGCGTACGAGTTGACAGTGGGGCAGTTCCGCCAGTTCGTGCAAGCCACCGGCCACAAGACTGGCACCAGCTGTTGGAAATATACGGCCAAAGATTACGGCGTGGAACCTGGCACCTGGGACAGCGCGGCCAACGCGCCGAGCGAGTTCCATCCCGTGATGTGCGTCAGCTGGCTGGATGCCAAGGCCTATGCTGCGTGGTTGAGCAAGGAAACCGGCAGTAGCTACCGTTTACCGTCGGAGGCCGAGTGGGAATACGCTGGGCGCGCCGGCAGCACCGTCGATTACGCCTTCGGCAATGATGTCAGCCAGCTGTGCCGCCACGCCAACCTGTTGGACCTGACGGGCAAGGGCGTGCGCGAGCGTTTGACAGGACGCGAATCGAAGTCGCTCGACTGTGACGACGGCGCTGGCACCACCAGTACTGTCGGCATGTACTTGCCGAATGCTTTTGGCCTGTACGACATGACGGGCAACGTCGGTGAATTTGTCGAAGATTGCCAACACGCCAGTTATGATGGCGCGCCGGCCGATGGTTCGGCCTGGACTGGCAATTGCAAGCAGCTGGGCGGCGGCAACATGGTGATTCACCGTGGTGGCAATTACAGCTACCGCGCTATCGGTGCTCGCATTGCAAGGCGCGGCCACGCCGGCATGGACAACCACAGCAGCATGGGCGAAGGTTTCCGGTTGGCGATGGATGGTCCTGCCAAGGCGGACGGCAGCGCCAAGAGCCGTTTCGAAGCCGAGCTGGCGCAAGCGCAGCAGGTGGAGCGCCAGCGCCGCGCTACGGCGAAATAACCAATAGGGAAACCGGTGTTCAGGGCATCACTCAATCAGGCTTGGCATACGCTATTCACGCTCAAGGCACAGCGCACCGAACCAGTCTGGGCGCGCCTGTTGGTCAGTGCCGCCTTGGCATGGACGGCGTGCAGCGTCATGTTCACCGTATCCGGCGTGCTGACCAACCGGGTCGGGGATGTGGGCTGGTGGCGTGCCTCGTTCCCGGGGAATGCGCTCATTTGCGTGTCGGTGGCCTGGACCATCCAAGGCATAGTGGACCTATTTGAGAGGGTCGGACCGGTGGCTATGGTCGAACGGGTGGCTGCCATGGAAGGCTGGCGCTTCGGGCTTTTGCTCAATGCCCTCGTGGTGTGTGGCGCCTTGCTTGGCTTTGCAGTCGGGCTGACGCTGTTCGGGATGTTCCGCGGCGAAGACATCTGGGGCTGGTTTCGCCAATATTCGGATCTGAGCGTACGGCTAGCGGTGTTTATTGCCGTGCTGGTGCTGGCCAATACCCTGTGGTGGCAGGTGCGCGTGCGGCGGCGCGCCTTGCAGCATCAGGTAACGCAGGCCCAGTTGCACTTGCTGCAAGCCCAGATCGAACCCCATTTCCTGTTCAATACCTTGGCCAATGTTGAGAGCCTGATGGACTACGACCCGCCGCGCGCCAAGCTGATGTTGGAAACGTTTTCTGACTACCTGCGCGCCAACCTCGGGCAAATTCGCCACGCCGATGCGCTCGTTGCCGGTGAGCTCGATATGGCCAGGCACTTCCTGAAACTGCTGCAGATCCGCATGGGCGACCGGCTCACCTTCGAGATTGAGGCAGACGACATGGCGCGCCTGGCCTTGCTGCCCAGCTTGCTGTTGCAACCGCTGATAGAAAACGCCATCCACCATGGCCTGGAGCCCAAGGTCGACGGCGGACGGGTGCAAGTGCGGGCCAGCGTGGCCGACGGTCGACTGGTCTTGAGCGTGACGGACGCTGGAGGTGGTCCGGCGGCGCGCCGTACAGGGCGGACCGGGCATGGCATGGCGTTGGCCAACATCCGGTCGCGGCTGCACACCCGCTATGGCAGCAATGCCAGCCTGAGCCTGCAACTCCAGGAGACCGGCGCGGTCGCTTTGATCAACGTTCCTTACGAAACCCGCATATGACCCGAGCCCTGATTGCCGACGATGAACCGCATTTGGCGATGTACCTGAAGGACCAGTTGCAGATGCTGTGGCCCGCGCTCGAGATTGTGCACGTGGCGCGCAATGGCATCGAGGCAGCCCAGCAGATCGCCGCGCTGGAGCCGGACCTGGCGTTTCTCGATATTCAAATGCCGGGCTTGTCCGGCCTGGAAGTGGCGCAGGGCATTGAAGGCGATACGCGGGTCGTCTTTGTCACCGCTTTCGATGAATATGCGGTGCAGGCGTTTGACCATGCCGCGGTGGATTACCTGCTCAAGCCATTGCGCACCGAACGGCTGGCGCAGGCTGTTATACGAATCAAGGCTGCGCTGGCGGTGCAGCCCGTGCCGGATGCGCGGTTGTCGGGAGCTTTGCAGCAGTTGCTGCACCCTGGAGCCGCACAGCCGCGCCTGCGCTACGTGCGCGCGGCGCAAGGCCAACTGACGCATCAGTTGACCCTCGACGAGATTGTTTACTTTTACGCCGACGACAAATACACCGTCGTGCTAACGGCCAAGGGCGAGCATTTGATCCGCACGCCGATTGCAGAACTGATTGAGCAGCTCGACCCTGCACACTTTTGGCAAATCCATCGCTCGACCATCATCAACCTCGACCACGTCGCTGGCACCCGGCGCGATGATGCGAGCCGCCTGTTTGTGCGCTTCAAGGGAGTCAATGCAGAACTGCCCGTCAGCCGGGCGTACGTACATTTGTTCCGGGCGATGTAACGAAAACCACCAGTTAGGTGATGATGCAGTTCCGCGTGGGTAAAGAAACTAGCCACGCGTTTTGTGTTCGCAGGGTGGGCGAAAGTATGAGGCAGATTTACCCCACCGCTGCGGGACGTCAGCTCGCCGGGCGGGGAATTTCCGCAATCCCGCTGCGGCGCGCGCGTTCGGCCTCCTGCGCCTGTGCCAATTCGATCTCGAAGGCGCTTGGCTTGCCGTCAGCAGGCGGGGCCGCGCCGATGTCTTCGGCTACGCGAAATCCTGCCACCCCGCCAATGGCGGTGACCGGCGCCCAAGCGCGGCGGGTCGCGTGAGGTCCGCGCCAGTGCCAGCCGCCGCCGCGCGTACTGCGTTCCTGGCAGGCGTCGCCTGAAACGGCGCTGCCATCCTTGGGCGCGGCGTCATAGTTCTCGCGCCAGCAGTCGGCGAGGAATTCGGAGACATTACCGAGCGTGTCGTATAGCCCAAACGCATTCGGTTCGTACATGCCGACGATGCTGGCGTATTCAGCCTTGTCGTCGCAGGGAACAACGCCGACGTGGTTCTTTGATTCAAGACCGTAGTCGCGCCTGACGGCGGCTTCGGCCGAGCGGTCTGCCAGATTGCCGTAGCGGCAGGCCATGCTCTCGTCGTTACCAAAGAAGTAACGGTGCTTGCTGCCGGCGCGGTGTGCGTACTCCCATTCGGACTCGGACGGCAAACGGTACTTCTTGCCGGTCTCCTTTGCCAGCCATTTGACATAGGCATCGGCGTCGTTCCAGCTGATGCAGGCAGCTGGCTCGAACTTGCTGTCTGTACGGAGGGTAGCCGCAACAAGGCCGTAGTCGTTCGGCACGTTTTCGAACCAGCGCTTCGATGCCATCTGAAGGCACATCAACGACGTCCGGTGCCGGGTGGCCGAGACGAAGCGCTGAAACTCCTCGCCCGTGACTTCAAATTTGCCCATCCTGAATGGCTTGATGGTGACCGCATGCACCGGTTGCGAATTGGCGGCTCGCGTGCTTCCCATCATAAATTCGCCGCCCTGGATATTGACCATCGGCGGTTCGATCGGGACGACTACATCGGCTGCGCGCAGCGGCGTACCCAGCATGAGCAGGGAGGACAGCAGGATCATCTGTTTCGACATCACATTCCTTGTGTGGTGGTTAGGATGGATTGAGCATCCCAAGAAACACACGCGACAGAAAGCGGTATCAGATGAATCGACAGCCGCGCCGACAGATGGCAAGCATGGAAAAATTCGTAGGTTGGGTAAAGAAAATACCCACGCGGATCGCAGCGCAGAAAAGCTGCATCAATTCAGTTCAAACACTGCGCTGTTTCACGCATGCCTAGCTAGCGCACCTCGCCACCATGGGCCCGCACTGCTCCAACGCTGCCACGCCCGTCTTCACACCCGCACTACGGTAAGGGCCTGAGTGCGCTGCGGGTGCTTGTGTCGGTATTTGGCTTGGGGCTGAGCCATTTTGAACTGGCGAGGCATTCAAACCAATGGTGATTTGCTAATCTATTCCCGTGGCAAGAAAGGCGAATGGCAGCTGGCTTGGCACCAGAAATTGGGCCAATTCCGTGCGCGCGGACTTTTCATGCAAGCCGACCATGTGATCGCCAATTTTCACCGCCGAACGTCACTACTTCCCGCAGCCGTCATTCTGCACAATGGCACAGATCGTATTCCCGATCTCTTGCATGAACTCGGAGTGGCAATGTCGCCGACAGAAATCGTAAGTGCAGGCACTTGACACAAGACGACCAAGGCCCACGACGCAAATGGTGCCAGTTCTTGTGCCCGGCACCATGTCGCCAATGGCGAAGATGTAGGGAGTGCGCGAGCAAGCCAATACCAAACTCTGCCGCACCGCGCGCAGAAAGATACGCAGCCAACGCGGCTGATTGTGGACTTGCGACGTGAAACTTTGAAAAAAAGTCGCGCAGCCCTCGTGAAACATGCGCATACCGCTATGTAATGAATAGCACGATAGTTAGCTACAGGTATTCACTTCCTTGCCGGCGGCACATCCGTACAACTGCCATGCGCAATCTCCGCCGCCATGCCAATGGACTCGCCCAGCGTCGGATGTGGGTGAATCGTCTTGCCGATATCCACGGCATCCGCGCCCATCTCAATCGCCAGCGCGATCTCGCCGATCATGTCGCCCGCATGCGTGCCGACCATGCCGCCACCCAGGATCTTGCCGTGGCCGTGGGCTTCGGGTGAATCATCAAACAGCAGCTTGGTGACGCCTTCGTCGCGGCCGTTCGCAATCGCTCGGCCGGATGCGGTCCAGGGGAACAGGCCCTTCTTGACCTTGATGCCTTGGGCCTTGGCCTGGTCTTCGGTGAGGCCGACCCAGGCCACTTCGGGGTCGGTGTACGCAACCGATGGAATGACGCGGGCGTTGAAGGCGGCCGCAGCCAGTTCCTTGTTGCCTTGCAATTCACCGGCGATCACTTCCGCTGCCACATGTGCCTCGTGCACGGCCTTGTGCGCCAGCATGGGCTGGCCCACGATGTCGCCGATGGCGAAGATGTGGCGCACGTTGGTGCGCATCTGGATGTCGACATTGATGAAGCCTCGGTCGGTAACGGCAACGCCAGCCTTGTCGGCGGCGATCTTCTTGCCGTTGGGCGTGCGGCCCACGGCTTGCAGCACCAGGTCGTACACCTGGGGCGCTGGGGCGGTGCCGCCCTCCTCTGCCGATGCGAAGGTGACTTCGATTCCCTCGGGCAAGGCGCGTGCGGAGACGGTCTTGGTCTTGAGCATGATGTTGTCAAAACGCTTGGCGTTCATCTTCTGCCAGATCTTGACCAGGTCGCGGTCAGCGCCCTGCATCAGGCCGTCCAGCATTTCCACTACGTCCAGGCGGGCGCCCAGCGTGCTGTAGACGGTGCCCATTTCCAGGCCGATGATGCCGCCGCCCAGAATCAGCATGCGCTTGGGGACTTCCTTCAACTCCAGCGCGCCGGTGCTGTCCACCACACGGGGGTCTTCGGGCATGAAGGGCAGGCGCACAGCTTGGCTGCCCGCGGCGATGATGGCGTTCTTGAACGCTATGACCTTCTTAGCGCCGGTTTTTTCCTGCGCGGTGCCGGTGGTTTCTTCCACTTCCACGTGGTTGGCGCCGACAAAGGAGGCGTAACCGCGCACGGTGGTGACCTTGCGCATCTTGGCCATGGCGGCCAGGCCACCGGTCAGCTTACCAATGACTTTTTCCTTGTGGCCACGCAGCTTGTCAACATTGACGACGGGTGCGCCAAAGTCCACGCCCAGTGCAGACATATGGCTCACTTCGTCCATGACGGCGGCCACGTGCAAAAGCGCCTTGGATGGGATGCAACCCACGTTCAGGCAGACGCCGCCCAAGGTGGCGTAGCGCTCCACAATCACGACCTTGAGGCCCAAGTCCGCAGCGCGGAAAGCGGCCGAGTAGCCACCGGGGCCGCCACCGATGACCAACACGTCGCAGTCCAAGTCCACTGTACCGGCGTAGCTGGCGCCTGTGGGCACAGCTACTGCGGTTGCAGTCGGCGTATTTACTACTGTTTTAGGAGCATCCTGAACAGCAGCGACGGGGGCTACAGGCTGATTTGACGCAGAAGCACTGGCTGGGGCCGGGCTTGGAGCCGCAGCTGCGGCGTCTGCCACTTCAAGCATCAGCACGACCGATCCTTCGCTGACCTTGTCACCCAGCTTGACTTTCAGTTCCTTGACCACGCCGCCATGGGACGCGGGGATCTCCATGGAGGCTTTGTCGCTCTCCACGGTGATCAGGCTTTGCTCGGCCTTGATGGTGTCACCCACCTTGACCATCAGCTCGATGACGCTGACGTCGGTGACATCGCCGATGTCGGGTACTTTGATTTCAATAATGCTCACAGCAATACCCTCCGGAAATCGCCCAGGATCTGGCCCAGGTAGACGTTGAAGCGCGCTGCGGCGGCACCGTCGATGACGCGGTGGTCCCAGGTCAACGAGAGCGGCAGCATCAGGCGCGGCTGGAAGGCCTTGCCGTCCCAGATGGGTTCCATCGTCGAGCGGCAGACGCCCAAGATCGCAACCTCGGGCGCGTTGATGATGGGCGTGAAGTAACGCCCGCCAATGCCGCCCAGGCTGGAGATGGTGAACGTCGCGCCGGACATTTCTGCCGGGCTCAGCTTGCCATCGCGCGCCTTCTTGGCCAGTTCGCCCATCTCTTGGCTGATCTGGAAGATACCTTTCTTGTCGGCATCTTTGATGACGGGCACCATCAGGCCATTGGGCGTGTCGGCTGCAAAACCGATGTGGTAATACTGCTTGTAGACCAGCGCGTCGCCGTCCAGTGAGCTGTTGAACTCGGGGAATTTCTTGAGCGCGGCCACGCAGGCCTTGATCAAAAAGGCCAGCATGGTGACCTTAACGCCGGTACCGCCCGACTTGGCGGCCTTGTCGGTCTCCAAGTTGGTGGAGACGCGGAAGGCTTCCAGGTCGGTGATGTCGGCGTCGTCATGGTTGGTGACGGCCGGGATCATGATGGCGTTGCGCAGCAGGTTGGCGCCACTGATCTTCTTGATGCGGCTCAGTTCCTTGCGCTCGATAGGGCCGAACTTGGCGAAGTCGACCTTGGGCCACGGAATGAGCCCAAGTCCTGCGCCATCGCCACCACCACTACCACCTGAAGTGGGCTTGTTCTGGGCTGCGCCCGCCAGGGTCTGGATGGCGCCGCTCATCACGGAGCGGGTGAAGCCTTGCACGTCCGCCTCGGTGATGCGGCCTTTGAGACCGCTGCCTTTGACTTCGTTCAAGGGCACGCCCAGTTCGCGGGCGAACTTGCGTACCGAGGGCGACGCGTGGGGCAAACCCAGGGGCGCAGCGCCGGGCGCGTGCGCAGGCACGTCCAACGCGGGTGCCGCCGCTGCAACTGCCGATGCTGTGGGTGCAGGTGACACGGGTGCTACGGCATCTGAAATTGCAGCAGCCGCTGCAGGTGCAGATGCAGCAGAGGGAGCAGCAGCTTCAGCAGGAGCCGCCACCGCGCCAGCCACGCCGTCAAGCACCACCACCAGATCACCGATTTTCACGGTGTCACCCAGCTTGATCTTGATCTCTTTGACCACTCCTGCCGTGCTGGACGGGATCTCCATCGAAGCCTTGTCAGACTCCACAGTGACCAGGCTTTGTTCCACCTTCACGGTGTCGCCAACCTTGACCAGCAGCTCAATGACGGTGACGTCTTTGAAGTCGCCAATGTCGGGGATGCGCACTTCCACGGGGCCGGTGGCTTGCGCAGCCATTGGCGCGGGCGCTGCCACGGCTGGAGCCGCAGAAGCGACAGGAGCAGGAGCAGGAGCAGGAGCAGCAGATGCTACAGAAACAGGAGCGTCTTGCGCAGCAACCGCGGGGGCTACGGCCTGATTTTGCTCTGAACCTTCCAGTGAAACGGCGATCGAGCCTTGCTTGACCTTGTCGCCCAGCTTGACCTTGATCTCTTTGACCACCCCGCCGTGGCTGGATGGAATTTCCATGGAGGCCTTGTCAGACTCCACCGTCATCAGCGACTGATCGGCCTTGACGGTGTCGCCGACCTTGACCAGCATTTCGATGACGGTGACTTCATCAAAGTCGCCGATGTCGGGGACCTGAATTTCAATGGATGCCATGTTGTACTCCTAATCAGTTGGGGACAGAGCTTGCTTCGCTGCGGTCTGTCCCGCAAAATATTTCATCTAGTTGAGGACAGAGCTACGCTGCGCTTCGGTCTGTCCCGCAAGCTTTATGCATAAAGCGGGTTAATCTTGTCGGTCTTGATGCCGTACTTGGCAATCGCTTCGGCCACCTTGGCCGCCGGCACGGTGCCATCTTCGCTCAGCGCCTTCAATGCGGCGACCACGATGTAGTGGCGGTTGACTTCAAAGTGTTCGCGCAGCTTGGAACGGAAGTCGCTGCGGCCAAAGCCGTCAGTGCCTAACACTTTGTAGGTGCGGCCCTTGGGGATAAAGGGGCGAATCTGCTCGGCGTAAGCTTTCATGTAGTCGGTGGAAGCAACCACGGGGCCGGTGTGCTTTTCCAATTGCTGAGCCACGAAGGAAACCTTAGGTGCATCCATCGGGTGCAGCAAGTTGTGGCGTTCGCAGTCTTGGCCGTCACGCGTGAGTTCGTTGAAGCTGGGGCAGCTCCACACATTCGCTGCAACGCCCCAGTCTTTTTCCAGCAACTCTTGCGCCGCAATCGACTCACGCAGGATCGTGCCCGAGCCCAGCAACTGCACGCGGGGGGTCAGCTTGGCACCTTCTTTACAGAGGTACATGCCCTTGATGATTTGCTCTTCGGTGCCGGCGGTCAGGCCCGGCATGGGGTAGTTTTCGTTCAGCAGCGTGATGTAGTAGTACACGTTGTCCTGCTTCTCTACCATGCGCTTCAAGCCATGGTGCAGGATGACGCCCACTTCGTGCGCGAAGGTCGGGTCATAGCTGATGCAGTTGGGAATGGTGCCCGCCAAAATGTGGCTGTGCCCGTCTTCGTGCTGCAGGCCTTCACCGTTGAGCGTTGTGCGCCCTGATGTACCACCCAGCAAGAAGCCACGGGCCTGCATGTCGCCCGCAGCCCAAGCCAGATCGCCAACACGCTGGAAGCCGAACATCGAGTAGTACACGTAGAACGGAATCATGATCCGGTTGCTGGTGCTGTAGCTGGTGGCTGCGGCAATCCAGCTGCTCATGCCACCGGCTTCGTTGATGCCCTCTTGCAGGATCTGGCCTTTGACGTCTTCCTTGTAATACATGACCTGGTCTTTGTCGACCGGGGTGTACTGCTGGCCTGCCGGGTTGTAGATACCCACTTGGCGAAACAGACCTTCCATACCAAAGGTGCGGGCCTCGTCTACCAAAATCGGCACCACACGGGGTCCCAGCGCCTGGTCGCGCAGCAACTGCGTCAAGAAGCGCACATAGGCTTGCGTGGTGGATATTTCACGGCCTTCGGGCGTGGGGTCCATGACCGACTTGAAGGTCTCTAGCGATGGCACGGTGAACTGCTCGTCCGACTTGACACGGCGGTGTGGCAGGTAACCGCCCAAGGCCTTGCGCCGCTCGTGCAGGTAACGCATTTCTGGCGTATCTTCGGCCGGTTTGTAAAACGGCAGGTCGGCCAACTGGCTATCAGGAATCGGAATATTGAAGCGGTCGCGGAAGGCCTTGATGTCTTCGTCGGTCAGCTTCTTGGTCTGGTGCACGTTGTTCTTGCCCTCACCGATCTTGCCCATGCCAAAGCCCTTGACGGTCTTGATCAGCAGCACAGTGGGCTGGCCCTTGTGGTTGACGGCCTTGTGGAAGGCGGCGTACACCTTCTTGGAGTCGTGGCCACCACGGCGCAGATCGAACACTTCTTCGTCGCTCATCTTGGCAACCATCTCCAGCGTGCGCGGGTCTTTGCCGAAGAAATGCTTGCGCACATAGGCGCCGTCGTTGGCCTTCATGGCTTGGTAGTCGCCGTCCAGCGTGTCCATCATGACCTTGCGCAGCGCGCCGTCTTTGTCGCGGGCCAGCAGCGGGTCCCAACCCGAACCCCAAATCAGCTTGATGACGTTCCAGCCAGCGCCGCGGAATTCGCCCTCCAGCTCCTGGATGATCTTGCCGTTGCCGCGCACCGGGCCGTCAAGACGCTGCAGGTTGCAGTTGACGACGAAGATCAAGTTGTCGAGCTTCTCGCGCGCCGCCAGGCCGATGGCGCCCAGCGATTCGGGCTCGTCCATTTCGCCGTCGCCGCAGAACACCCACACCTTGCGGTTCTCGGTGTTGGCAATGCCGCGCGCATGCAGGTATTTGAGGAAGCGCGCCTGGTAGATCGCCATCAGCGGCCCCAGACCCATGGACACCGTGGGGAACTCCCAGAATTCGGGCATGAGTCGTGGGTGCGGATAGCTGGACAACCCGCGACCACCGCGACCGATCTCGCGACGGAAGTGATCGAGGTCGTCCTCGGTCAGG
>JBKJJC010000074.1:0-3274 GCA_046598245.1 Rhodoferax sp.
GCGCCAGCCGCGCAAGGCTTATGCCGGCGTGCGCCGCAAGATTTTGGTGGTGGACAACGAAGAGGCCGACCGCGACCTGCTGGTCAGTCTGTTGGAGCCTTTGGGCTTTGTGCTGCGCGTGGCAGCCAGCGGGCACGACTGCCTGGACTTGCTGGCTGCCGGCTTTGACCCCGATGTCGTGTTCATGGACCTGGCCATGCCTGGCATTGACGGCTGGGAGACACTGCGCCGTATCCGCGCGCTGGGCGAGCACCAGCCGCAGGTGGCCATTGTGTCGGCCAACGCGTTTGATCGGGGTGTCAACAATGTGCTGGGTATTGAACCCGAAGACTTCATCGTTAAACCGGTGCGCCATTCGGAGCTGCTGGATTGGCTGGAGCGCAAATTGGCTCTGACCTGGTTGGACGCTGCACAGGCTGCCGATACCCAGTTGCCGGTTGCACCCGCAGATGCCACACAAGACGATGCCACCGTGCCCCCACCGCGCGCCGACCTGTTGGCCCTGCAAGAGCTGGTGCGCCTGGGCTTTTACCGCGGTATTACCAATAAGCTGGCCACCATGGTTTCCGACCAATCCGCAAGTGCTGCGTATGCCCAGATGATGGGTGACATGGCCCGGCAGTTCCAGTTTGAAGCCATGCTGGCCCACTTGCAAAAAGACCTGACAGATCTGAAAGATCTGGATAGAGAAGACTATGACCCCCACTGAATCCGCCGCACCATCGCTTGCCGACCCTACCGCCCTGAACGGCACGCTGGACCGCGCCAACAGCGACGTGGTGCTGATCGTCGACGATGTGCCAGACAACTTGTCGGTATTGCACGATGCGCTGGACGAATCTGGCTACACCGTGCTGGTGGCTACGTCGGGCGAGGCCGCCTTGCAGCGCGCCGCGCAGGCCGTACCCGACATCATCTTGTTGGACGCGATGATGCCCGGCATGGATGGTTTTGAAGTGGCGCGCCGCCTCAAAGCCTTGGCACCCACGGCCCATATCCCCATCGTTTTCATGACCGGGTTGACGGAGACCGAATACCTGGTCGCCGCGCTGGAATCGGGCGGTGTGGACTACGTCACCAAACCCATCAAGCCCAAAGAAGTGCTGGCCCGCATGCAGGTGCATCTGAAGGGCGCGCGTGAGCGGCGCCAGACCCGCAACGCGCTGGATGCCTTTGGCTACGCCACCATCACCGTGCGCGCCAGCGACGGCGTGCTGATGTGGCAGACGCCGCTGGCCCGTGAACTACTGGAGCGCTACTGCGGCACCCACGCGCCCCATACGCCCAAGCCGGTGCTAGCCTGGTTGCGCAGCAGCCTGACGCTGTTGGCTCAGCCACAGACCGGCGTGGAGCCGCCGCGCCTGTCTATAGAACAAGGTGCCCAGCGTTTAACGTTTCGCCTGCACCAGCAGATTGGCGACGGTGATGGCCAGGCGGAAGAGGGTGGTGACTGGTTGATCGTGATGCGCGAGGTATCCGACACCGCCGTCATCGAGGCGATGAGCCTCTGTTTCAAGCTGACAGCCAAAGAGGCCGAGGTGCTGTACTGGGTGGTCAAGGGCAAGACCAACAAAGACATTGGCGATATTCTAGGCAGCAGCCCCATGACGGTGAAGAAACACCTAGAGCGCATCTTCGTCAAGATGGGGGTCGAGACCCGCACGGCGGCGGCCGGCATGGCGATGACGCGCATCCGGCAGCTGCATCCGCAGTTTGAGGGGTAGAGTAGTTATACGTATTTTAGGCCTGTAGCCCCCGTGCAATATACCTATTACGCTATAAAAATAGGAGTAAAAGAATTGGGCATCAATCGGGCTGCACCAGGTCCAGGCCCTCATGTTGTGCCACCATTTCCAAAGCATGTTCAAACAGTGCGCGGGCAGAGCCAGAGACTGAATGCAGGTAGGCGTGCAAGTGTGCGTCCTCTGTGCTTTTGTTCAGGCAATCTTGGCTGTACTGCTCAAAGCTGACCAGCTGGGTAATGATTTCTGCCACATGCCGGGGGCATTCGCACAGCATATTGGTTGAAATGTCGGCCATGCGCGCCAACGTGGCATCGTCATACTTGCGCGCTGGAATGGTGGCGCCAAGCCCTGTCTGGCCCATGGCCCGGGGGGCATCCACTAAGAGCGAAGCGCGGATCAGTTCGGCGAGTTCGTAGTCGGATACCGGCTCGCGCCGCACCACCATGCCCGCCCGCTTCAGCGATTCAACCACCTGCTCCTGGCCAAAGCGGTAGAGCACGATGACCTGTGGGATACCGCTCCCGTCAATCAAGCGGTGCAGATCAACCTGCACCAGCGCGTGTAAAGAGTTGACATGCACCAGCAAAAACTGTGGCGGCACCGCCAGCCCCGCAGCCAGTGCGGCATCCAGGTCCGCAAAAATGTTTGTGACGGCAAGTACGTTCGTGGCAAATATCTTTTTGAACTTATCCGACGCCAGACGGGCCGCCAGGGCGAGCCCAACCACTGCAGCGCTTACTGTCTGAAGTTCTGCATTTTTTGCCACGTCACGCCTGTGGGACGCGTTTTGCTGTTGCAGCAGGGCATTGAGTCTTGCCGCGTCGTGGTTGGCAATGCTGCTGATGGCATGCCCCTGCTCGGTAAGGCGCTTGAGCATGGTGGCACGCAGCACATCGTCATCGCTGTACTGGCGTTGGCCACCACTGCTCGTGCTGGGACTGAAGGTTGCATAACGAACCTCCCACACGCGCAAGGTCGATACCGGTACTCCACTCAGCGCGGATACCGCGCCGATGCGGTGGGCCGCCGTTGGGTTGGGCGATGGAGGCTTTGGGGTGGGCATATGCTGGTATATGAGTAGGTGTTGAGTAGTTTAGTTTACATATTTGCAAATGTGAGTAGATTATTTGAATAGGAGTGGTAAATTCATTGCATGAAAGTGAGTTACATGCTGCTCAACAAGACGGGAAAGTCTAGAAAGATACCGCCGGGCCAGGCGTGGCAGTGGACGGTCCACGTCGAAGACGCCTCGCAATTGACCCAGGTGCTCCAGCACCTGAAACGAGAAATCAGGGACAACCGGCTGGCACTTGCCAATTTGCGGTTTGAACGGCACACGCTGGATGCCGTGTCCACAGAGGAAATCGCGTTTGACTACAAGGGCCCCATCATTTTTGACAGGGGCATACAACCGCAAAGAATTTTCAACCGGCATGCCGAGCCGGTTTGAGCGGCACTACCGCCGACATCGGTCGGCACAACCCAGGAGCGAACCATGAAGATCCAACCCCAACCCCAAACCCATGCAC
>JBKJJC010000053.1:0-3377 GCA_046598245.1 Rhodoferax sp.
ATGATCACCATGGGGATGCTGTCCATATAGGCGGTAGCAATACCGGTCACCGCGTTGGTGACACCAGGTCCGGACGTCACCAGGGCAACGCCCACATCGCCCGTTGCGCGTGCATACCCGTCTGCAGCGTGCACAGCACCCTGCTCATGGCGCACCAAAACGTGCTGGATGGTGTCTTGCTTGTAGAACGCGTCGTAAATGTGCAGTACTGCACCGCCGGGGTAGCCCCAGACGTATTTGACGCCTTCGGCCTGTAGGGCTTTGACCAAGATTTCCGCACCGCGGAGTTCCAAGGTGCTGGAGGTAGTCCCTTGGGACTTGTTTGAATGGGATGCGACCGCCGCCGAAGCGATTTCGGCTTTTGAAATTTCCATGATGAACCTTTGTGAATTTCTCTAACGAAAAACCTTGGGTGCTCCTTCGCAAAGCTCTTGTGGAACTGCGTCGGAACTTAAGATTTTGGCCATGGACGCATTGAATGCTGCGCCGAACCAAAACCCGTTTGCCTTTTGAATGCAAACCACATTATCGCACCTGCAGCATGCCATTTGGCGCAATCCGAATAAATCTTGGGGATACAAATGCCATAATTCGCGCCTATTTGCCGTGAATGCAGCCGTTTTGGCATTGCGGCGTTTGTTTGTTGTCCTCTCTTATTTCTCGCCTAATTCCTCTTGGCCTCCGAACGCGAACTGTCCGATTTTTTGAAAAGCGTGGAAAAACGCGCTTTCAAGCGATCCGTTTACCACGTTCGCAATGACGAATCAGCCTTGGATATTGTTCAAGACAGCATGATGAAGCTGGCTGAGCACTATGGACACAAGCCCATTGAAGAGTTGCCTATGCTGTTCCAGCGCATCCTATCCAACTGCACGTTGGATTGGTTTAGACGCCAGAAAACACAAAGGGCGCTTTTTTCGACGATGAGCGACTTCGAGTCCCTGGGTGACGACGAGAGTTTTGACCTGCTAGAAACCCTGCACGCCGCCAACGGCGGGGAACAAAATGAAAGCACCGAGACTCAAACGGAGCGGGCACAGACTTTGCGGGAAATAGAAATTGAGGTTCAGCAGCTACCAGCACGTCAACGAGAGGCCTTTTTGATGCGTTATTGGGAGGAGATGGACGTTGCGGAGACTGCGGCAGCCATGGGCTGTTCACAAGGCAGTGTCAAAACTCACTGTTCTAGGGCAGTTCATGCTTTAGGTAAAGCCTTAAGCGCAAAGGGAATACGACTATGACAACACCACACCAGATTGAAAGCTACCAAGATCGTTTCGGTCGAAATATTGCTGCGCGCCTCTCCGACACCACGCAAGGTTTGCCTAACGACATCACAGAGCGTCTGAAGTCCGCACGCATGCAGGCAATGGCCAAACGCAAGGTTGTCGCCAAACTGCAGTCGGCAGTGAGCATCCATGCGAATGGGGGCGCAGCCACACTGAACATGGGAGACCCTACGAACAGCATCTGGACCCGATTGGGTTCGCTTGTCCCTTTACTGCTTCTGATTTTTGGACTGCTGGGCATTGCGGTGATTCAGGAGCAACGGGTGGCCGACGAGATCGCCGAAGTCGATGTCGAACTCTTAGCAGACGACCTGCCCCCGTCTGCCTACACCGACCCTGGGTTTGTTCACTTCTTGAACGCCAACCGACGCGATTAGCGTTTTCCAACACCCATGTCGTTTGATGAAACCCTCACGCGTATTGGCTCACGCCTGACACTACTCCACTATTTGGGCGCGGTGGCGCTGCTCGTGGCGGTGGTGCTCGCAACGCTCGTTGCCAACCGCCCACCAAGCGGTGACACGCCGACACCCCATGCGATTACCCCTGTTGCAAAATCCTCTGGACCATCGGGTGCGGTTGTTCAGGCCGGCCCGCAATGGCTAGAGCTGACGACTGCACAAAAGAAAATTTTGCAACCGCTGGCTGGCACGTGGAACTCTCTGGGTCATTCGCACAAGAACAAGTGGATTGCCCTGACAAACAATTACCCGAACAGAACACCAGAAGACCAAGCAAAACTCCAGAGTCGGATGGCTGAATGGGCGGCATTGACTCCCAGTGACCGTGAGCGGGCACGTCTGAATTTTGCCGAGACCAAAAAACTGAGCCCCTCCACCCGGGCCACTGAGTGGGCGGCCTACCAGGAGTTAAGTGCGGAAGAAAAACAAAGTTTGGCCCAAAAAGGGAAAGCCAAACCCACCGGAGCCGCCGTTGCAGTGACCCCTGTGTCCAACGACAAGCTGATTGCCGTTCCTGTTACACGCAGAACCGCGCAGCTTTCAGATTCTTCGTCAGTTGCCAAATCACAAATTGACCCCAACACGCTGCTGCCCAAGCCAATTGCGCCAGCGGTCGGTGCCCAGGGGGCCACCACGACAGACAGTCAAGTAGCCCCGGCGCCAGATAGAAGTTCACCGGTGATCAGCAGCGACACGCTCTCCCCAAACTGATACTGCCAGCCTCGGTTTGGCACAGGCGGCCCAGGGCCTGGACATGGCCCTACAATCCGGGTCGATTCATGACCCCAACCCCATGCAAATTGAAATGACTCCACCCGGCCTATGGCGCCGTATGGCGTGCTGGCTGTACGAAGGCATGCTGATGTTTGGCGTCGTCTTCTTGGCGGGCTATCTGTTTGGCACGCTGAGCCAGACCCGCAACGCCATGGACAACCGCCACGCACTGCAAGCCTTTCTGTTTGTCATATTCGGCATCTACTTCGTATGGTTCTGGGCCAAAGGCCAGACCCTGGCCATGAAAACCTGGAATATTCGGGTGGTCGGGCGCGATGGCAAGGCCATCTCCCAGTTGCGGGCTCTAGGTCGCTATGTCTTAAGCTGGTTATGGTTCCTGCCGCCTCTCGTTGCATTGTGGTTTTTTCAAATCAGCGGAGGGGAGACAGCCGTCATCATCATCGGCTGGGTGATCGTCTGGGCGCTGCTGAGCCGCTTTCACCCACAGGGCCAGTTTTGGCATGACGCGTTGGCGGGCACCCGCCTGGTCACATCCCTGCCACTGAGCCGCTAAGGCACCGGATCCGTGCAAGCCAATACAAAAACAGCTTCAGTCGTCAACCCGCAAAAGGACCGCAGGGGCCTGAACCGCGTGTTGCATGCGGCCGGTTATTCGCTGGCCGGCCTGCGTGCGGGTTGGGGAGAAACTGCCTTTCGCCAAGAGGCCATTGCCTCGTTTTTCTTGCTGCCTGCCGCGTTCTGGCTGGGTACAAACTGGGTGGAAACTGCCCTGCTGGCAGCCAGCGTGGTGTTGGTGATGGTGGTGGAACTGCTCAATACCGCGGTTGAAACCGCCATTGACCGTATTGGCCCCGAGTGGCACGACCTGTCCAAACGCGCCAAGGACATGGGC
>JBKJJC010000063.1:0-5113 GCA_046598245.1 Rhodoferax sp.
CAAGCACATGCAGCACCACGATGCAGAGCTCATGTCCAAGGTCGTCGGCGTTGAAACGGTAGACCACCCCAGTGACGCACAACTGGTGGCTTATGCGCGCAATTACTTTGTGGCCAAGGATCGTTTGCTCTGATCTGCAGTAACGCTATAACGCTAAAAAAATAGTAGCGTTATAGGTATATTCCATGGGGGCTATAGCTCAATTTCCTTACAAACCGCAGCCCCGCATGAGCAAAGACACCACATGCTCCGTGGCGCGAACATGGTCTTTTTTGCTCAACACTTTATGCCCCAACACGGCACACACTTGCACATCGAAGTCGGCATAGGTTTGGGTGGCCGCCCAGATGGTGAAGAACAGGTGGGTGGCGTCGACCGGTGCCATGCGCCCGGCGTCAATCCAGCCCTGGATAACGGCGGCCTTCTCCACGACCAAGGGCCGTAGTTCGGTCGATAGTATGTTTTTGACCACCGGTGCTCCGTGCAGCATCTCATTGGCAAATACCTTGGAACCATCCGGCCGCTGGGTCGACAGATCCATCTTGACGCGGATGTATTGCTCCAGCGCGGTGCGTGGGTCGGCATCGGCTGTGATGCCCTGGGCGGGCGCCAACCAGTCGCTCAACGTGCGGGCCAGCACGGCGCGGTACAGCACGTCTTTGCTGCCAAAGTAGTAGTGCAGATTGGCTTTGGGCAGGCCACTGGCCGTTGCAATGCTAGCCATCGTTGCGCCACGGAAGCCGGCGCGGGCGAACACTTTCTCGGCGGCTGCCAAGATGCGGTTTTCGTTGGACTTGCGGATTTGCCCCTTGAGGGCATCTTCGTCCAAAGCGGGTGATGCTGGCGCAGTCGCGCGGCGCGCGGGTGGGGTTTTGGAGAGTAATTTCATGCGGGCAAAAAAGGGGTCGCACCGTTGCGGATACGACCCCCGGCTGTCAGGTAGGAACTGATAAAACGCAAGCAATCAACCGTTTATTTAGACGCCGCTTCCCACACCACATGGGTCATGGCGGCTTTACCCGGGTCTTTCTTGATCACCGGTGAGCTACCACCCGCCAGCAACACCTTGACGGTGCGCTCATAAGCGGCGGGCTCCAAGTAACCGATCTTGGCAGTGCCGGCATTGGTGATCAGTTTGGCCACGTTTTCCATCTGGCGTTTCTGCACCTTCAGCGTTGCGCTGCCGGATGAATCTGCGGCCACCACGATTTTGGCCGCGGCTTCGGGGTCCTTCACTGCGTCATTCCAGCCCTTAAAGGTCGCTTTCAAAAACTTGCCCATGCGTGCCACAAAGGCTGGGTCTTTGAGCTTGGCTTCCATCACATACAGGCCGTCTTCCAACGTGGCCACACCTTCTTTTTCATAGAAGAAGGTGACCAGGTCGCTCTCTTTGACGCCCGCATCCACCACCTGCCAGTACTCGTTGTAAATCATCGTGGAGATGCAGGCCGCTTGGTTTTGCAGCAGCGGGTCTACGTTGAAGCCTTGCTTGAGGATCTTGATGTCGGTGTCAGGCTTGTAGCCCAGCTTGCCCATCCAGTTCAGGAAAGGGTATTCATTACCGCCGTACCAGACGCCCAGGGTCTTGCCTTTGAGGTCCTTGGGGCTGGTGACGCCGCTGGCCTTTTTACAGGTCAGCATTAGGCCCGACTGGTTGAACACTTGGGCGATGTTGACCAGTGGCACACCGGCTTCCCGCGAGGCCAATGCCGATGGCATCCAGTCCACCACCACGTCGGCACCGTTGCCGGCAATCACCTGTGCGGGCGCAATGTCGGGGCCGCCGGGCTTGATGGTCACGTCCAGACCTTCAGCCTTGTAGTAGCCCTTGGCCTGCGCCACGTAGTAGCCGGCAAACTGCGCCTGCGGCAGCCACTTCAATTGCACGGTCACCTTGTCGGTGGCGTGTGCGGTCATACCGCACACCGCCAATACCGCGGCCATCAGGCCTTTGCTCACCAGAGAAGAACGACGCATAGAACACTCCTTGGGTTGGGAAAAAAAATTAGCGGGACATCAATGCAAAGAACTACTCAGCCGGAGGATAGACCCAAAGCCAGTGCCACCGTGGAACTGGCTTTGCCAGGCCACTGGTGGCGTCCCCTGTAGGGGAAGACGCCGCAGGCGGCTCAGGGGGGTAATTAGTTATGTGCATTATTGACCCCGAATCGACGGATGCCAGAACGCGGCGCGCCGCTCCAGTTGTACAAGCAAGGCATAGGCCAGCGAGCCGGTGACCGCAGCCACCACAATCGCACCCCAGACCAAAGACATGTTCATGCGGGCCGCCTCGGTCGATATCCGAAAGCCCAAGCCCACCGTGGGTGAGCCAAAAAACTCGGCAACGATGGCGCCAATCAGGGCCAGCGTGGCATTGACCTTCAGCGCGCCAAAGATGAAAGGCGTGGCCGACGGCAGGCGCAGCGACCACAGCGTGCGGCTGTAGCTGGCGGCATAGCTGTGCATCAGCTCCCGCTCCAGCTTGCCCGATGCCTGCAGCCCAGCCAGTGTGGAGACCAGCATGGGGAAGAAGGTCATCAGCACCACGACGGCGGCCTTGGACGGCCATTCAAAGCCAAACCACATCACTGCAATCGGCGCCACGGCCACCAGCGGCACCGTGCTGGTCAGTGAGGCCAGCGGTAGCAGACCACGCTGCAGAAACGGCATGCGGTCAATCGCCACGGCCACCGCAAAGCCCAGGCCGCTACCGACCAGCCAGCCCACACACACGGCCTTCAGCACGGTCTGGGTAAAGTCCCCCCATAACTTTCCGGGGTTGTCGATCAGCGATTGCACAATCAGCGTAGGGGCGGGCAGCAGCACGCGCGGCACCTCAAATGCCACCACCAGCATTTGCCAGAAATACAGCACCCACAGGCCGAACAATGCAGCCGTCAGAACGCCGTCAAAACGCGTGCCCTGGATGGCGGCGACGCGGCTTAGGGTCCACAGGGCGGCAGCACCCAAGGCCAAAAGCGCCAGCCAGAACACGGCGGAGGGCGGGGTGGTGCCTTGGGCGACGGGGTGTAGGAACAGCAGGCTGGCGGCGACCAGTGATGCGACTACGGCCAGTGCCGTGACGCGGTGGGAAGGTTTCTGCACGGTCGGCAGTGAGGGCGTAGTACGTGCAGCGGGTGCTGCGGGCTTTGTCGTCATGGCTGCCTCCGGTGCCGCAGCGCCACGTGTTCGCTAGCGGCCACCAGTGTCGTCAGCAGCAGGCCCAGCAACGCCGACATCACCAGCGCTGACCAGATGGCCAACGTGTTGCCGTAGTAGGAGCCGGTCAACAGACGCGCGCCCAATCCTGCCGTAGCGCCGGTAGGCAACTCGGCCACCATGGCACCGACCAGGCTGGCGGCAATGCCCACGCGCAGTGCAGGAAATAGAAAGGGCAGGGCGGCCGGCAGCCGCAGCATCCACAAAGCCTGCCAGCGGCTGGCGGCATAGGTGTGCATCATTTCGGTTTCAATGACTTGCGGCGAGCGCAACCCTTGCACCATGGCCACGGTGACGGGGAAGAAGCTCAGGTACATCGCAATCACCGCCTTGGGTGCCAGGCCTTCCATGCCCAAACTGCCCAAAATCACCAAGACGATGGGCGCAATCGCCAGCACCGGTACGGTTTGCGATGCCACGATCCACGGCAACAAGGCGCGGTCCAGCGTGCGTGAATGCACGATCGCAACAGAGAGCAGCAAACCCAGCAGCGTGCCCAGCACAAAGCCGACCAACGTGGTCTGGCCGGTTACGGCCACGTGGAACAGCAGGTTGCGCGGGGAGTCGATGGGCCAATCCACCAGGCTAGACCAGAAGTCCAGCGCAATCTGGTGCGGCGCGGGCAGCACCGGGCGCTCCATGTTCAGCGTGGTGCTCAGAACGTCTTGCCACGTGAAAGGATTGCCCGCGGGTGTCAGTACACGCTCTACTGCAGCGCTGGCATTCATGGCCCAGGCGGCACCGTACCAGGCCAGCAGCATTGCGAAAAGCATCACAGCGACGGGAAACCCGCTTTCCCACATACGTGCCATTAAGCCCCCGCGTTCGCCCGCAGCGTGTGGCTTGCTGCCTGCATGTTTCTGCGTGGCCAGCGGTTTACTCGAAGTGGCCATCGGCAAGCGCCTCGCGCACTGCGTGCGCCACATCCATAAAGGCCTGGGTGTCGCGCAGGCCCAAGTGGCGCTCATCGGGCAGCGGCGACTCAATGACTTTGACGATGCGCCCCGGCCGTGGCGACATGACGACAATGCGGGTGGACAGGTACACCGCTTCGGCAATCGAATGCGTCACAAACACCACGGTGCGGCGCTCGCGCTGCCACAACTGCTGCAATTGTTCGTTGAGCCGGTCGCGGGTGATTTCGTCCAGCGCGCCAAAGGGCTCGTCCATCATCAAAATTTTGGGCTCAAAGGCCAGTGCGCGGGCGATGGATACACGCTGCTGCATTCCGCCCGACAGCTGCCACGGGTATTTGCCTTCAAAACCCTTGAGCCCCACGCGCTCCAAGTGCGCCATGGCCGTGTTGCGGTTTTGTGTTTTGTCTCCGCCCTGGATCTGCAGCGGCAGCATCACATTGCCCAAAACGGTGCGCCAAGGGAACAAGGCCGGTGCCTGAAACACATAACCATAAGCGCGGGCCAAGCGGGCCGCGTGCGGGCAGACGCCGTTGACCAGCACGCTGCCCTCGGTGATGTGCTCCAGGTCGGCAATCACGCGCAACAGCGTGGTTTTGCCACAGCCCGATGGGCCGATCAGCGAGACAAACTCACCTTCACCAATGCGGAGATCGATGTTGCTAAGGGCTTTGACCGGCGTGTCCGCGGTCTGGTAGACCAAGCTGGCGTTATGCACCTCTACCGCGGCGGGCGACGCGGCTTTGTCCTCGGGCTGGGGGCTGGACGGGCGGCTGACATGGGGCGCGGCGGTGGGTTGATCAGGTTTCATGGACAAAAGCTAACCATTTGGTCAAATTATTGTAGACCTGCTTGCAAGTTTCGTACCGCAATTTACCCCGCTATACGGGCTAACCCTGCCCCGGACTTACCCGCGTGCCCAGGGTCGTCGTCACAGCCCGGTCAGATGGCTTGGGTGCGGTGCACCAGCCAGTCCAGCG
>JBKJJC010000178.1:0-16612 GCA_046598245.1 Rhodoferax sp.
ATGATCAACAGCACCACGCCCAGCACCAGCCAGCAGGCCTTGCAGCGCGCATCAAACAACTTGGGTGGCAACTTGTAGGTGTCATTGGCGGCGCTTACAGCCGCAGATGTGGGGGATTTCATGGGCTTAGGCCAAGGCTTTGCGCAGCGCCGCGCTCATGCGGTCCGCCAACCACACCAGCGCCATAAAGACCAACAAAATGCTGGCCACCTCGGAGCCATTGAACATCTTCATAGAAGAGTCCATCAACTGGCCCAAGCCACCCGCGCCCACAAAACCCAGCACCGCGCTGGAGCGTATCGCACATTCCCAGCGGTAGACGGTGTAGCTGGTTAGCTCGGCCGCGGTTTGCGGCAGTAGCGCGTAAAAGAACGCCTGCAAACGGCCCGAACCATTGCGCATCAGGCTGGCCGTGGCATGGGTATCGCTGCTCTCCAAAATATCGGCATAGACCTTTCCCAGCATGCCGCCGTAAGTGAGTGCAATTGCCAGCACGCCAGACGTAGGCCCCAGCCCCACCACCCGCACAAACACAAGCGCCCACACCAGCTCGGGCACACTGCGCAGCAGCATCAGCACCCAGCGCACCAGTTGCCGCAGCACCGTAGGCACGGGAGCCATGGGGCCTGCCAACGCAGAGAGCGATAGAACCCGCACCGACAACAGGGCCAGGGGCACAGCCAGCAGCAAGGCCAACGTCAGGCCGGCAGTCGCCATGGCAACGGTGCGCCAGGTCTCGTGGGCCAACAGTCGCAGGAACTCGGCATCGGCACGGGGTGGAAAAAAGTCGCCCACAAAATGCAGCGCGGGCTTTAACGCACCGGGCTCCAGCAGCACCCAGGGTTTGAATTCGGACAACACCAGCGCGGGCCACAGCACAGCAACGCCCGCCAATGCCCAAAAGACGCGACCCGCCCAGGCGGGGTCTCGCGCGGCTTGGCTCAGCGACACAACATCACCACCGGCTCAGGCGCTGGCGGAACCACATCGTCGGGTGAGGCTGCGGGGCCATCCAGCTCGTGCAAATGCTGCGCGTAGAGCGTCTGCAGATGTGCAGGCGTGACGGCAGAGGCGGGCAAATCAAAGGCAACCGCGCCGTCGCGCAACCCCACAATGCGCGGAAAGTGGGACAGGGCCATTTCCACATGGTGCAAGGTGGCTACCAGCGTGGCACCGCGCTCGCGTGCCACCTGTGTCAGCGTCTGCATGGCATGTTTTGAACGTGTGGGGTCTAGCGCTGACAAGGGCTCATCCACCAGCAACAGGCTGGCCTCTGACACCAGCGCCCGCGCCAGGCCCACGCGCTGGCGCTCGCCGCCAGAGAGCCGGTCCACCCGTTCGAACAATTTGTCAGCCAAGTCAAACCCCGCCAAGGCCCGTTCGGCACGTGGGATGTCAACCGGATAAAACAGGCTGCGCATGCTGGCCCACAAACCTTCGTGCGGCAAACGCCCTGCCAGCACCGCCGTGACCACCCGTTGGCGCGGTGGCAGGGGCGGCACCTGGGGCGCCAGAAACAGCGCACCGCGCTGCTTTTGCAATGCGCTGCGCGAAACTGACCAGGGGTCTTGGCCATCCAGCAACAGGCTGCCCGACGCGGGCTTGAGCGCACAAGCCAGCAGGTGCAACAGCGTGGTCTTGCCCGCTCCCGAAGGGCCAATGATGGCCAGCTGCTCGCCGGTCGACACATCCAGACTCACGGCGTGTAGAGCGGGCGCGGTGTCAGGCTTGGCGGCGGGGTGGCAGCCCGAAAGGCGTTGTAACTGGATCTTCACAAGCGATATTGGCCTCTAGCCCCCGTGGAATAATAGTAGCTTGCTATTGAATATATAGCAACTGGCATTCAGAGCCTATTTCAGCAAACCCGCGCTACGGGCAGCGGCCTCAATGCCTTTGTAGTTCTCTGCCTTGGTGGGGATGAAACGGGTGGCGCGTTGCAGATCCAGAATCTCCTTACCCTCTGGGGTGTTACGGTCCAGGCTCAGAAAAGCCTTGGTCAGCTTCTCCTGCTGGGCGGCGGGCATGTCTGCGTGTACGGTCCAGTTGTAGTCAAAGTAGCCTGGCGTGGTGAAGAAGACCTTGACCTTGGTAGTGTCTACTTTGCCTTCGGCCACAAACTTTTCCCAGACCGAGATGTTCAGCGCACCGGCCTCTACCTTGCCGGCGGCAACGGCGGCAATGGTGGCGTCATGCGCGCCGGAGTAGGCCACGCGTTTGAAATCCCTGTCGGGGTCAATATTGGCCTGCAACAAGAAGCTGCGCGGCATCAGGTGGCCGGAGGTGCTGGACTGCGAGCCAAAGCTGACATTTTTGCCCTTGAGGTCGGCCAGGGTCTTGATGGTGGGGTCGCTGGTGATAAAAACCGAGCGAAACTTCTCATCTTCTTCGCGCTGCACCAGCGGCACGGCCTTGCCACCCGAGCGCACGTTGGCTTGCACGTAGGTAAATCCGCCGTACCAGGCCAGGTCAACCTGCTTGTTAGCCAAAGCCTCGACCGAGGCAGCGTAGTCGGTCACTGGTGTGAATTCGACCTTCATGCCAAGGGCCTTTTCCAGAAACTTCACCAGCGGTGCGGCCTTGCGGGCCAGCTCGGTGGGCGCTTCGTCTGGGATGGCAGTGACCTTGAACACGGCTTGCGCCTGCGCCAGAGAAACAGATAACGTCAATGCCAACGCCAACACGGCGCCAGCGGCACGAAAACGGGGGATACGCAACATAGGGATAACTCCAAAAGAAAAACAACCGGTCGATTAGACTCGAAACGCAACAGTCTTGCACACCACCCCGCCACCCATGCCCCAGCCCCGTGTACTCATCATCAGCCCGGCCGTGGCCTCGTCCAACAATGGCAACTGGCAAACAGCCTGGCGCTGGTCGCGCATGCTGCACCCGGACTTTCACACCACGATCGCGCAAGACTGGAACGGTGAGCCTTTTGATGTGCTGCTGGCGCTGCACGCCAAACGCTCGGCCCAGGCCATTGCGCGCTGGGCGCGGGCACATGGTGCGCAGACTGACGCGCCAGGGTTGGCCGTGGTTCTGACTGGCACCGACCTGTACCGCGACATCCTGACGGACACCGCCGCACAAGCCTCTTTGGCCTACGCGCAGCGGCTCTTGGTGTTGCAAGAACGTGGCCCAGACGCCTTGCCTGCGGCACTGCGCAGCAAGGCCCGTGTCATATTCCAATCGGCAACGCAGCGCATAACGCTGACCAAGACGCAGCGGCATCTGCGTGTGGTAATGGTGGGGCACTTGCGCGATGAGAAGTCTCCACAAACCCTGTTTGCAGCCGCACGCCTGCTGAAAAACCACGCTGACATCTTCATAGACCACATTGGTGAGGCCTTGGATAACGACTTGGGTGCGCAAGCGCAGGCCTGTGCCGCCGAATGCCCGCAGTACCGCTGGCTGGGTGGCATGCCACATGCGGCCACGCGCCGCCGCATCCAAAGCGCCCACCTGCTGGTGCATGCCAGCCGCATGGAAGGCGGTGCCCATGTGGTGATGGAAGCAGTGTGCAGTGGCACGCCGGTGCTGGCCTCGCGCATTGCGGGCAACATCGGCATGTTGGGCGCTGACTATGCGGGCTACTTCGACCATGGCGATGCCCAAGGCTTGGCCGATGCACTGTTGCGCTGTCGTGCGGCCGCGCATGCCACCGATAATTTTTATAGCGGTTTGCAAGCGCAATGCGCACAGCGCGCGCCCCTGTTCACCCCCGCTAGCGAGCAAGCAGCCTTGCGACAGATGGTGCGCGAACTGCTCCCAAAAACAAACACCTTAGGAACAATTCTCTCGCATGCAAACAGCTGATCAACCGGTTCTCAGGGACATTGTTTTAGTGGGTGGTGGCCACAGCCATGTGGGCGTCCTCAAAAGCTTTGGCATGCGGCCCATACCCGGCGTGCGGCTCACGCTGATTTGCACCGATGTGCACACGCCCTATTCCGGTATGTTGCCGGGCTACGTTGCGGGCCACTACGATTTCGATGCGGTGCACATCGACCTTGGCCGCCTGGCCGTGTTCGCGGGGGCACGGCTCTACCACGACGAGGTCATTGGCCTGGACCGCAGCAACCGCAAAGTGCTGTGCCGCAACCGCCCGCCTGTGCCGTTCGATTTGCTGTCGATCAACCTGGGCGCAACACCGCAGGCCCACGGCGTGCCAGGCGCACTGGAACATGCGGTAGCGGTAAAACCCATCGCACGCTTCAACGACCGTTGGCTGGCCCTGCTGCAGCGCGTGCAGCAGCACCCGGGCAAGACCACGGTGGCCGTGGTGGGCGCGGGTGCGGGCGGTGTGGAGCTGCTACTGGCCATGCAGTTCCGCCTGCGCGCCGTGCTGCAATCCTTGGGCCGCAACCCAGACGAGCTGGTGTTTCACCTTTTTACTGACCGCGATGTGATCTTGCCCACGCACAACCCCGGCGTGCGCCAGCGTTTCGAGGCGGTGCTGGCCGCACGCGGCGTAGTGGTGCACCGAAACGCTGCCGTCACCCAGGTCTCTGCCGGACACCTGCAAACGGCCTCCGGTGAGGTGGTGGAGGCAGACGAGATTGTGTGGGTGACACGCGCCGGTGGAGCCGCGTGGTTAAAAGACACCGGGCTGGCGCTGGATGCCGACGGTTGCATCCGCGTCACCGACACCTTGCAGACGGTGACAGACCCCGCCATCTTTGCCGCAGGCGACGTGGCCAGCATGGTGAACTACCCGCTAGAAAAAGCCGGTGTGTTTGCCGTGCGCCAGGGCCCGCCACTCACTGAGAACTTGCGGCGCAGCGTGCAAGGCACGACGCTCAAACCCTACCACCCCCAACGCACATGGCTGGCGCTAATAAGCACGGGCGACAAGTTTGCAGTTGCATCGCGCGGGTGGCTTGGCTTTGCCGGTGCCTGGGTCTGGCGCTGGAAAGACAGCATTGACCAACGCTTTATGCGCAAGTTTCAAGACCTGACGCCCATGCAAGCCAGTGCATCGCCGACGCAGGCAGCAAGCACCAGCACCGTGGCACTCACCTCAGAAGAATCCTTGCAAGCCATATCCGCCATTGCCATGCGCTGCGGCGGCTGCGGTGCCAAAGTCGGGGCTACGGTGTTATCCCGCGCGCTCAGTCAACTGCACCCGGTGGACCGGGATGACGTGGTGGTCGGCCTGAAAGACCCCGACGACGCTGCCGTGGTGCGCGTGCCACCTGGCATGGCCATGGTGCATTCGGTGGACTTTTTCCGAGCCTTTATTGACGACCCCTACCTGTTTGGCAAAGTGGCCGCCAACCACGCGCTGGGCGACATCTGGGCCATGGGTGCACAAGCGCAATCGGCCACCGCCATCGCCACCGTGCCGCCGGGCTTGGAGAGCAAGGTTGAAGACCTGTTGTTCCAAATGATGACCGGCGCGCTGGAGGTGTTAAACGAAGCCAACTGCGCACTGGTGGGTGGCCACACGGGTGAGGGCAAAGAACTGGCACTGGGCTTTGCCATCAACGGCCTGATTGAGGACGACCCGTCCAAGATCTTGCGCAAGAACGGCATGCGCCCGGGCGATGTGCTGATCCTCACCAAACCCATTGGCACCGGCACCCTGTTTGCGGCCCACGCACGCCTGGCCGCCAAAGGCCGCTGGATCGACGCCGCCCTGCAGTCCATGGTGGTATCCAACCAAAAAGGCGCGCAATGCCTACGAGATTTTGGCGCCACTGCCTGCACCGACCTGACCGGCTTTGGCCTGCTGGGCCACTTGGTGGAAATGACGCGCCCCAGCGGTGTAGATGCCGAACTGGACCTGGCCGCCCTGCCCCTGCTAGACGGCGCACAAGAGTGTGTGGCCGCTGGTATTGTCAGCTCGCTGCAGGGCGCCAATGTGCGCCTGCGCCGCGCTCTGCGCAACCAAGAGGCCATGGTCAAACACCCGCGCTACCCGCTGATCTTTGATCCGCAAACCGCCGGTGGACTGCTGGCCAGCGTGCCAGCTGATCGGGCCGATGCCTGTATTGCCGCGCTGCGCCAACTGGGCTACCCCCACACCGTGGCGATTGGGCGGATACTGGCGCAAACCGATGCGCTGGAGCCTATTACGCTGTTGGCTTGAACTATTTCAAAACCAGCGGGTCACAAATGCCACGTCCACAGACTGGCGGTTGTTATTTCAGCGCTGGGCCGCCCCAAGCTGAAATGCGGCCCCCTGGGGGGCTGGGAGCCACACGCAGTGGGCGACCGTGGGGCAGCCAATTACTCGGGCGAAATTTACCAACCAAGGAACAACGATGATGAAACACACCATGGCGGCGATAGCTGCGCTGACAGCCAGCTTTGCTCTTTTGGGCAGCGTCCACGCGCAAACGCAGGTTGGGCAACCTGCACCGCAGTTTTCTGCGGTAGACACCGCTGGCAAAGCGGTGTCGCTGTCAGATTTCAAGGGCAAATACGTGGTGCTGGAGTGGACCAACCCGGATTGCCCGTTTGTGCAAAAGCACTACAACAGCGGCAATATGCAAGCGACTCAGAAGCATGCAGCCGGTAAAGGAGTGGTCTGGCTGCAGGTCAACACCACCGGTGGTTCCGAAAAAGACAGCAAGCTATCCGCCGAATTGGCCAAATGGGCCAAGGACCAAAAATCCACTGCACAGGCACTTTTGACGGATGGCGGCAAACTGGGCCAAGCCTATGGTGCCAAAACCACCCCCCACATGTACCTGATCGACCCAGCTGGCAAGCTGGTCTATGCCGGCGCCATTGACAGCAAACCCAGCGCCAACGCGGCCGACATCGCCACTGCCACCAACTACGTCATCCAGGCCATAGACGAAACAGCGGCTGGCAAACCAGTCAGCAAGCCGGTGACCGGGGCCTACGGCTGCGCGGTCAAGTACGCCCGCGCTGGTTAAGCCGACCAAAGAGAGCCAATCCACCGCACGGCGCTGCCAGTGCGCCAGTTGCCGAGCCACCTACGGGTGGCTTTTTTACTATCAAAATTGCAGCATTAAAGTGAATATTCACGGGGGCTAGAGGCCGATTTTGCTTCCAATCTCCTGGTGCAGACTATTGGGCACAGCCTTACAATCTAATAAACGTTAGAATATACGCATTAGATAAAACATTGCCCACTTTGAAAGGCACCGAGCACCATGTTCTTCAAACAACTACCCACCAAAGAGTCCTCGTTGTCCTACTTTTTTGGCTGCGCAGGCCACGGATTAGCCATAGCGGTCGATGTGGTGGAGGGTGATGAAGACTGGTTCATCGAGCAGGCAGATTTGGCACAGGTGCGCATTACGCATGTGATCGACACCCACATCCATGCCGACCAAACCAGCGGTGGCCGCGCGTTGGCCCAGCGCATTGGCGCACCCTATTGCCTACACGAAAGTGCAAAGTCTGCCGTCCAGTTTGACTACACCCCGCTGGTGGACGGCCAGGTGTTGGGCCTTGGCAATGTCACGGTCCAAGTCATCCATACACCCGGCCACACGCTCAACGATGTGTGCCTGCTGGTGACCGATGCACGGCGCGGTACTGAGCCATGGTTCGTCATCACGGGAGACACCTTGTTTGTGGGTGCCGTGGGCCGCCCTGATTTGGCCGGGCGAGAGCACGAAATGGCGGGCCTGCTGTTTGACAGCTTGACCCAGAAGCTACTCACGCTGCCCCACCACCTGGAGATTTTCCCTGGCCACCAAGCGGGCAGTGCCTGTGGTGCCGGGCTCTCGGGCAAACCATCTTCCACGATAGGTTTTGAGAAGCGGTGGAACCCTTATCTGAGTATGGACCGCGACACCTTTGTGCGCGACTTGGGTGCCAGCATCCCGCCCCGGCCGGCCGACATGGACCGCATCCTCGCCGCCAACACCGCAGCATGAGCACCGGTATGGAACTACGCCACGGCATCCGCCACAACCGGGACCAGTTTTTGCACCAGCTGCTGCAGGTGTTGCTGGTGGGATTGACCCTGGGCATGACACGCACGGTGTTGCCCGCCCTTGCAGAGTCCGACTTTGGTGTGCCCAAGAATTCGTTTGTGTTGCTGAGTTCATTTGTCGTCGCGTTTGGGCTGCTCAAAGGCGCGATGAATTTTGTGGCCGGCAGGTTGTCGGAGCGTGTGGGGCGCAAGCGGGTGTTGCTATGGGGGTGGTTGGTGGCGCTGCCCATTCCCATCATGGTCTGGTTTGCCCCGAGCTGGAGCTGGGTGGTGGCTGCCACGGTGTTATTGGGCGTCAACCAAGGGCTCACCTGGTCGATGACACAGACCGCACAACTCGACATCACGCGGCTGGAAGAACGGGGCCTTACGCTGGGACTCAATGAATTTGCGGGCTATGTGGGTGTGGCACTGGCCGGCATACTCACCGCCTACCTGGCTACGCGATTCGGCGCACGCTTGGGGCTGCTGGTGTTTGGGTTGGCGGTCATTGTGACGGCGCTGCTGCTCACCCAGGTGTGGGTCCAAGACACGCTGCCATGGGCCCAGGCAGAAGCCGCCAAACATGCGCCGGGGTCGGCGCAAGTGATGCGCCCCCGTTATCCCGCCCATGTGTCGTCCAACCCCACCACCCGAGAAATATTCACGCTGATGAGTTGGCGCGACAAACGCCTGATGGCGCTGTGCCAGGCGGGGCTGGTAGAGAAGTTTGTCGATGCCCTGGTGTGGGTCTTCTACCCGGTGTTTTTATACCAGCAGGGTGTCAGCCTTACCCATGTGGGCTGGATTATTGGTGTGTATGGTTTTGTGTGGGGTGGCGCGCAGCTCATCACGGGCAGGCTGTCAGATCGCATCGGACGCCATGGCCTCAACATTGGCGGCATGTGGATTTGCGGTGCTGGGGTAGCGGCCATGGTGCTGGGTGACGGCCTGGCCTGGTGGGCGATGTCGGCTGGTATCTCGGGTTTGGGTATGGCCATGTTGTACCCCAACCTCTCGGCAGCGGTGGCAGACATTTCGCATCCGGCCTGGCGGGGCTCGGCCATTGGCATCTACCGCTTTTGGCGCGACCTGGGCTACGGCATTGGCGCCCTGGGCCTGGGCCTGGCGGCACACTTCACCGGTCAGATGCAAACCGCCTTTTGGTTTGTGGCCCTGTCCATGTTGGTGTCGGCCGCTGTGTTGTGGTGCTGGGGTGAAGAGACACACCCTCGCATCCATCCAGCACCTTAAATACCCACAAGGCTGGGCCCCTCGAAAGCCAGTGCGTTCAATAGCTGGTGGGGTTAGCGAGCAAATTTGCTTTCGGGCACCGTTTCGGAAATAGTTTTCTGCAAGTCTTGGTATGCGGGCAGCCGTGAACCACCCAGCGCTATGGCTTTGCGGATGGCCACGAGAGCGTCGCGCGTCTGCTGTTGGTCTAGCAGCACCTGGGCCAGGTTGTTCCATCCATCGGCAAAATCTGGGTGGGCCTGCACAGCCGCTTGGTAGGCAACGGCAGCGGCGGGCAGATCACCCATGGCGTAAGCGGTGTTGCCGGCACCCAGCATCAGCAATCGGTCGGACGGCCATTGGCGTAAGGCGGCGGCATAGGCCGCGCGTGCTGGCTGTACGCGGACACGCTCCAGTGCAGCAAGCGCCTGTGCATAGCCAATGGGCTGTGCGGTGGCGGGTATGTTGGGCGGGGCCAGTGCCACCATCGCCCAATAGTCGCCCCGCGCCCAGGTGCGCTCGAAGGCAAATAACGACATTTCCTGCCGCGCCGTGCGCCCGGAGTGCAGTATCAGCACATTGCGCGCGCGGTCAAACCCAATGACCACTGCGTAGTGCCACACCGGGTAAACCGGCAAGCTGAGGTTTTGAAATACCAACACCGGATTGCCAGCGGCCACCTCGCGCAGCACGGCCTCAACCGTGGGCTGCAACACATAGGCTGGCAGGCCGTGGCGGCGGCTGGCGACCAGCAGTTCGGTCTGCAGCGAGCCTTTGCGACCGGGCACATACACCTGCTCTACCAGCTGTTCGGGCAGCACCGCAATCCCGGCGGTTTGCATCACCATGGCCAACGAGGCTGGGCCGCACTCATATTCTTCTTGCGGAAAAAATGGAACACTTTCAATCAAGGTCTGGTTGGGCAGGCTTGTGGGCCATTGCGCTGCCAGCCTACCCACCTGGGGCGTAGCGCAGCCCGCCAGCCAAAGTGCGACGCACAGAAAAAACCCCGCCAAGGCGGGGGTGCTCCGGGAAAGTGCGCTTGGTGTCACCGCAGCGTTCGTGTGAACGGGAATACCTTGGTCAGACCCAGGATGTCGGTGACCAACAAAATAATGAACACTGTGAACAGCACACCAATCACATCGCCACCGGCAGGCGCCTGGTCAATGCGACCAGCCAGCTGCGCAACTTCAGCATCCGACATGGCTTGCACGCGCTCCAGTGCGGCATCGCCGTTGACGCCCTGCTCTTGCAGCGCTTTGCGAACATCGTCACGCAACAAGAACGTGCTCACACGGTCGCGGTTGGCCGATTGCGCCGTTGCGGTCAACGCTTCGTCGGTGGAAACGATGCCGGCCTGGGCCGTCAACGGCAGGCCCATGGTGGCGCACGAAAGGATGAGCAAAGAGGCAGTGAAACGGGTGAAGAAAGTCATAAAAATAGTAGTTAAGTGGTTACCCACAGTGTAGAAGGGCCATTGAAAGGGGGACAAGCAATCTTACATCCACTCACACTGGAACTGCGCGTTGCTGCCGGCGATCGCAGGGTGGGCTAGTTTTTTGGTCTCTACGGGGGCAGTTGCTTCCAATATTGCAACAAGCCCCGCAGCGCATCAGGCTTGTTGACCGGGGACACCTGCCCTGCTTGGTCTTTGCTGTTCAGACCATGGCAGGAGGCGCAGACGCGGATTTCACCGGGTTGAAAACTGATCCAGTTGCGTTCGCGCACGACCGCTTTGCCCAGGGTATCGGTCAACTGCCAGCTCACGGCCCGCCGCGCGGGCACAAACGCGGCGCTGGAGCCATCCAGTCCCAGCTTGACACTGCCCATCGGACCGGTCGGGTTAGTGGGGTTTTTGGCCTTCGGGTCGTGCAACACCTGCGCCAAAGGTCGGCGTCCAGCCCTTGGTGATGAGGTGCCACCGTAGCCGCGTATTTGGTCGGCCTGGAATATTTGCAAATGGGCGATGTCATAGACCTTGCCTGCTGACCCGGTCGCGGTTTTGCTTTTACCGCCCGGCACTTTGAGGTTGAACGGTTGTTGCAGGTCACCTTGGTCCCGGCTGGTGTTGTCGCGGGTTACGATCAGCGCCAAGTCGTTTTTAGAGAGCCAGGCTCTCAGCGCGGCTTCGTTCACGCCCTCTTCATGCAATACGGCGCGCTCCGGGCTTTCCAATCCCAGGTCAGTTAATACCGGTCTGGTTCGCGGTGCGACCTCGACCGGATCCAGCTCCCACAGGGCTCCGTCAAAATCGACCCGCGTATCTGGGTCCCAGTACCACAGCGCCTTGCGCACGCCGGGCGTCAGCGCCTGGCCGGCGGCAAAAGTCGCGCCGCTGGCTGTGAGCGTCTTGAGTCGAAATTGGTAGCGGTAGCGCGGCAGGGCGCGTGTTCCTTCGTTGCTGTCCAGGCGCGTCTCGCTGGTATGCACTGCAACCAAGCTTCCATCGGACATAGGCAAAGGGTTGCGGTACATGCCACTGTGCTGGACCAAAGGCGTCGCACCATCGTTGGTAAAACCGGCGGTTGCCGCAGCGGTTACCGGCTCGATCACCATGGTTTCGGCATTCAGGCTAGGGCTGCCAGAGAAGCGAACAATCTGGTTCGCTGAGGCCGTTCCAAACTCACGGGCGTGGGTTCCGTAATAGGTGCCAGCACGCAGTGGGTCTTCGCGTAAATGGAAGATGCCGCCATCGCCCCGCAGGTACGTGCGGTTAACAAACAAACTCTCACGGCTGTAGTAGCTCAGGGCGGGGTCATCGGTAAAGCTTGGCGGGATGTAGGTCCCGGCAAATTCGTGTCGGCCTACGTGGTTGAGCGTTTCCTCTGCGGTGCCGTCCTGGTTCAACTGCCATGGCATGAATTGGTTGAATGTGTGGCCGTTCACGCGGTTCGCCACGTTTTGCGGATGGCTGTCGCGGCGCGGCTCTGGAAATACTTCGTCTTTCAACGGCAGGCGGGCTGCGCTAGCACTTTCGTCCGCATAGACGAAGGCGCCATTGGGAGGGTTGCCTGGGCTGTCGCGGTCGGCGTCGGCCTGCTGGTCTTGCTGCAAGTGATCCCAGCGCGTGAAAATGATGCGTCCAAAACTGTCGACCGTCGGGCTGAACGCGCCGCTGACGGCATGGTTCAACAAGCGCAAGTCACCGCTTGACGGATTCAAACTCCAGATGCCGGTGACAGTGGGTGCACTTTCGTATTCATCAAGCTGGGGGTAGAGCTGGCTCTCGCCATTGCGCGGCCGGTCGGATGTGAACAACACACGTTCATCGGTGGCGTAAAACGGTGACACGTTGTTGAAGCTGTTTGGCTGGCGTGCTACTTTGGTGATGCTGGCTTTTCCGCCTTTTTCTAGCCCAGTGATTTCGTAGATCTGCCAAAAGAAATCGGTCACGGTGTACTGGCTTTGGGGTGCTCCAATGACCATGCTAAAGAGGGCTTTGCTGCCACTCCAGTGGACCGAAGGTTCGCGTACTGCTATGGCATTGGCACCCTGAAAGCCACTACTGCCATAACCCGCCTCAAGTGTTAGATTGCGCAGGCTGCCATCCGGATAACGAATCATCAGATCACCGCCCCGCGGTGAGGACTGCACCGTCGCCAAATGGTTGCCGAAGGTGGACGTGCGTGTGGTGAAGCCGGATACCGGAACTTGCGTGACAAACAGAATCGGATAGCTACCGGCGGCAGGCGGTGGCGTGACCACGGGTGGTGGAACGATGGCTGGACCATCCGGAGGTGGCACCGGCGGTTGGGCAGGTGGCGCGACAGGTAGCGTGGTCGCGACTGGGCTGACCGGACCACTTGCGGGGGTGTCTGACATACCGCCTCCGCAGCCGCTAAGAACCAAAAACCCTAGATAAGCCAGCACGGCGAGCCAACGAAAAGTGGGATGTTTCATGGTGGTTGCCGCTCCGCGCAATAATCAACGTTGACCAATTAGAACGTTGCAGATTGTCTCCCCATCGATTTTGTCTACCCAATCATTTATTGGTAAAAAAATGTAAGCGCTAGTCAGGGGTGCAAGGCGGCAGCAACTGCGAGATGGATCGAGTTTTGCAAGATTGCCTCCTACGGTTGACGAGGGATTTCAGAGTAGCAGACAGTGGCGTGTTGCGACCCAACTCAGTGCTTTGCCAGGGGCAAACCCGCCGCTAGCCACTCGCTAATACCGTCGCTGGTCTTGCGTGCGCGGTAACCACTGGCTTGCAGCAGCTTGACCGCCTCGTCCGACATCAGGCAATACGGGCCTCGGCAGTAGGCCACGATGTCCGCATCGCGAGGAAGCTCCGCAATGCGTTGTACGAGCTCCGACAAGGGTATGGAGCGCGCGTGGGGCAGATGGGCGGTGTCAAACTCGCTCTGCGGGCGCACATCCAGCACGATGACCTCTCCGCGCTTGGCCTGGGCCATTAACTCCTTGCGCCCCACACGCACCATACGGTCCGGGTCCGCCACCATCTTCTGCACCGCCAGCTGCAACTCCACCAAGTGCTCTTCGGCCACCTGGCGCAGCGAAACACCCAGCTGCGCAACATCGGCGCCGCTCAGCTTGTAATAAATACGCTTGCCATCGCGGCGGGTCTGCACCAGGCGGGCCTCTTTCAGCGCCTTCAGGTGCGCACTGGCGAGCTTGTTGTCGATGCCGACTTCGGCGGTGATGGTTTCAACCGCCTTCTCGCCTTGGGCCAGCATCTCCAGTATCTCCAACCGCTTGGGGCTGGATAGGGCCTTGCCCACGCGGGACACCTGTTCGTACAAAAGGTCTTTGAGGGCACGGTTGTTCATGGCTTACATTCTAACTTTTGTTAGATTGAATTAATCCTCCGTGCATAGCCCCATGAAAAGTTTGAACGTGCAGGTTGGGCTGTTGACATGTGCATGAATGTGCACATATACTCCTAACCATGCAAGCCATCACCACCCGCACCCAAGCTGCCGACGCCTGCGTCGAAATACTGGACGCTGAGTTCTTCCGCGCGCTGTGCGAGCCCGCGCGCCTGGCGATCTTTCGCCAACTGGTGTTGCTGGGCCGGTCCGACATTGCCACCATTGCCGAGGCCATGCCGCAAGACCGATCGGTCATTGCGCGGCACCTGCAAACCCTGGAACGCGCAGGCGTGTTACATGCGCAGACCGAAGGACGGCACACGTTTTACGAGATTGACGGCCCTGCCATCGCGTCGCGCATGGAGAAGATCGTGGGCCTGATGCGCACCCTGGTGCCACTGTGCTGCGCCGGACCTGGCCGCTGATTATTGGTGGTCTTTTTTTTACCGCTATGAATGCATATCGGTGCACATAAGCACACAACTACTTAACCAACCTACTTACCAATAGGAGACTGTCATGCAACCCGAAAAACTCTTAGGCCTCGCCATACCGGTGATCTTTTTACTCTTGCTCGGCATCGAATCCCGCTACGCGGCGCGGCAGTTCGAGCCCGTCCAGCGCTGGCGGCGCACGGGTTTGATGTTCTTTGCCATGGTGCTGGTGGTCGGCTCACTGGCGCCCCTGCTGCTGCCATTGGACTGGTTCCATGCCCAGGCTGTGCTGAATTTGAGCGCGCTGGGCCTGTGGGGCATTCCCGTTGGGCTTTTGGTCACTAGTTTCTTTGGCTACTGGTTGCACCGGGCCGAACACCGGTTTGACTGGTTGTGGCGCGCTGCACACCAGTTGCACCACAGCGCGCAGCGCGTGGATATGGCGGGCGCCTACTTCACCCACCCGGTCGAGGTGCTGCTGAAAGTTGCACTGGGCACCACCGTCAGCGTTTTCTTGCTGGGCCTCACACCCATGGCTGCATCTGCGGTGGCACTGGCCAGCGCGCTGTTGAGCATGTGGCAGCACTTGAACATCCACACACCACACTGGTTGGGCTACATCATCCCCCGGCCGGAGTCGCATGTGCTGCACCATGCCCGCAACAGCCAGACGCGCAACTACAGTGACTTACCCATCTGGGACATGGTGTTTGGCACATTTGACAATCCCCGTGCAGCTTGGTCCGGCACGGTGGGGTTTGACACACCGCGCAACACCCGCATTAAAGACATGTTGCTGATGAGGGATGTCCACAAACACGGCTCGATGTAAGACCCCGTCACTGCAGAGCACACACTCCATGCAATGCCTTCAGTCCCCTTAATCAATGCCCATGCCGATGGTGAACATCGGGAAAGTGTGGGTGGCTGTGCCGGATTTCGGCATGCGTGTGGGTGTGCTCGAAATCGAGGGGGCCGTGATCGTGTTCGTGTGTGTGCTTTTCTGTCATGTGCAGCCAAACGCCAATTCCCATCAACAGTAACGCTAGCCAGAACTGGACCCCGACGGATTCGCCAAACACCAGCAACGCAATCAATGCGCCAACAAATGGCGCAGTGGAAAAGTAAGCGCCTGTGCGCGCCGTCCCCAACCCTCGCAGCGCCAATACGAACAACACCAGGCTGAAGCCATAGCCAAACAAACCCAGGGCCATCGTTTCCAACGTGGTGGCGGCGCTGGGCAACGTAGCCCCCAGACCCAACGCCAGCAGCGTATTGACTAACCCGGCCGAAACGCCCTTGGTGCTGGCGATGAACAGTGCATCCGACGTAGACACCTTGCGCGTCAAATTATTGTCAATGGCCCAACACAGGCAGGCGATACATACCAGCAAAGGCCCTGTCCAGTTGAAGGACCGGGTGCTCTGTTCGGGCCAGGACAGCACCAGACCACCGGCCACGATGGCAACCATGCCCAACACAATGCGCTTGTCGGCATTCTCCTTGAAGACCACCCAGGCGATGGCAGCGGTTAACACGGCCTCCAGATTCAGCAGCAAAGACGCGCTGGAGCCACTGGTCGTCATCAAGCCAAACATCAGGGCGACCGGGCCCGCCACCCCACCAAAAAAGATGGCACCCAACAGCCAGGGCCACTCAGCACGGGTCAACCCGGACGCTTGCCAACCCCGGTCCCGCACCAGGCGGATGACCACCAACCCCAGCCCACTGCCCAGATACAGCAATCCAGCCAGAAGGACCGGCGGCATATTCCCAACCAGCAGTTTGGCAAAGGGTGTGCTAGCCCCAAACAGGGCCGCAGCCATCAGAGCAAAAACGATATTGCGATTCATGCTGGGATTGACATGTTTTTTGCTACAAAATATATAGCATTATAACTATGTTGTACGGGGGCTACAGTCAAGTTTTGTTGCCAAAATCATACCAAGTGCCCAGCCCATGCTTGCGGGCGAGGCGGCGAGCAAACCAGGCGACGGTGATCCCGAAAAAAGCACCAGTAGCCAGCGCGACAACGCTGGCCTCATGCAGCGACATGGTGCGAACACCCTTGTTGCCCATGTACCACGCGATGGCACCGAACTGTGGTGGTCTAATAAAAACAGACAGCCCGATAGGTTGTTAAAACCGAAATGGCATAAACGTGAGCAACCAGAAATCCAGAAGAGTATTCGACACCAGCTTCAAGCTGCAGGTCG
>JBKJJC010000150.1:0-3095 GCA_046598245.1 Rhodoferax sp.
AGGCACGACCGGGCCGCGGCAAGGTCACGGACGTGGCGTTTGGCCCAGAAGGCACGGTCTGGATGCTGGCGGTGAAACAGCGCCAGCGCGATGGGGACGTGCTGGTCTTCGACGCCAACAGGCTCCCCGTGGCACGGGCTGCTCTGGCCGACAACACCGACCCATTGGTCATCGACGCACTGGGTCATACGGCCCTGGTGGCCGACTACACCCAAGTCACGCTGCACCGTGTCGACGTGCGCGGTAAAAACCTGGGGACGTTTGGCGATGCCGCCTTCCAGGGCGAGCTGGCAACCCTGCAAGAGCGTGCGCAGCAGGGTGCGCTGTGGAGAACCTGCGCCATGGCGGGCGGTGGCACCGTCATTGCGCTGGGCTTGGTGCTGGGGTGGCTGTTTGGCCAAAAGCCCAAACGCCCTGGGCAGTTTGACAACACGGCGAAGGCCGCATTGGCGGACCTGGCCCAAGCCTATGCCACCACAGCCACAACCGGTAGCGCGTTGCAGTTTCCGGTGGTGTTGCAGCAGACCGTTGCCTTTCGCAAAGCCGTGCGCAAGCAGATGATCCTCATGGGCTTGCTGCCGGTGATAACTATTGTTGCAGGGCTTTTGGTCATCGCGTGGCCCTTGTTCACACACGACCATCCGAACAAGGTTTTCGGGAACTGGAAGATGCTGCCCGTGTTCCTGATCGGCCTGGCCGTGCCCTGTGTCAGCATCTGGCTGGTCTGGCGCGATCTATGGCAAAGCGCGGAGCTGCGGGTGACCGAGCGCCGGTTGGGCTGGTTCAAAGGTGGCAAGCTCGTATACGCAGCCCCGCTGCAAGAGGTCAAAGCCTCTGCGAACGCGCTGCTGATGGGAGCCAAGGTCGTCCGCTTTCGCCTGGTGTCCCGGCATACCCAACTGGGTGAGGCCATGTTTGACATGGGCCTGTTCGAGCGCGCGGTGTTGTCCCGATTGCCGCCTGCCAACCTGGTCGATGACCAGGCGCTGGCCTGGAGTGCTTTCAAAAATCGGCCCTTTGCAGTGCGACTGGCACTGGCGGCCCTGTTGGTCGCCCTGCTGCTGGTGGGCCTGCTGCCCTTGTTTCGCTAAGGCGTATGTCCCTGCAGTACCTGATGTTTGACGCCAGCGACGACGGCGAAGGCAATGGCAGCTGGGAGGCCATGGCCAGCGTGCGCGCGCCGCAGTTGCCGGCCCTGCGGGCTGAGGTACAGGCCGTGCTGGCCTGGGCGCAAGCCCACAGCCCAGGCCAGCGTGGCCCGCTCGAAGAAGGTGGCGTGTGGGATGCGGACCAACATACCCAAACCGAAGGCGACTGGACCACGCTGACGCTGACCCTGGTCGGCCCCTGGACCTGGGGTGAGGCCCTGCTGGCCGCGCTGGCCCCGGACAGCGACGGCTACATCCACAACCGATAAGCCCAGAAGCTCTCCTGCTGCTGTATGCCTTTACCCAGCGCGTCCGGCGTAAAGCCGGTGATGCGCCGCGTGGTGCGGATCAGGTGGGATTGGTCGGAGTAACCGGTGTCGGCGGCGATCTGCGCCCAGTCGAGCTTGGCTGTGGCCTGCGTGGCCAATGCGGCGGTTGCGAAAAACGCTTCTTCAGACCGGCCCATCACCCGCAGTTCGCGCAGCGGCAAACCAGACCACTGCTTGATGCGCCGTTCCAGCTGCCGCAGGCTGCGCCCCGGTGCCGACACAGCCGCTCGCAGCGCCAGGTGCGCCACCCAATCCGAATAACGCTGTTTAGCCAAGGGTTGGCTGGGCCTGCACTGCTGCCAACGCGGCTCCAGAAAATCCTCCAACACTTGCAAGCGTTGCGCATCATCCGTCGCGTCTTGCACCTGCAGGAGCATGGGCGACCAATCGGGCGGCAACACAACGCTGGCGTCGAAAAACTGGTCTATCAAATCGGGCACCTGCAGACCCGTCAAGGCATGCAAGGCGTCCGGCATCATCAAGACCATCATGGAGTGCGCGGGGCCAGGGCACCAAGTAGAGACAGGCTGCGTTTGCGGTCCACACAACACCCACCGTCCCGGCATGGGGTTGCGTTCGGCGATATCGCCTTCGGCCACGCGGTCCGGTGGTGTAGCCAGGCATTCGCTGCTGCCCGTGAACCACCAGCTCAGGCTGCACATCGGTGAGGCCGGAAAGTGGTTCACCCGCTGGGCGTCTGTATGGTCCGCGCCTAGGGTATTGCGCACCATGCTGGCACGGATGCAGGCCGACAGCGATGCACGTGGCTGCCACAACGTGCCGCTGGGCCACAGGGTCGGATCAAACGCAATGGTGTTGGTGCTGGGGCTTGCCATGGCCCGCAGTGTAAGTGGCTGCATGCGCCAGCACGGAGACGGCGCCATGTCGCAATCGTTCAATACAGTTGCCCGGTTGGCGCAACACAATGCCACGCATGAACGCTATTACTTCCTCCACTCCCAATCCCACCCCTACGTCCACACCCTCCCGTGCATCCGCCCGCAGCCAACACCCACCTGGCCCGGTATCCCGCTGGTGGGGCTTGCCCCTGCTGTCGGCCATGAAACGCGACTACCTGGGTTTTGTCACCCAGCTGCAGCGCACCCATGGCGACATCAGCTACATGCGCCTGGGCAATGAACATGCCTGGGATTTGATGTCGCCCGAGTTGGCGCGCGAGGCCCTGGTCACCCATGCAGATGCCCATATTCGGTGGGAACGTGGCATTGAGGTGTTCGCCCAGGTCTTTGGCCAAAGTGTGCTGGTCACCGAAGGGGCCACCTGGCAGCGCCAGCGTCGCATGCTGATGGCCGCCTTCACACCCAAACAGGTCGCGGGTTATGCAGAGCTGATGACATCTGCCGCGCAGGAGGCGTTCGACAAGCTGCTGCCCGACAACCAGCCCCACGCGCTGGTGCCAATGGATGCGCTGTGGAGCCGCGTTGCCATGGATGTGATCCTGCGCACCCTGTTTAGCCGTTCGGCACAGCAGGAGTCCTTGGCCGCCATTGGTGCCACGCAAACCTTATCGGCCACCGCCTTCAAAGAGATGTTTCGCCTGTTCACCTTGCCAGACTGGTTGCCTTTGCCAGGCAAAGCCGCCAAGCGCCAGGCTTTG
>JBKJJC010000292.1:0-3475 GCA_046598245.1 Rhodoferax sp.
GGCTTGCCGCTGGCGCCCATCACGGTGTTGGATGTGGCAATCATCAAAATGCGTTTTGGCGTGTTCATGTGTGTCTGTGTCCATTCAAAAGTTTGTGGTGATGGGTGAACTGTATTGATTCCCACGCAATAGATAAACTGCCAAAATAACCATTCACTAATTACATGGCGTAACTATGAGCCGCAGTTTTGACCCCGTGCAGTTGGGCAGCATTGAGATGTTTTGTAAGGCCGCAGAGCTGCAAGGCTTTACCGCAGCTGCGCAGGCCCTGGGCGTCACGGCGGCGGCGGTCAGCCGTTCTGTGGGTCGGCTGGAAGAACGGCTGGGCGCCAAGCTGTTCACCCGCACCACGCGCCTGATGCGCCTGACCGAAGAAGGCCGTGCCTACTTCGAGCAGTGCCGACAAGCGCTGTCGCAAATCGAGAGTGCTGAGCGGGCCATTAATGGGAGCCAGGCCGAGCCTTCGGGCCTGCTGCGTATTTCCATGCCCACCACCTACGGGCATTACCGGGTGTTGCCGGTGCTGCAGCAGTTCATGGCCCAGTATCCCAAAGTCAAGGTTGAGATGGACCTCAGCAACCGCAATATCGATTTCGTTGAAGATGGCTACGACCTGGCCATACGGGGCGGCGTGCCCAGCGACTCCCGTCTGGTGGCGCGCAAACTGCAAGACGCAAGTTTCGGCATCTTTGCCGCGCCGCAGTATCTGGCACGCCGCGGCACCCCGCAAACGCCACAGCAGTTGCAAGACCATGACTGCATCGAATTTGTGATGCCTAGCACCGGTCGTGGTCTGCCCTGGGTTTTTCGCCAAGACGGGCAAGACGTCAATCTGGCTGTGCAGAGCCGCGTCAGCATGCAAGGGGATGTGCTGGGCTGCATGTCTTACGCAGTGGGCGGAGGCGGCGTACTGCAGGCCTACCATTTTGTGGCGCAGCGCCACGTGCACAGTGGCGAACTGGTGGAGGTGATGCAGGCCTTTGGTGGGCGCTCGCGGCCATTCTCCGTCTTGTACCCGCAGAACCGCCATCTGTCGGCCAAGGTGCGGGCGTTTGTGGCGTTCTTGCTGAAGCAGTCTGCCTGACGGATACGCTGTCGCATTTTTCACCCGGCCCTGTCGTGTTTCCTAGCGCTTAACCCATACCCGTTGTACAGTCAGCTTTTTGGTTACCGAGGTACGTTATGGTCCACAAAACTTGGCAAGAATCGACTGTGGTGTATGGGACAGAAGACATTCTGACCAGTCTGTGCAATTCGGTGACCCGGGTGCTGACGGTGGCCACCACGTCCGAGATCCACTACTCCGGCATGGTCCAGCGCATCACCAAGACCTGCCTCAAGCCCGACATTGGTTGTTTCGTCCTGTTTGACGGGGGCTTCTCTGGCCTGGTGGTGCTCAATTTTTCCGCCGCCACGGCCATGGAACTGTACGAGAGCTACATGATCAACATGGGCATGCCCAAGAGCGAATTGGCCAGTGCCCACACCTCTGACGAAGTGGGCAACATCATGGGTGAACTGATGAACCAGATCGTCGGCGATTTCACTGGCAAGGTGCGCCGCGAACTGCAAACCAACATCACACAGAACCAGCCCAAGATGCTGGTGCTCAACAAACAGGTGGTGCTGAGTGTGGACACCCAGTTGGACAAACCCGAGTCCCGCCGCGTGACCTTCTACACCGGAAAAAACAACATCTTCTATTTGGAGCTGGCGATAGACCGCACAGAGTTCATCAAGCTGCATGACTTTGAAGTCCAAGAACTTTCACCGGACGAGGTGCACGCCCAGGCCGCAGCAGCTGGGCAAAACGCAACCGCCCAAGCGCCCGAATCGAACACCGACCAGGACGAGTTGTTGAAGTCCTTGGGTATGTAGCAACACCAGTCTGGGGGGTACAGGAATATGGACCATGATCAGCAGCCAAAACCCCTGCACCCGGACCTTGCCTGCCTGGTTCAGCGTCTGTGTGAATTGCGTAACGCGCTAGAAGAAACCTCCCTAGCCTTGAGTGACTACCAGTGCACCCTGGATTCGCAGGACAGCCGAGCGGCCCGCCTGCAGGTTAGTCACGCCATTGAACGGGCCAAGGCACAGGATTACAGTGCAGGTGCTGGCCAATGAGGTTGAGAGTCAAATTGGCCTCTAGCACCCGTAAAATAAGCGTTTGTTGCTATAAATAGTATAGTAACTTGATCCTTGGATTGTCTGGGGCGCGCGCAATGTGCGGGTCGTCGAAGACAGCAATACCGGTAGAACGAACGCTTTGCTAGGGTTTACCTATGTGTTGGTGAAGTCCGACCCAATGCAAACACCGAGTTGGGCACATTGGGACTTGGGGATGGCTGTAAAGTTCTCTTGAACACCCCTCGGTTTGGCACCTGTTTTTGCCCATTCTCGAGCCCGATGGCCAACTGGTCGAGCACCAAACTCTGCAATGTGACCGACTGCGTGAAATGGAGCACCTTGGCGTTCATGGCGTCCCACAGATCCTGAGTCATTTCTTGCACGGATGAAGCGACGTGGTGTTTGGTACCGGTGGGCCCATCTTCAACCGCACGGAGGATGTCTGCCACCGTGATGCCTTCCATGCAGCCGCCCAGCGCATAACCGCCCCCCGGACCGCGGATGCTGGTGACCAGTCCCTTCAGGCGCAACTTGCTAAACAACTGTTCCAGGTAAGACAACGAAACATGCTGGCGCAATGCAATGTCATTCAGCGGTACCGGCCCGGAGTTTCCCTGCAAAGCAACGTCAATCATCGCCATAACTGCAAAGCGCCCTTTGGTACTTAAAAGCATATTGATTACTCCTGACCGGTGCCCAGAACCCTGAGAAAACTCCAATCCATCGGGATGGCGTCAAAGCCAGCCCAATGAATTTCACGGATAGATGGGTCTTATCGCAATCCAAAAAATGACAAGATTGCGAGAACAATGACAATCAAACCGACGATGTAAACAATGCTTCTCATATAGAGCCTCTTTTATGAAAGTTGAAAAAAGTTCAAGAACCGAAACGCGCGTGTGATTGCACGGGTCTCAGACCTCCATTGCACCGCGCATGGACGGAGCGGTCGGTATGGCAGCAAACATATGCGCAGATTCCGCCACAGCACCCAACCCGTTGCTAGTGGGCAATTTGCGACTCGAAGCTGCGGATTTCGACCAAAGCCTCACTCAGGCTGATCTCGCTAGCCTCCAGGAGTTTGCCGACCAGATGCTCGGTCAAGGGTTTAAGCCGGGCCAGCACGGCCTTGGTCTCCAGGTACAGGCGCTCGCTCTGGGCTTCCATGATGGTGCGCGTTTCCTCATCTACCTGGCGATCACCGCCATCACTGTCACGGTTGAGTGCGCCAAAGTTCAGGCGGGTTTTGCGGTACATACCCATTTCCCCCACCGCATGGTGCAGCAATTTCGTCACGCGGGTGATGTCGTTGTGCGCGCCGTTGGTGGTGCCTTCCTCGCCAAAGAAC
>JBKJJC010000138.1:0-7093 GCA_046598245.1 Rhodoferax sp.
AGCAAATGAACCAAGGCCACTACGACATCAGTCCCGGGGCCGGTGCTATGCTCGGGCGATCCTTTCATCCTCAACCGAAAAATACCAATGCTCGTGGGAAATCGCCTTGCCGCCGTGGATTTGGGTTCCAACAGTTTTAGACTCGAAATCGGGCGCGAGGAGCATGGGAGTTTTATTCGCACTGAGTATCTGAAAGAAACCGTGCGTCAAGGCGGTGGACTGGATGATGACCGCAACCTAACGCCCCAGGCCATGCAAAGTGGCTGGGATTGCCTAGCCCGCTTCGGCGAGCGGTTGGCGGGCTACAAGCCCGGTGAGGTGCGTGCCGTAGCGGGCTAGGCAATCCCAGCCAGCCTGCATGGCTTGGGGTGTCAGGTTGCGCTCATCGTCTAGACCGCCGCCCTGGCGCACGGTTTCTTTGATGTACTCAGTACGCACAAAACTGCCATGCTCCACGCGCCCGATTTCGAGCCTAAAACTGTTGGACCCTAAGTCCACGGCGGCCAGGCGATTTCCCATGTGCATCAATATTGTTCGGTAAAGAATGGAGCGATCGCCAGAGCATAGCACCGGGCACGCGATCGGCTTCTTAAGCGCCGAGCGTAGACGCGGGCCTTAGCCGACGAGCCGACCGTCGGCCGCAATCATGCTTTGGGTGACATAGGCCGTGCCACGGGTGCGGCTGTCCGGAGCAATGCGAAAACCACCCAGGTCGACCGCGCTGCGGCGCGCAAAAGCCTGCAAGGCGTTGGTGCGGTTGAGGGTTACGTCCACGTTTTGCAGCACTTCGTAGGTGTAGCGTGCGGCCATGTACCCTGCCAGGCTAAGGGGCGTGGGCGGCTCATCAAAGAAGCGGCCCAATGCGGCGCGGTAGGCTTTGACAATCGGCAAGCTGGCATTCACCATGGGCACGACCTGGGTGGCGATCATGGGCGTAAAACGCGACATACCCATTTGTTGGATGCTTTGCAGGTTTACGTCTGACATCGCAACGATATAACGCTGCACTGCTTGCTTTTCTATGCCCTGTGAGAAACGCACCAGCTCGGGGGTGCCACCGACGAACAGCAAGATGCGCGGGCTGTCTGCCTTCAGTGACAAAGCCAGATCCCGCAGATCACCGGGGGTGGTGTACGAGACGATGGAGAGGTTGAGCGCCTGGGCCACCTGTTGAAGGTCTGTCTTGTAGGCGGCATGCTCTGCGGCCGAACCATAGACCGCCCCCACTTGGGTGATGCCCATAACCGACAGCGATTTGATGGCATGGGCGATCTGCTCCTGGCGCGACGCAAAAATCGTGAAAGTGTTGGGCGCGGTGACCGCTTCAACATTCTGCAGCCAAGGTGCGACGTGGGGCAGTTCCGGTAGCTCCCGACCCAGCATGCCTACCAGTTCGGTGGCGGCCCGGTCGCCAGACGAGCCGAAGAGTGCCACGCATTGGGGCACACTTTTTAGTGAATCCACTGCCGCGCGCAGGCTGGCTGCGGTGCCGTCCACTTCAATCACCAGGTGTTTAACGGCGTTGCCCTGCAGGCCACCACGGCTGTTGATTTCCTGCCAGGCAGCGCGTGAGCCGACCAAAAAGTCCTTCGATACATCGATCTGGTTGGTGGACATGTCGGCGATTTGCGCGACAGTAATGCCACGTGTGCTCTTGGACGGCTGAGCCCAAAGGGGCGCAGCTGCGGCGAGACTGAGGCCTGTCAATGTGCGCAACACAGCGCGGCGATGGGGGTTTTGTGGGAAAGGCATGGCGGGAGTCCTTGGCCAAAAAAGAGAAGATGTGGCGGACAAGCGCCCACCACACTATAAAAATAATAGCTATTGAGGCAATACCTACGGGGGCTAGAGCCTCATTTGATTGAAAAACAGGTGGCCAGGGGCCACCGGAGCGTTGGTTTTACTTCTTCACGGGTGGAAGAAGCACTGCGTCGATTACGTGCACTACGCCGTTGCTGGCGACCATGTCGGCCTTGGTCACGATGGCGCCTTCACCAACGGTCACAAAGTCTCCGGCCTTGCTGAGTTCGACATCTGCGCCGTTCACGGTTTTGACCTTGCCATTTTTCACATCTGTAGCCATCGCTTTGGCGGCGACTACGTGGTAGGTCAAAACGCCTTTGAGAGCCACTGGGTCTTTGCCCAATGATTCGAGGGTTTTAGCGGGTACGGCCTTGAAAGCGTCATTGGTCGGGGCAAACACGGTGAAAGGGCCAGCGCCTTTGAGGGTGTCAGTCAGGCCAGCCGTTTGAATGAGACCGTTCAGGGTGCTCAGCGCGGGGTTGGCGGCAATGGTGTCGGCCACGGTGACAGGGGCGGATACGGTGGCACAACCCGACACCAAGACCACCAAAGCGGCGGCCATAGCAGTACGGCGGGTTGCGGTTGCAAAAGCGGAAGTAGATAGCATGGCAGCTCCTGTTGAAAAACCACGAGCGTATGTACTTTGTGTTACAAAACCGTGACAAAAATCGGCAAATCGCAGGGTCGGCGGCATTCAGTAGCGGAATTTGAAGAAGCCATTGTTCGTCACAGTACTGTCATAAAAGATACTTAAAGTCCAAAGATCGCTTAATCAACACCTAAGGGTATCTCATGCAAATTCGTTCTAAATTACCGCTGCTGTCTTTGGCCGTAGCTTCTACATTGGGCTTTTCTGGCATCGCTGGCGCCCAAGAAATTACCGGTGCAGGTGCGTCCTTTCCCGCGCCGATCTACTCCAAATGGGCTGCTGAGTACAACAAGGCAACGGGTGTAAAAGTGAACTACCAGTCCATCGGTTCCGGCGGTGGTATCAAGCAAATCGACTCTAAAACCGTCGATTTTGGTGCCTCAGATGCGCCTTTGACGGACGAAGTTCTGAAGACCAAGGGGCAGATGCAATTCCCAACCGTGCTGGGTGGCGTGGTTCCGGTGATCAACGTCAAGGGTATAGAGCCAGGTTCTATGAAATTGAACGGCCAAGTTCTGGGTGATATTTACCTGGGCAAAATCTCTCGCTGGAATGACCCAGCGCTAAAGGCTTTGAACCCCACATTGGCATTACCTGATGCAGCGATCGCCCAAGTGCGCCGCGCAGACGGCTCCGGCACCACTTTCATCTTTACAAACTACCTGAGCAAGGTCAACGCTGAGTGGAAAGCCAAAGTGGGCGAGGGCACAGCTGTCAATTGGCCAGTGGGCGCCGGTGGCAAGGGTAACGAAGGCGTTGCCGCGTTTGTGGCCCGTTTGCCCAACTCCCTGGGTTATGTTGAGTACTCCTACGTGAAGCAAAACAAGCTGAACTACGCTGTCATGCAAAACTCTGCAGGCAACTTCGTGAAGCCTGATGATGAGACTTTCAAGGCTGCAGCTGCCGGAGCGGATTGGAGTAAATCTTTCTACCAGATCTTGACGAATCAGCCCGGCAAGGATGCTTGGCCCATTTCCGGCGCTACTTTTATCTTGATGCACCTGAAGCAAGACAAACCCGCCAATGCGACCGAGAGCTTGAAGTTCTTCAACTGGGCCTACAGCAACGGTGCCAAGTCTGCTGCCGATCTGGACTACGTGCCAATGCCTCCAGCAGTGGTTGCATCCATTCAAAAGGCCTGGGGCGAGATCAAGGATGCATCCGGTAAGCCGGTTGCGTTCAAATAATTGGACATAAGGCAGTAACATTAGGACGGGAAATCATCATGTCTTCCACCGTGGTCCAGGGTGATTTTCCTACCCCTTCAATCGCCAAAACGCCTCTTCGCGCCATGTCTCACCCACCTCCCAAAAAGAAAGCCCGCTCGGGCCCCATGGCTGACCGAATTTTCGGTTGGGCTGCTAAAGGTGCTGCCATCGGCACGTTGATGCTGTTGTTGGCCATTTTGGTGACACTCACCATGAGTGCCTGGCCGGCGATATCGAAGTATGGTTTTTCTTTTTTGACCAATACCGTCTGGGACCCCGTGCAGGACGAATACGGTGGTTTGGTCATGATTTACGGTACCTTGGCTACCTCGTTTATCGCACTGCTGATTGCCGTGCCGGTCAGCTTTGGCATCGCATTGTTTTTGACAGAATTGTCGCCCGCCTGGCTCAAGCGCCCCTTGGGCACCGCCATTGAGCTATTGGCCGCAGTACCTTCTATTGTTTACGGCATGTGGGGCCTGTTGGTATTTGGCCCAGTGCTGGCCACTTATGTGCAACAGCCGCTGCAGGCGGCGTTTGACGGTGTGCCGTATTTGGGTGCCTTGGTCTCAGGCCCCCCAGTGGGCATCGGCATTTTGTCTGCTGGCATCATTCTGGCGATCATGGTGATCCCGTTTATCTCTGCGGTCATGCGGGATGTTTTCGAAGTGACCCCTCCCTTGCTCAAAGAGTCTGCCTACGGCCTTGGCGCCACCACCTGGGAAGTTGTGAGCAAAGTCGTTTTGCCTTACACCAAGGCCGGTGTTATCGGCGGCATCATGCTGGGTCTGGGTCGCGCCATCGGTGAAACGATGGCCGTTACCTTTGTCATCGGCAATTTCAACCAACTCGATTCTTTGAGCTTGTTCCAGGCAGCCAACAGCATTACTTCTGCTTTGGCGAATGAATTTGCCGAAGCAGGGGAGGGTCTGCACCAAGCCGCGCTGATGTATCTGGGTCTCGTGCTGTTTTTCATCACCTTTGTCATTCTGTCGTTGTCCAAATTGTTGCTGTCGCAGCTGCGCAAAGCGGAAGGAACCAAAACATGACCACCGCTGCTGCAATCCACTCCGCACGGGCTGCCAAATTTGCCAGCCGTAAGCGGGTCAACCAATTGGCTACGTTATTAGCCCTCTCGGCTATGGCGTTCGGATTGTTCTGGTTGTTCTGGATTCTGTGGGAGACGTTGCGTTTGGGCCTTGGTGGCCTGAACTGGGCAACCTTCTCGCAGATGACGCCGCCGCCCAACGACGAGGGAGGACTTGCGAATGCCCTCTACGGCTCTTTCTTGATGGTGTTTCTTGCGACTTGTGTTGGCACGCCCATTGGCGTGATGGCCGGAATTTACCTGGCTGAGTTTGATACCAAGAGCGTATTGGCATCGACCACCCGTTTTGTGAACGACATTTTGTTGTCCGCCCCCAGCATCGTCATCGGCTTGTTTGTGTACGCCGTGGTGGTCTCTCGGTTTAAGTCTTTCTCGGGCTTTGCCGGCATAGTGGCGCTGGCGCTGATTGTTATTCCGGTGGTGATTCGAACCACCGAGAGTATGTTGCAACTGATTCCTGCCGGTTTGCGTGAGGCCGCCTATGCACTGGGCGCGCCAAAATGGAAAGTCATTCTGAGCATCACGCTCAAAGCGGCCAGGGCTGGTGTGATTACCGGTGTGTTACTGGCAGTGGCCCGCATTGCCGGTGAGACAGCGCCCCTGCTGTTTACGGCACTGAGTAATCAGTTCTGGACCAGTAGCTTGAGCGAGCCCATGGCCAGCTTGCCGGTGACCATTTTCAAGTTCGCGATGAGCCCTTATGAAAATTGGCAAAAGCTGGCGTGGGCAGGCGTTTTGATCATCACTACGTTTGTTCTCGTGCTTAACATCCTTGCGCGTGTGCTGACACGTAGCAAGCTGTAAGTGGCGGCCTCAATTACACCTCTTATCCATCTCTACTATGCTAAACACACCGTCGGCGCCCACTAAGACCAAGATCTCAACGAAGGATCTGAATTTTTACTACGGTAAGTTTCATGCGCTCAAGAGCATCAATCTGGAAATTCCCGAGAACAAGGTGACGGCTTTTATTGGCCCGTCTGGTTGCGGCAAGTCGACGCTGCTGCGGGTTTTTAACCGCATGTTTGAGCTGTATCCGGAGCAGCGGGCAGAAGGCCAGATCCTGCTGGACGGCGAAAACCTGCTGACCAGCAAGGAAGACGTTGCACTGTTGCGGGCAAAGGTGGGCATGGTGTTTCAGAAGCCGACCCCGTTCCCCATGTCCATATTCGACAACATCGCCTTTGGTGTGAAACTGTTCGAATCGCTGAACGCGACAGACATGGAAGAGCGCGTCGAGTGGGCCTTGCGCAAGTCGGCCCTGTGGGGCGAGGTAAAAGACAAGTTGCACCAAAGCGGCTCCAGTCTGTCCGGCGGACAGCAACAGCGTCTGTGCATTGCACGGGGCATTGCTATCAAGCCCGAGGTGCTGTTGCTGGATGAGCCATGCTCGGCCCTGGATCCCATTTCTACCGCCAAGGTCGAAGAGTTGATTGTGGAATTGAAAAACGACTACACCGTGGTCATCGTCACCCACAACATGCAGCAGGCGGCGCGGTGCAGTGACTACACGGCTTATATGTATTTAGGCGATCTCGTGGAGTTTGGTTCTACAGAACAGATGTTCTTCAAACCCACCCGCAAGGAAACGGAAGACTACATCACCGGCCGATTCGGTTAATTCAATGGTTTTGCGGGACAGATCTTCAACTCTGTCCTCAACTGATTAGTAGGAGATTTATGGTGGACAAACACTTATCAACACAATTCGACAGCGAACTGACCTCGGTCTCATCCCAGGTCATGGAGTTGGGCGGTCTTGTGGAGTCGCAAATTCGGCGCGCCATCTTCGCGTTGTCGCAGTTCAGTGTGGAGGTTGCCAACGAGGTAACCGCCAACGAGGCGCGTGTGAATGCGATGGAAATTGAGATCGACCGTGATCTCTCATCCATCATTGCGCGGCGCCAGCCGACGGCACGCGACCTGCGCCTGCTGATCGCCATCTCCAAGACCACTGCAAACTTGGAACGCGTCGGTGACGAGGCCGAAAAGATTGCCCGCATGGTGCGTTCCATCATCCAGAGTGGTTCGCCGCGCTCACTACCGTCTTTGGAATTGCGGGTAGCGGCTGATCTGGCTTCGGGCCTGCTCAACAAGGCCCTGGACGCATTTGCCCGACTAGACGTTGTAGCAGCGGTCGCCATTTTGAAGGAAGACGACCTGATCGATGCCGAGTTTGACGGTTTTGTGCGCAAGCTCATCACCTACATGATGGAAGACCCGCGCATGATTTCTCCCAGCCTGGACCTGTTGTTCCTGGCCAAGGCGATTGAGCGCATCGACGACCATGCCAAGTATATTGCCGAGTTCATCATCTACGTGGTG
>JBKJJC010000177.1:0-15146 GCA_046598245.1 Rhodoferax sp.
GTATGTCGCTTTTGCCCGGGAGATGGTCGAGCGCATCGCCAAGATTTAGTAAAATAGGCCTATGGCCCTCGTTAAATAAGCCTCCATCACTACTAAAACAATAGCAAAATGAATCCCGCCAACGTCCTCATCCTGCCCGGCTGGCAGAACTCCGGCCCCGACCACTGGCAAAGCCGCTGGGAAGTTTTATACGGCGACCAGCGTGTGCAGCAGCACGACTGGATGCAACCGCTGCGCGGTGACTGGATGTCGCAGTTGGAAGAAGCGGTGCTGGCCGCACCGCCGGGGCCCATCGTGCTGGCCGCCCACAGCCTGGGTTGTTTGTTGACCGCCGCTTGGGCGCAGCACTCGCGCAACACCCACCGCGTGGTCGGCGCACTGCTGGTAGCGCCGGGGGACGCAGAACGCGAGGAATTGCGCGCCCCGCTGAAAAGCTGGTCGCCCATCGTGCTGCAGCGCTTGCCGTTTGCCAGCACTTTGCTCAACAGCTTGGACGACCCCTATTGCAGCCGCGCCCGCGCCCAGCAACTTGCCGACGCCTGGGGCTCGCAGTTTATCGACTACGGCAACAAGGGCCACATCAACGCCGACTCCGGCCTGGGCGACTGGCCCGAGGGCAGGGCGCTGTTGAACCTATTCATGGAACCAAAGAAAGAGAACACATAACTATGGTTACGAAGAAACCCAAGGGCTTGGGCATGGGTCTGGAGGCATTGCTCGGCCCTAAGGTCAAAGACCGCGAACCGGCAGAAGAGGCCGTGGCCAATTCCGGCGCACCCAGCACGTTGCTGCTGACCGACATGGTGGCCGGTCAATACCAGCCCCGCACCCACATGGACGAGGGCGCGTTGTACGAGCTGGCAGAGAGCATCAAGGCCCAGGGCATCATGCAACCGATACTTGTTCGCCGCTTGGGCGACGGCGCGAACGCGGGTAAATACGAAATCATCGCCGGTGAACGCCGCTTCCGGGCCGCCAAGCTGGCCGGGCTGGACAGCGTGCCGGTGCTGGTGCGCGACGTGCCCGACCAGGCTGCGGCCGCCATGGCGCTGATCGAGAACATGCAGCGCGAAGACCTGAACCCGCTGGAAGAAGCGCATGGTTTGCAGCGCCTGATCAAGGAATTTGGCCTGACGCACGAAACCGCGGCCCAGGCCGTGGGCCGCTCACGCAGCGCCGCCAGCAACCTGCTGCGCCTGCTGAATTTGGCCGAGCCGGTGCAGACCATGCTGATGGCCGGCGACCTGGACATGGGCCACGCCCGTGCGCTGCTGTCGCTAGAGCGCGGCACGCAGATCACCGCCGCCAACCAGATTGCCGGCAAAAAAATGTCGGTGCGCGAGGCCGAGAGCCTGGTCAAGAAACTGGGGGCCGAGTTTGAGCTGACCGCGTCGGCCAAGCCCAAAAAAGAAAAATCGCGCGACCTCAAACGTGTGGAAGAAGAATTGTCAGACCTGCTGATGGCGCAGGTCGAGATCCAGGTCAAGAAGCGCGTCAAGCGTGCCGGCCGCATGGAAGAGATGGGCGAAATCGTCATCCAGTTCGGATCGCTGGACGAGCTCAATGGCCTGATTGAGCGCTTGTCGCCGGGTGCCAGCCGCTAGGTACATCTGCACGCCGTGCGCAAGCTCCTGACAACTTGGCCGCTACCCGCCGTGCTGACCTGGGCGGCGGCCTGGTTGTTGTTCCGGCAGCTGCTGGCGCAGGGCGCCACGCTGCACCTGGCATTGGGCACTGCCACCGCATTGGGCGTGGCCTTGAGTCTGCTGGGCAATACTTGGTGGCGCAGGGCGCTGATCGCTGCGGGCTTTCCGCTGTCGCTGGCGTTGAGCTTGACGTCGCTAGGGTCGACAGCCCTGCCGGCCTGGGCCTGGCTGGTACCGCTGCTACTGCTGCTGGCGGTTTACCCACTGAATGCCTGGCGTGATGCGCCCTTGTTCCCCACGCCTGCAAAGGCGCTAGACCGCTTGCCCCTGCACGCACCGCTGGCCGCCGGTGCCCGCGTGTTGGATGCCGGCTGCGGCCTGGGCCACGGCCTGAAAGCCCTGCGCCGCGCCTACCCGCAGGCCCAACTGCACGGGCTGGAGTGGAGCTGGCCGCTGCGCTGGCTGTGTGCGTTACGCTGCCCGTGGGCGCAGGTGCGCCGGGCCGACATCTGGGCGGCGGACTGGTCTGCGTATGACATGGTCTACCTGTTCCAGCGGCCTGAGAGCATGGCGCGCGCCGTAGCCAAAGCGCGGGCAGAGTTGCGCACGGGCGCTTGGCTGGTCAGCCTGGAGTTTGAAGCACAAGGGGTGAAACCAACGGCCCACTGTAGCGATCCCGGTGGCAAAATGGTATGGTTATACCAAGCGCCGCTGAATGGCCATTCAGGAGATTGAACATGCCTTCCCCAAGCCCCACCGCCAGCACCACCGCTGACCACGATGCCACCGAAGTCCAGCACGCGCAACAGGTGCTGGTGTTCGCCATGGCCACGTTGGCGGAACAGCGCGAGGCAGACTCCGAGAGCCACATCCTGCGCGTGCAAAACTACGTGCTGGTACTGGCCAAGGCCCTCAGCAAGCACCCCACGTTTGAGGCGGTGCTTACCCCCGACTTCATCGACACCCTGTACCGCAGCGCCCCGTTATATGACATGGGCTCGGTCTGTGTACCGGACCGTATTTTGCTCAAACCCGGGCGCCTGACGCCGGATGAAATCGGCATCATGCGCACCCACACCACACTGGGCCATGCCGCCATCGAGCGGGCCGAACGCACCTTGGGCCGCGCGTCGCCGCTGCTGGCGATGGTCAAAGACATCGTGTTGTGCCACCAGGAAAAATGGGACGGTAGCGGCTACCCCCGTGCGCTGGCCGGTGTCGATATTCCCGTGTCGGCCCGCATCATCGCGTTGGCCGATGTGTACGACGCGCTGATCACCAGCAAGGTCTACAAAGACGGCGTGCCGCACGACAAAGCCGTACAAATCATCTTCAGCGAACGCGGCGCCCACTTCGACCCCGACATGGTGGACGCCTTCATCGAAATCCAAGACAGCTTCGCCGAAATCGCCCAACGCTTTGCCGATACGGATGCCGACATGCAGCAAAAGATTGAATACATGGCGAATGCGATTGCGGAGATGGCTACGCTGTAAGCGTAACGCGCCACCGGCCAGCCCACCATGGACTATCCCAGCGCATTACTGAAAGCGGCCACCATCGCCGACATGGACGCCCAAACCAAAACTCACCTGGTCAATGCCAACGCCGTTCGCAGCGCCAAAAACCTGGGGGAGGCCACAGGTCTGCGCAACCTGGGCGTGCACGTGATGACGGTACTGCCCGGCAAGGAGTCCACGGAGTACCACCGCCACCTCTACGAAGAGCAGTGTTTCTACATTCTGTCCGGCAACGGGACCGCGACCATCGACGAAAAAAACTATCCCATAGAGGCCGGAGACTTTTTGGGATTTGCACCTAAGGGTGCCGCCCACACCTTTATCAACACCGGCGCGCAACCCTTGGTATTTTTGGCCGCACGGCAAATGCTGGAGCAAGACGCCTGCGACTACCCGCGCCTTGGCAAGCGCCTGTACATGACGGGTGATCAGGAAGCGCTGGTGGATTTCAGCCAGATCACGGGGTAGCGGCTATGCCAACCCCCTACTTGCAGCGGTGAACCTTTCTTTGGTTCAACACGGCACAATCCGCACCTTGGGCCAACGCATCGCGTAACGTTTCTGCGCAAGCCGCTGACGGTAGGTGCTGATACTGGCGTGAAGATCGTCCCACACCAGATTGCGGATAGCGCCCGCACCAATGCACCACGAAGCAAGGCCTAAGCTACGTACAGCAACCAGTGCTTCCATGAGCCACCGCGAATCGCGCGCAAGTGCAATCAGGCGCTGACAGGACTCGGCGTGGCAGGAAGCTTGCGGTGCCAAGTTTGATTGTGTCCAGGGTCGCGGTGCTCAGCCTACTTCGGTGCCTTGGTCGTGCGCAGGTAAGGCAGCTTGATATCGATGCTGCCGTATTTCTCACGCGCCTGGTCATCGTTCAGCGACAGGGCCACGATGACATCATGACCGGCGGTCCAATTGGCGGGTGTGGCCAAGGGCACGTTGAACGTCAGTTGCAGCGCATCCAGTGCCCGCAGCACCTCGGCAAAATTGCGGCCCACCGACATCGGGTAGGTCATGGACAGCTTGAGCTTCTTGTCCGGCCCGATGATGAATACCGAGCGCACGGTGGCCGTGTCTGCTGCGGTACGGCCATCGGGCAGATAGGCCTCGGCCGGCAGCATGTCAAACGCCTTGGACACGGCCAGGCCTTCGTCCGCAATAATGGGGAAGCCGGCCTTGGCGCCGGAATAACTTTCAATGTCGGCCTTCCACTTCTGGTGCGCGGCCACGCCGTCCACCGACACACCAATCACCTTGGTGCCCCGCTTGGTCCACTCATTGGCCAACTGGGCAACAGCACCGAATTCGGTCGTACAAACAGGGGTGAAATCCTTGGGGTGCGAGAACAGGATGGCCCAGCCGGAACCAATCCATTCGTGAAAATTGATGGAGCCCTGGTCGGTTTCCGCCGTGAAGTTGGGGACGAGATCGTTGATGCGCAAAGCCATGAAATACCTCCTGCTCGTAGTGGGGTGTTGGGCCGCAAAGTTTGCCACAGTTTCAGGGCGGGGGATGGTCCTGAAGAGTCCGCAACGGTGTAGACGCAGCCGCTGCCACGGCGTCCGACAACAAGTCCATTGCGCTGCGCACCGTGTCGTCTGGCATCTGCACCAGCTGATCGCCTGCGTACCACTCAAACATGCAGTGCCCGGGCAGGGCCGCGTTTACCGCCCGGCCGAACAGCCAGATGCCGTGTTCCTTTGCAATGCGGTTGCGGATGCCGTTTGCTGTGTCCGCAGCCACCGGCAAATATAGGTGCAGCATATTGGTGTGCGGTGTGCCCGGGTTGGCAGTGAGCAGGGGATAGGCCTTCAGTAATTCATACAGCCACACCGTGCGCTGGAAGCAGGCCGGCATCGCAGCCAGGCGTTGCTCGAACTGCATGGCGGCAGACACCACATACGGCGAGCGGCGGTACACATTGCCACCCAACCGCTGCATCCACAGCCTGGCCTGTGCGTTGAAACTGGCGCTGCCCAGCAGCATGGACCCACCCATGCCGCCCATGCCTTTGTAGAACGACACGTACACCGAATCAAACCCGGTTGCGATGTCTTGCAGGCGCTGGCCAAAGCCGCAAGCGGCCTCCCACAGGCGCGCGCCGTCCATGTGCAAGTGAATGCTCTGTTCGCGGCAATAAGCCTTGATGGCGTTCAGGGCTTCCCAGGTCGGCAACTGCCCGCCGATCTCGCGCATGGGTAACTCGTATTGCGCGGCGGCGATGGGCTCGTTGAGCGCTTTGAGGTCAGCCACGGCCCAGGGGCACAGGGCGTCGCCGATCTGCAGTGCGTGGAAGTGGTCCAGCAATTGGAAGTTGCTGCGCTCGTGCTTCAGGATGTGCGAGGTGGGGTGCAGCGCGACACGCCGGTTGTCACGCCCCGCGCAGGCCAAGCGCAGCGCGACGGACTGTGCCATGGTCCCCGTAATGCAGAAGGTCGCCGCCTCCATGCCCAGCAGCGTAGCGACCTGTTGCTCAAACTGCTGCACCAGACTGCCTTCGCCATAGACGTCATGCGCGATATTTTTGTCGACACACCACTGCGCCATCGCCGCGAATTCTTCAGCCGGTGTAGGCTGAAAATGGCCCGCCAAAAAACTGTGGCAGGACTGCCGAAGGACTTGGGTTTCTGCGGGTGTCAAGTTCATATCGTGGGCGGATGTTGGGTGGGTGTGGTGCAGGCGTGAGTGTGACACTGCGCATCCCTACTGACAACACACTGTTAGTAGCCGGTTTTTACACTGAAAGCTCACTTGTTTCAGACCATCAACCCATCCAATTAGGAGCCTTTCTCATGATTCACCGCGAATTCAGCACCACCACTTCCGTGTCCCGCGCCAGCATCTGGTTGCCCTCGTCAAGCTGGCGCAGGAGCGTGCAGTGGCTCCATTGACCGAAGCGTAAGACAATACTTTGAAGAAAATACGAGAACTCGCAATGACGGTTTACGCGCTAGCCCCAAATTTCATCACGAATCGCGAAGTCTATGACAGGTTCCAAGCCACGTTCATGAAGGTCTTTGCAAAGTTCAATGGGCGGCTCCTGGCAGCCGACGCCGCTCCCACGGTTGTAGAAGGCGAGTGGGATAAGGAAAAAATAGTCCTGATGTCTTTCCTAGATGGGTCGGCCTTTTCGTGCGTGGGCGGGCTCCAACGGGATGGTTCTGTTGGTTAAAGGCCTGTCATAGAAAGTCTAGGAATGTTCTGTACAACACTGGGTACCGCGCGCTGTTGTTTGCGGCCTGCCAAGATGACCGATTTCGACCGGGTAGCCGAGGCGATATCGCATCCGAGTTTTCCGGACAAACTGCCGCTGTCAGCATTCCACCGAGACGGTAAGCTGTATTCTTGGCTTGAGCGGACGTGTGCCGTCAATGCGTCGGAGCGGTCGGGTGTTTGGGCCATAGACCTGCAATCAGGTGCCCAATGCATTGGGCAAGTCGCGTTGATGGCACAAGACGACAGGCACATGCTCTCTCTGTGGTTGTCTCCGGCATACTGGGGCCAGGGCTACGCGCGGGAGTCCGTCGCAGCGGTCATAGAGCACTCCGTAGCCATTGGGGCAGGGGAGCGCATTTGGGCTGCCACGGGTCTTTGGAATGCATCGACGGCGCGCTTGCTTTTGTCGCTGGACTTCACAGAAGGCGCGACGCTAGACCAAGCCTACACAGTCGATGGCCAAGGCTATGCCGCACGGCAATTTTGGTTGTCACCCAAGCAGCAAGGCGCAGTCTAATCCACCTCAAACCGATACCCCACCCCATACACCGACGCCACGCTATGCCCCACCGCCCCCGCTGCATCGAGTTTGCGGCGCAGGTTCTTGATGTGGCTGTCGATGACACGGTCGCTCACATCGCGCAAGTCCTGGTGCAATTGGTCGAGCAGCCGAGCGCGCGAGAACACGTGGCCGGGGCGGGACATCAGCAGGCGCAGCAGGCGGAATTCCACTGGCGTGAGCGGCAGCAACTGGCCATCCCATCGGATGCTCAGGCTGGCATCGTCTGCCACCAGCGCATTGCGTGCTGGCGTGGTGTCGCCGCCCGGTGTTTTGGGTTGCTCAGACTGCGTGGACTGCGACAGCGCGCCCTCGGCACGGCGCAGCAGTGCCTTGATGCGCGCCACCACCTCGCGCGGGCTAAAGGGTTTGCAGACGTAGTCGTCGGCGCCGGTATCCAGCCCTAGCAGCCGGTCGATCTCATTGACGCGGGCGGTCACCATGATGATGGGCACGCCGGAGAACGCACGTACTTGCTCGCACACGGCGATGCCATCTTGGCCGGGCAACATCAGGTCCAGTACGACCAGCGCGGGTGCCAAGGTGCGCACCAGGGGAACCGCGTCCAGACCATTGCCGCACACGGTGGTCTCGAAGCCGTGCATGTGCAAATAGTTGGTCAGCATGTCGGCGATCTTCGCGTCGTCTTCGACGACCAGAATGTGCCGTTTCAGCGCGGGCGCTGTGGCCGCGGTCAATGCGATGGCGGTGTTGCTGCTCATGCCTTGCCCGCTTTCTGGTCGTCCGCCAGCAGCTCAGGCTGCACCGGCAGACGCACTGTCAGTTGCAAACCTCCGCGCTGCGACGGACTGGCCGAGATCGTGCCATTGTGCGCGTGGGCGACGGATCGCGCAATGGACAGGCCCAGGCCGCTGCCATGCTGGTCACCCCGCTGGCGCGCCTTGTCGCCACGGAACAGCGGCTCGAACAGTTCGCGCAGGTCTGCGGGGCTGACGCCGGGTGCGCTGTCGTCCACGGTCAGTGTGACGATGTGGCCATCGCTGTGCCAGTCCACAGCGATGCTGCCCGGCGCGTCGGTGTAGCGCAGGCTATTGGTCAGCAGGTTGGCCAGCAGTTGTTCGATACGGCCAAAGTCCCAGTCCACGTGGATGGGTTGCGCGGTTTTAGGTGGCAGTTGCAGCGTCAGCCCGCGCTGCTGCGCCTGGGACTCAAAGCGCTGGGCCACGCGCCACAGCCCGGCATGGGCATCACCGGGCGTGAAGTCGCAGCGCAGGCCATCCACATCGGCCACCGACAGTGTGTGCAAGTCATCCACCAGCCGCGTGAGCTGCAGCACCTCGTCGAGCAGGCTGGACATGACGTGGGGCGTGGGCTGGCGGGCGCCGTCTTCAATGGCTTCCATCTCGCCGCGCAATACGGACAGTGGTGTGCGCAGCTCGTGCGAGATCTGGGCGATCCAGACGCGCCGTGCGGTCTCTAGCCGGGCCAGCTCGGCGGTCATGGTGTTGACGTCTTCCATCAGCTGCGCAATCTCGCGTGCACCGGTGGGCTGCAGGGGCTGGGGTCGGCGGCCGCGGGCGATCTCGCGGCTGGCGCTTTGCAGGGCCAGCAGCGGGCGACTCCAGCGGCCCGCCATCCACCACGCGGCCAGCACGGCGGCGAGTATGGTGCCCAGTGCGGCCCAGACCAAGCGGCTGGTCTGGCGCTGCAAAAAGCGGGCGTCCACACCCTCGGGTTCGGGTTCTGGCAGCAGGTCTACAAAGGCCACTTCCACGCCGTTGACCTTGATGGCCCGGGTGGTGCGCTGGGCGCTGGGTGGTTGCAGGCGGCCGGCCAGCCGCTGCCCTTGTGCGTCGCGGATCAGCATGCGCTCTCCCAGGCTGCCTTTGCCGCCAACGGCGGGACCGCGTGGAGTAGGTGGTGGCGGGTCTTCAGCGCGTGGCGGTGGAGGGCGTTCGTCACCCAGTCCGCGTCGGGGAGGCGGGCGTTGCCCGCGCAGAGGGCGGCCGCTGAACTCGTCCATTAGTGCGCGCATGGGGTCTGGGTCCTGGCGCAGCCACTGCAACTCGGTGTCGGTGGTGGCGCGGCGCTCCACCATGGCGACAAAGCGCTCCAGTTGTTCTTCGTCGCGCACTTGCAAGTAGTCTTTGAAGCCGCTGCGCAGGTTCAGAAAACTCAGGCTCCCGACTACCAATACTGCCAGCACCACGGCCGATGCGATCAGCAGCGACAGTTGCAGGGCTAAGGGAAGTCGGCGGGTCGGGCGCATCAACGTATCTTAGCGAGGCGCCCGGGCGGCAAAGCGTTCTGCTCCGTGTCCCCCGCCCGCTGCGCGGGCTCCTCCTTTACCTGCGCAGAACGCTCTACCGCCCGGCCTTTCGGTTTCTCGATGGTGGTTCATGGCGCACGGAACCCATCCGACAGGGTGCGCAAGAAAGCGACGATATCGTTCACCTCGGGCTCCGTCAGCAGCGGCCCTGCTGTGGGCGCACGGTTGAATGGCGCTTTCACCGACTCGATGTTGCCGCGGTACTGCGCCGGCAGGTCGTTGGGCACACCACTGGGTCCGTACCAGCGCTGCGGGTTGGTATTGCGGGTGGAATAGAAGCGCACCACATCGGCCAGGTTGGTAAAGAAGCCGTTGTGCATGAAGGCTGGCCGCTCGGCCACGTTGCGCAGCGTTGGCATCTTGAACTTGCCGCAGAAATTGCTGACCGTGGTGCTGGGGACCACGTCGGCGGGTAAGGTCAGCGCGGTGCGCTCTGGTCCGCACAGGCCCAGGTCAAAGAAAGCCGGGTCGGCGTTGCGGGGGATGGCGGTGTTGCGCGGTATGCCATTGGCGTAGTAGGTGAACTCGGTAAACATCGAGTCTTCAGGCTTGCCGCTGCTGGGGCTCATCAGGTGGCAGCCCGCGCAGTTGGCGCGCGACGGGTCCATGAACAAGGCCATGCCGCGCGACTCGGCGGGGGTGAACGTGGTCTGCCCGCGTACCATGGCGTCAAACTTGGAGCTAAAGGACTGCAGTGCGGCGCGCTCAAAGGCCTCGATAGCCACGCCAATCTGTGTGAAGGCCGCATCGGTGTCGTTGAAAATATTGGTGCCAAACTGCGCGCGGAACAGCGGCGCATAACGCGAGGCCGCAATCTTGTCCACCACGGCACGGCGGCTGGGGTTGTTCATCTCCAGGGGATTCAGGAAAGGCCCGAGCGCCTGCTGGGCCAGCGTGTCCACACGGCCATCCCAGAAGTGGCCACCAATGGCCTCGGTCTCGCCGTCCTCAGTCTGGAAACCAAATGCGGGAGTGAAGCCCTGGTAGCTGTTGGTCATAGAGTTGCGCAGGCCCAATGCACCGGGCCGGCTGCCCTGCGCCACGCCAATACGCGAGCCGTTGTTGCCAGCAAAGCCTTGGTTGGGCTGGTGGCAGGCCACGCAGGCGGTGCCGCGGGGCTCGGACAGGTTGGGGTCGTTGAAGATCTGCTGGCCCAGGTTGGCACGGGCATCTGCCAGTTGTGGGAGGGGCCCAGGCGGTGGTGGCGCTGGGGGCGCCGCCATTGCTTGCACGGTTGCGGTGTCTCCAGAGCTAGCGCTGTCGCCCCCTCCGCAGCCACTGAGGGCCAGCACCGCCACTGCAATGGCGGTCTGAAAAATCGTCCAGAAGCTGGGTCTGTAGTCCATGGAAAGTCTCCTGTTGGATGCCAACTTGGCATCAGTACAGGGGACTGTCGTTTACAAATGTGGAGGAAATGTGGAGGTATGTCCTAGCGGAGAAGTTATATGAAAAAAGTGCCGTTAGCCCCCGTGAATAATCATCAATTAGCTATCATAATAATAGCGTTTTAGTTTTGGATGTGCCGGTTTGGCGTCCATCGGCAGCCACGCAGTGATCCGCTCCATCGTTGGCGCAAATAGCGAAACTAGCCCTTGTAGCAGAACCTACAGCGAAAAGATCTTCCCCGGATTCATGATGTTCAGCGGGTCCAGCGCCCGCTTGATGGCACGCATCATGTCCACCGCGCCAATGCCCGTCTCGGCCACCAGAAAGCCCTGCTTGTGCAGGCCAATGCCATGTTCGCCGGTGCAGGTGCCGCCCAGCTTGAGGGCGCGCTCCACCAGCTGGTGGTTCAGGCGCTCGGCGGTCTCGCGTTCGGCGGGGATGTTGGGGTCGATCAGGTAGCCCATGTGGAAGTTGCCATCGCCCACGTGGCCGACCAAAAAGTAGGGGATGCCGGCCTCTTGCGCCTCGGTCACCGAGTCCAGCAGCGCATCGGCCAATGCGGAGATCGGCACGCAGGTGTCGGTGGTGATGGCCTTGCAGCCGGGGCGCGATTGCACGCCGGCAAAGTAGGCGTTGTGCCGCGCCGTCCACAGCCGGGTGCGCTCCTCGGGCGTGGCGGCCCAGGCAAAGGCGCTGCCATTGTTGTCGGCCGCAATCGCCTGCACGGTTTCCACCTGCTCTTGCACGCCGGCGGGTGAGCCGTGGAACTCCATCAGCAGCATGGCGCTCTCGGGCAGGCTCAGTTTCGAGTGCTGGTTGACCACCTTCACGGTGGTGGAGTCCAGCAGCTCGCAGCGGGCAATGGGTACGCCCAGCTGGATGATTTGAATTGTGGTGTTGACCGCGTCGGCCAGCGACGCAAAGCAGCACGTCGCCGCCATCACCGCCTCGGGCAGCGGGTAGAGCCTAACGGTGACTTCGGTGATCACGCCCAGCGTGCCCTCGCTGCCCACCATCAGCCGCGTCAGGTCGTAACCGGCGCTGGACTTCTTGGCGTGGGTGCCGGTGCGGATGATCTCGCCCTGGGCGGTGACCACTTCCAGCGCCAGCACGTTCTCGCGCATGGTGCCGTAGCGCACGGCATTTGTGCCGCTGGCGCGGGTGGCGGCCATGCCGCCTAGCGTGGCGTCGGCACCGGGGTCTATGGGGAAGAACAGGCCAGTGGATTTGACCTCTTCATTGAGTTGCTTGCGCGTCACGCCGGGCTGCACGGTCACGGTCAGGTCTTCGGCGTTGATGCTCAGCACCTTGTTCATCTGGCTCACATCCAGGCTGATACCGCCCTGCACGGCCAGCAAATGGCCCTCTAGCGAGGTGCCGACACCAAAGGGAATAACCGGCACCTGGTACTGCGCGGCCAGTTGCACGACCTGGGCCACTTCGGCCGTGCTGTGTGCAAACACGACAGCGCCCGGCGGCGGCACGTCATAGGACGACTCGTCGCGCCCATGCTGTTCACGCACCACCAGCGCGGTGGAGCAGCGCGTGCCAAACAGCGCTTGCAGGGCTTCGACCAGTGCGGCGGGGACCGGGCGCTGGTTCACTTCCGGCAATAAATGCAGGGGGGGTGTGGGGGCGTTCATGGGCAGGGGTCTCCGCAAGGCTGCCTCAACACAAACCATGTCTCCCTGGGGGCAGCGACCCGTGGAGCGGCGGAGCATGGTCTTCCAGTTTACGATGGGAGACTTTTTTTGTCCTTGCATGGAGCTGACTCTTATGGGCAACCGCCTCACACAAATCGCCACCCGCACCGGAGACAACGGCACCACCGGCCTGGGTGACAACACCCGCGTCTCCAAGGACAGCTTGCGCGTGCACGCCATGGGCGACGTGGACGAACTCAATTCCCACATCGGCCTGCTGCTGTGCGAAGCCATGCCCGAAGGCGTGCGCACAGTGCTGGTGGAGATCCAGCACCAATTGTTCAACTTGGGCGGTGAGTTGTCCATACCCGGCTACGAACTGCTCAAGCCGGAGGCCGTGCTGGCGCTGGACGAGGCGCTGGCCGAGCACAACGAGCACCTGCCGCGCTTGCAGGAATTCATCCTGCCCGCAGGCACCCGCGCCGCCGCGCAAGCCCACATCTGCCGCACCGTAGCCCGCCGCGCCGAGCGCGCCGTGGTGGCGCTGGAGGGGCAAGAAGCGCTGAAAGATACGCCGCGGCAGTACCTGAATCGCTTGTCGGATTTGATGTTCGTGCTGTCGCGTGTGTTGAACCGATATCGGACCGATGGCACGGTGGGGGATGATGTGTATTGGAAGAGTGAGCGGATGGCGAAGGCGGGGCATGAGTAGGGCGGGAGACGCGGCTGTATTTCCCGGCGTCCTCTCGATAGGGGGTTAGGCGCTCCCACAAAAATTGTCTTTTTTGCCAAATCAAAGGACGCCTATGCGCGCCCCCAAGTTTCGAGTGACCCGACAAATTTGTAGTCCGTCAGTCCGTACAGCTCCTTTAGCAATGCATCAATCGCTTTAGCTAGGGAAACGGCATCTGCCTGCTTGTACTAGACGCACGCAAGACGACCAGGTGACCAATCGATGATCTGTGCGGGTTTAAGTGGCGTAAGAACTTCATCTATGAGTACGTCTGGTGGAGTCTTCTCGGTGTAAGAAAAGTCCATGTAGTCACCATAGATCAGAACCCATGCCTCAGGAAGCGCCGCGACTTCCAGCCTTGCGCAGTGATCACTTGGTGGCAACTTTCCGTGGAGATGTATGGTGCCAAAAGCCGCCTGTAGAACTCTGCGAATCTCTTGCTCTGATTCTTTCTGCATTGGTATTTCTCAAGGAAGCCTGACGTAAAAGCTAACCGGCGCAATGGAGTGGGGGCCGCGTTACGCCATGTTAGGGTTGTTCGGGCTTTCACGAATAGCACTTGGGGCTACTGAACAAGACCCTCTGGACGCAAGATTGGTCCGACATCCATCCCGTCATAGCTGTCGATGGCATGTTGGTCTGCAAGAGCATAGAAGTGTGCGTTTTGCGCACAAAGCGATGACGCCGTGTGAACCTCTTCTCTCTCGACGTGAAGGAAGTAATAAGGTTGTTCCCCGTCGTCAAGTTGTGGCACGAACAAATCGACGAATCGGCAACCCATCTGCTCCAGTATTGGGATGAGCGTTTCAAGTTTGCCCTTTGCACGATCGGTGAAGAAGTAGCCCCACAACATTGGCATACACATATCCCACTTTGCGCCGGTAGAAATACTCTCGAACATTTCTTCGAGTTGTTCAAGTTCAATCATGTAAGCCTTAGCGTGATATGGAATTGAAAACGGCACCGCACTGTGCAAACCATAGCAGGGCCAGATCGCATCTATTCACCTCAACTAGAACGCCCCTGACGCGGCCCCAAAAAGTACCACAGGATCAATCCCAACAGCGGCAGCAGCACCACAACCAGTATCCATATGAGTTTCTTCTCGTTGCTGGCGGAGCTCTGGGCAATGTTGAGGATGGCCCAAATGTCGCCTGCTAGCACCAGCAGGCCCAGCAGTCCGTTGTATCCGAAGTTCATCATGGTTCGTTCCTTCTTCCACTGTTTTGTGGATGGATTAAACCATCCACCGGGTCCAAGCGCTCCGAAGCCGCCGAGGGTGTCACCCGCGTAGTTGCACAACGCAGCCGTGCCATGCAACACTTGCCGCATGTCCAAGACAACAACCCCTGCACACAACATCAGCCCCGCACCATACATCCCGCAGATCCGCCTGTACCAAGACTGGTTGCAGGCGCAGCGGGGGCTGCAGTTCACGAGCTACCGCGAGTTGTGGAACTGGTCCATCACCGACCTCGACGCCTATTGGCAAAGCGTGTGGGACTATTTCGGTATGCAGTCACCCACGCCACACACTGCGGTATTGGCCAAGAATGTGATGCCCGGCGCGGTGTGGTTCCCTGGCGCGCAGGCCAACTATGCGCAGCAGGTGTTCCGCCACGTAGCGTCTGCCGATGCTGCGGGCTTTGCCGCCGTCATCAGCCGCAATGAGCAGGGCGAACACCGCGAACTGAGCTGGCCCGAGTTGCGCCGCAAGGCCGCATCGCTGGCGCTGCATCTGCAAGCCCAGGGCGTGCAGCCGGGCGACCGCGTAGCGGCCTACCTGCCCAATATTCCCGAGGCCATGGTCGCCTTTCTGGCCACGGTCAGCATCGGCGCGGTGTGGAGCATTTGCGCGCCCGACATGGGCACGAACGCCGTGCTGGACCGCTTCCAGCAGATCACGCCCAAGGTGCTGATCGCTTGCGATGGCGTGCGCTACGGCGGACGCGATATGGACCGTATGGCCGTGGTGCAGGCATTGGTCGATGCGCTGCCCACGGTGCAGCATGTGATCTTGCACGCCAACATCGGCACGCTGAATGCAACGCACAATACTATCAATTCAATAGCTACATGTGTAGATTTCACGAGGGCTACAGCCCGAAATGATGTAAAAACTTCTGCGTTTGAGCCAATGTGGTTGCCAT
>JBKJJC010000273.1:0-12620 GCA_046598245.1 Rhodoferax sp.
ATGATCCGGGTTCCTTGTATCAAGTGCGCCCGGCTCAGGTTGGGTGCATCCAAAGGCACCTCCTAAAACCGGACAGGTTACTTGCTACAGCACCGGACAGATCATTTGCTCTCTACATTTGCTCGGCGTGTCAGCAATGTGTAGCCCTGTGTCAGATAAAATCGACCCGCGCCGCCGACAACACCATGCCTCTCACGCCTTCTTCTAACGAAATCTACATCCTGGGATTGACCCACAGCGGCAAGGCGTTTCGCCCCAGTGACTGGGCAGAGCGGCTGGCGGGTGTGATGAGCCAGTTTCGCCCAGGTGGCCCGCAGCCGGGCAGCCATCTGGGTTATTCACCCTGGTGTGTACCCACCTCGTTTGGCAATACGAAGTGCGTGATCGTGCACCGCGACCTGCGCGAATATGACGTCATGGCCTGGGACTTTTGTATGAATTTTGCCAAGGACAATGAGTTGCAGGTGAGCGAGACGCGCCCCGAAGCGACCCTTTCAGCTGGCAAAGACTCAGGCTAGAAACTCTGCAGTCGTATAACACCAGGGCGTATATGTTTTCAGCAGCCGACTTGATCCCTACATTTGCCCTCTACCACTACGAGGGCGATGCTGATGGGTGGGGCAGGTTGCAGATCTTTCTTGAACCCTTCGCATTGGAGGGCGAGTGGGTAGGGGAATGGGTGAAAACGTCTATTTACCTTGACGGTATCGAAGGCGTAGGCGCGGACTTGTGTTCAGTGCAAGGGCAATCATTTGACTTTCCGGTTAACCCAGCGCCAGGGTACATCGACGGATCGATTTATATTTGTGGCACGCACCATCCGGTTGACGTTTCGAGATTGACCTTTGACCAAGTGGTCGACGGCGGTATTGCATTGAGTCTGGTGGGCTCCTGTAGTGTTTTTGGCGAAGGCCCAGTGCTGGAAATAGCGTTGACACTGAAGACAACGGTGCGAGTGCCGTTGACTTCAGAGGAAATCGAGCAACGCTTAAGAGATGCCATTGCGCACTCGGGGTTCTCTGGTTCCAAGGATGTGGGTAAGTTGATGGCCCACATAAAGCCAGAATTGCCTTATTCCTCGCAATTGGCGCACACATCGAAAATCGCACGTCGTTTGCTGGAAACTTCTGGGATTTGATGGTGGGGAATTCAAAGTCGCGAGCGTTGGGTCGGCCGAAAGGTCGGAGCTCAAGCTGTACATGCGACCGGTTTGAGTTGCATGTTGCAGCGGATGAAACGCATCTGCTGATTTCCCTTATCACCGATCTTCCCTTGGGCAGCAGGGTCGCTGTGCGTGCGCATCGAATTTTTTCAACGATTGGTGATGGAGAGTGGGAGTGGACGGTGCTCGACGCCCAAATACTGGTATCTCTGAGGCCAGACGGAACTGCCGGGGCGGCGATGTGTGTTGCGCATGAGGCTCTAGACAACCATGGTTTGAATTCTTATCGCTATCTCAAAGGAAGAATGCACCTTGTAATGGATGGCGTTCCGTCAAATTCGATAGAAATCAAAAGGTCTGCGCCAATCAAGCAGCATGCCTTTGGATTGTGTAACCGCAACTTGACGGGGCTTGCTGTTGCGCAAGAACCCCATGGTCATTTCGTGGAGCGATTTGCAAGCGTCGTGCTGCCTGTTCATGTCGGCCTCTTGAGGCACTTACAACCCAACGCAGTACCTTTGACGTAGATCTAGCAACAAAAAAGCCGTTCAATGAACGGCTTTTTTGCTTTTTGCTGGCAGCGCACCCGGTGCAAACGGCGGATTCCATCAGGAACCCGTGCGATGTGCCTGAGTGATCAGGCTTGCAGGTTTTTAGGCTGCTGCGAGTGCCAAGGCTTTCACCTTGGTAGACAAGCGGCTCTTGTCGCGTGCTGCCTTGTTCTTGTGGAAGATGCCCTTGTCAGCCACGGTGTCAACCACGGCTTGCATCTTCGCAAACAGTTCGGTGGCCTTGGTCTTGTCGCCGGCCAGAACTGCCTTCTCAACGTTCTTTACCGCAGTACGGTATTTGGAACGCATGGAGGTGTTTGCTGCATTGATTTTGACGTCCTGACGGACGCGCTTACGGCCCGACGCCAGGCGCGGGTTCTTTTTCTTGGGTTTGGTAGATGCCATAGTAGTAATTCCTTGTGTCTGAGGATGATGCCAGCAAAGCCAAAGATTATACCCCGGCTACACTTGGCCCGTGAGCCTCATCAAATCCGCCTCCACCGTATCTCTGTTTACCTTGTTATCGCGCATCACGGGGTTGGTGCGCGACATGTTGATGGCTTCCGCGTTTGGTGTCAGCGCGATGACCGATGCCTTTAACGCTGCGTTTCGCATTCCCAACATGCTGCGCCGCATGTTTGCCGAAGGCGCCTTTAGCCAAGCCTTTGTTCCAGTATTGGCGGCTACCAAGGCGCAAGAGGGTGATGAAGCGACCCAAGCGCTTATCAACTCGGTAGCCACGCTGCTGACCATGGCGCTGTTGCTGACTTGTGTGTTTGGCATTGCCGGTGCGCCTATCCTGGTGTACGCCATGGCCAGTGGATTGGAGCCTGTCGCCTTTGACGCTGCGGTGCTGATGACGCGCTGGATGTTTCCTTACATCTTCTGCATGTCCTTGGTGGCGCTCGGGGCAGCGGTGCTCAATACTTGGAAGAACTTCGCTATTCCAGCCGCCACGCCGGTGCTGTTGAACGTGGCCATGATTTTGGCGGCATGGTTGGGAGAGCCTTGGTTCAAGCAGATAGGCATCGAGCCTATTTACGCCATGGCTGGGGGCGTGATGCTGGGGGGCGTGTTGCAATTGGGGGCGATCCTGTTGGCGCTGTGGCGCTTGGGTCTGGGCCTGAAGATCAAGCTCAGTTTGGCTGCAGCCCGCGCAGCATGGGCGCAGCCTGCTACGAAAAAAACAGTGCGCCTGATGGGCCCTGCGTTGTTGGGTGTTAGTGTTTCGCAGATATCCCTGATGATCAACACGCAAATTGCGTCTCATTTGGGCACTGGCTCGATGACCTGGTTGACCAATGCCGGTTTGTTGATGGAGTTTCCCACCGCCATGCTGGGCGTGGCCTTGGGTGTGGTGCTGATGCCGCAACTTGCAGCAGCCAAGGCGGCCAATGACACCGCCAAGTTCTCCAGCATGATTGACTGGGGCCTACGGCTGGTGGTACTGATGGCGGTGCCGAGCGCCATTGCGCTGATTGCCTTTGCGCAGCCCCTGGTAGCCGTGATCTTTCACAATGGCAAGTACGCCGATGCTGACGTGGTGCAGACCAGCGCCGCGCTGATGGGCTACGGTGCCGGCTTGCTGGGTCTGGTGGCCATCAAGGTCCTGACGCCAGGATATTTTGCAAGCCAAAACATCAAAGGCCCGGCGCTGATTGGCATTGCGGTGCTGGTCATTACCCAGGCCCTCAATTTCGTGTTCGTGCCACTGCTTGCGCACGCGGGCTTGGCTCTGGCGATCGGCGTGGGTGCCATGGTGAATGCAATGTGGTTACTGATCGGCCTGTTGCGCAATGGCACCTATGCTCCGCAGCCCGGCTGGGGCCGTTTTGTGTTGCAGGTGCTGGCGGCAAGTGCACTGCTGGCTGTGTTTTTGATGTGGGCCAATAGCGCGGTGCCGTGGTTGGCCTTAAAAGATGACAAATTTCAGCGTGTTGGGCTTCTAGCCCTCTTCGTATCTGGTGGTATTGCTATATATTTTGTAGCTGTTTGGGCGGCTGGCTTGAACCTGCGGCAGTTGTTGCGGCGCTAACGCTTGAAAGGTTTGCCACCATGCACCTGTCCTTTGACCAGCCCACGCCGTTGGAGTATTTCGCCTCGCTGGTAGAGAGTGATGGCGAATTCGCATTGTTTGAAGCGGCGGTCTGCCTGGCCCAAGACGAATACCCCGAGTTGGATGTTCAGACCGTGTTGGGCGAGGTGGACCAATTGCTGGCGCGCCTGCGTAGGCGCCTGGCCGCCGACTCCGGGCCGGTGCACAAATTGCGTGTTTTGAATAATTTCTTCTTCCAGGATCTGGGCTTTGGCGGCAATGTCAATGACTTCTATGACCCTGACAACAGCTTCATTCACCGGCTGCTGCACACGCGGCGCGGCATTCCCATCACGCTGGCCGTGTTATGGATGGAGTTGGCGCAGGGTCTGGGTCTGGCCGCGCGGGGCGTAGGCTTTCCGGGGCATTTTCTGGTCAAGGTCAATCTGCCAATGGGGCAAGTGGTACTCGACCCATTGACCGGCAAGTCGCTCAGCCGTGAAGTGTTGTCAGAGCGGTTGGAGCCCTACCGCAAGCGCAGTGGCCTGCTCGATGAACTGGAGACGCCCATGGGCCTGTACCTGCAGACCGCACCGTCGCGCGAGATCATTGCCCGCATGTTGCGCAACCTGAAGGAAGTCCACAAATCCCAAAGCGACTGGCAGCGCATGCTGGCAGTTCAGGAGCGCTTGATTGTGCTGTTGCCACAGTCATGGCCGGAGTACCGGGACCGTGGCTTGGCCCATGCCGAGCTGGGCCATATTGAGCAGGCCCTGTCGGACTTGGAGTGTTACTTGGTGCATGCTGACGACAAGGTCAACCTGGATGCGATAGCCGACTGGGTAGATGCCTTGCGGCGGTCCTGACCCAACGGTTGACTTCGCTGCCGATAGTCTCAGCAGGCTTTAGGGGCTTTTATACCGGAGGCACGCCGCTCAATTGTTGGATGCGGCCGGAGCCTATGCTGGACGAATCACGCACGGTGCCTTCGCCGTAATAACGAACATCTCCAGAGCCTGCAATGCTGACGCTGATGGCTTTGCGCACCCACAGGGTTGCGTCACCTGAACCGGCAATGCTCACATTGACGTTTTGAGTCGATAGTCTTGCGGTGTTGACGTTGCCAGAACCGGCGATGTTGATCTCCATGGCCTTGGCAGCGCCCTGGGCTTCAAAGCTGCCGCTACCTGCAATAGAAACCGACAGGTTGTCACTCTGCAAATCTTTGATGGTGATCGTGCCTGAACCGGCAATGTTGGTAGCCAATTTGGGCGACTGCAGGCGCGCAGACGTCAAATCGGCAGAACCTGCCAGGGATAGGCTGTCGATGTTGCGCACATGCACGATGACCTTGACCTTGGCGTTGCCCGGCAGATTCACACCTTTGGAGGTGCGGATGCGCAGCTGGCCGTCTTTCACCTCCGTCTCAATCAGTGGCAGATGTTTGTCATCGGCTTCAACCACAACCCCCTCGTATTCAGCCTGGACCAATTCCACTTTTGCGTGCAGCTTGATGGAGATGTCGCGAAATGGGGCCAGCTCACGTTTGACGCTGCTAACGTTGCCAGAGCCGGCAACGGTTTTGCTACCGAACCAGTCAATCGCCTGCGCTGGGGTGGCCACCAAACCCAAAATACCGGCCAGAACTAGGCCCGAGATTGCCGAGAAAGTGCGAGGATTTGCGTGCATGGTGTGTACCTTGGGGCGCATCAGGCCTGGCGTCCGTAAACGGTGACGGTTGGCAAGGTGATTTCGGTGGTGGGTGATGCCTGCGCCATTTCGTCAAAATGCAACAACAGAGACCCGTTGACGGCCAGTGTCATGACTGCAGCAAAGGCGAGGGCAACAAGTTTGATCTGGGTGTGGTAGTTGTGCAGCATGGTCTTCTCCGGTTGGCGGGCCACAGCGGTCCGATGGGTGAAATGTAGGCATGGCTCGCGCAAATTTCACCCCAAATGCGACGAATGGCAAATGGGCGTGAAATGCTGTTGCTTTTAGCGGATGAATGGGTGTTGGCTCTTATGCCACGCGCATTGGATCGGATGGCGTACCCGCCACCTCAAACTGGTGCCAGGTCCGGCGGAGTTGGGTGTCCGAGCTAAAGCCCGCCATCTCGGCCGCCTGGGTCACGTTGCGCCCCGCATGCAACGCGGTCTGGGCGACCGCCAGCCGGATGCGCCGCAGGTATTGCAGGGGTGCAATGCTGGCATGTTCCAAAAAGAGCCGGGTCAAGTGGCGTGGTGATGTATGCGCCACGGCAGCCATAGCGGGCACCGTCCAACCGCTTTCTGGTGCTTGGCTAATGGCGTCTTGCACCCGGTGCAGCGCCGGGTGCATGTGGGCGCGGTACGCCAGAAACGGTGACAGTTCCGGGTCGTTGGGGCCACGGCGCAGTGCGACCACCATGGTTTGTGCCACCTGTGCCGCCAGCGCCGGTCCGCATTCTGCGCTGATGCGGTACAAAACCAGATCAATGCCGGTAGTCACCCCGGCACTGCTAAAGACCGGGCCATCATCTACAAACACGCGGTTGGCCACCACATCACACTGCGGGTCGACCGCGCGGAGTTCATCCAGGTGCTGGTGGTGCGTGGTGGCGCGGCGCCCGGCCAGCAGACCGGCATGGGCCGCCAGCACGGCGCCAGCGCAAATGGTCACCAATTCCAGTCGTCCCGCGGTCAACGTCAGCCCGCGCAGCCAGTGAAGCACGACGCGCGAAGGCTCGGAATCCACGGGCAGGGCACCATAGCCCGATTGGCCGACCAGCACCACCCAACGGGTGGCGGCAGGTTTGTCGGTGGCCTGCAGATCGGGTAGCGGTTGCATGCCACCCAGCGCCACACCGACCGAACTTGGCGCGCTGGGCAGCGGGCTGACGAAATGCAACGTAAACCGCGGACTTTGGCCTTGGGTGACCAAGGCCTGGTTGGCCATGCGCAGCGCCTCTGCGGGACCGGCCCAATCCAGTATCAGGCTATCGGGTAGCAGGACAAAATAGACGTTGATCATGGTTGGTGGGCGGACGTGGCTGGTTGGGTTTTATGCGGTGCGGGCGCGGCCCAGAGCCTCGTCCACCGTGCACAGCGTCGCAAACCGGTCCTGCAACACGGTGGCGGTGCGAACCTTGATGTCGGCTGCCGGCAAGGGGCGTCCATCGGGCTGCACCATATCAAAGGTCAAGGTGGCATCCACGCAGTAGTCCACGCTCCAGCCAAGGTCCGAGGCATGGCGGGTGGTGGTTTCGCAGCATTGCTCGGTGCGAATGCCGCTGATGATGAGGCGGTTGATACCGTGGGTGGTGAGCCACACATCCAGCCCGGTGCCGACCAGCGCGCTGTGGCGGGTTTTGTAGAAGGTGGCGGCGGCGTTGAAGTCGGCCAGACCCAGGATGGGAACCACATGGCCAGATTCGCGGGCGAAAGCGTTGTCGGGGGTTGCCGGGCCATCGGTGTGCAGGATGCGGATGATGGGTATGCCCTGGGCCACGCAGCCTGTAATCAGCGCGTTCTGTGCCGCCAGGTATTCGGGCATGTCGCGCTCGGTGGAGTAGGGGCGGTGGCGAAAAGATTCCTGGGCGTCGATCACAATCAGACAGGTTTTCATGGTATTTATTCCTTGGAAGCAGTGGTTGAAGCCCTTATTTTTGCTTGCAAACCAGATGCCAACCATTCCAATCTGGACGACATTCGATCATTTTAGGACATCATTGCGATACCCTGTACTAACTATGGCCGTAGCGGGACCGGTGCAAAAACCGACAGGCGGCTGCCATGCACCAGCGACTCCTGGGCCGGCATCAGGCTGGGAGCGCGGGGAGTGTGGGCAGGTGTGGCGATGGGGGGCGATACCGGCTCGGAGGCGAGTGGCTGCAATTGGGTCACGGGTTGCAGCCATTGCAGAATGGGTTCCCACTGGTCCAGATCGGCCTGCACCGCGGCGCTGCGCTGGTCAAAGATGGTCTCACCACTGTCTAGGCTGCGCACATAGATTTGTGTTTCGCGCAAAACCCCCAAAAAGGGAATGCTCAAGCTTTCTGCCCATTCCCGTAAGGTCTGGGCGGCGCGGGTGCGGGCATCTATCCGCATGCCGACCACACCCAGCTTGCAGCGGCCGCTGGCGAGCCGGGGCAAAGTCATCAACTCGGCAATACACGCGGCCGCGGATTCGCGGTCAAACACTGAGTGGCACACCGGGACCAGAATGGCGTGCGCCGCCATCACCACCTTGGCGAGTTCAAAGCCATGTATGCCACCCGGCGTATCCAGCACGACGTGGGTGACACCCACCGGCACTTTCAATACATTTTTTTGGTCTATGGCCCAGGGTGCGATGGCTGGCAGCGTGGGGCTGCGCCGCTTGAGCCAGGTGCGCGTCGATTGTTGGCGGTCTATGTCACCCAGCATCACAGCCGCACCTTGGCGTGCCAGCCAGGCTGCCAGGTGGGTGGCCATCGTGCTTTTGCCGCTGCCACCCTTGCGATTGATCACTGCGATTACCGGCATACGATCCGTTTCACCACCAAAGGATCGGCGGATTCTGGACCCAAATGCGCTATTAGTCCAGTAGCTACGGGACTTGGTAGCTATAAATAGCCTAGCAGTGGCTGGTGCGCAACCCCAGCTTCGGCTTCGGCGGCTGGCCTTTTAGGCGACGACTACGGCGGCGGAATCACCGCGTTCGGCAACCACACCAATGCTGTAAACCGTCTCGCCCGCCGCGCGCAGTGTCTGTGCGCAAGCCTCGGCTTCGGCAGCATCTATGACCACCACCATGCCAATGCCGTTGTTGAAGGTGCGGTTCATTTCAATGTCGTCGATGCCGGCGGTTTTTTGCAGCCAGGCAAACAGCTCGGTCTGCGGCCAGCTACCTTTTGTCAGGTGGGCTGCCAACCCTTCGGGCAATACGCGGGGAATGTTTTCCAACAGGCCGCCACCGGTAATGTGCGCCAGCGCCTTGATAGGATGCACCGCAAGTGCGGCCAGCACGTTCTTCACGTACAGGCGGGTGGGTTCCATCAGCGCTTGCTTGAAGGGCTTGCCATCCAGCGTAGCCGGGGCATTGGCACCTGCTCGCTCAATACATTTGCGCACCAGGCTGAAGCCGTTGGAATGCACACCGTGGCTGGCTAGGCCCAACACCACGTCGCCTGGCTTCACGTTGGCGCCGGTCAGGATTTTGGATTTTTCGACCGCGCCGACGGCAAAACCCGCCAAGTCGTATTCACCCGCGGGGTACATGCCGGGCATTTCAGCGGTTTCGCCGCCGATCAGTGCGCAGCCCGACAGCTCGCAGCCCTTGGCAATGCCACCGATCACCGCCGCCGCGGTGTCCACGTCCAGCTTGCCGCAGGCAAAGTAGTCCAGAAAGAACAGGGGTTCCGCGCCTTGCACCAGCACGTCGTTAACGCTCATGGCCACCAGGTCGATGCCGACCGTGTCGTGCATATTCCATTCAAACGCCAGCTTGAGCTTGGTGCCCACACCGTCGGTACCACTGACCAGCACAGGTTCCTTGTAGCGCTTCGGCACTTCAAACAGCGCGCCAAAACCGCCGATTCCGGCCAGCACGCCCTCGCGCATGGTTTTCTTCGCCAGGGGTTTGATGCGTTCGATGAGTGCGTCGCCAGCGTCAATATCAACACCGGCAGCTTTGTAGGACAGGGGAGTGGGGGTGCTTGAATCGGTCATTTGGAAGGGTGGGCCGTGATCGCCTGGGCGAGCCCGATAGAATTTGCCTAGATTTTAGCTTCTACGTAACAAGTCCCTCGGACAATTGTGAGTCTTCGCTGAAACTGCGTTTTACGGTTTCTCCCAAATCTATGCAATTCACACCTCCCCAAAAAACATTTGCTGCCTGGGCCCTGATCGCCGCGTTGCTCGCCTGTGTGCTGTGGCTGCTCGCGCCGGTACTGACACCGTTTGTCGTAGCAGCCGTGTTGGCCTACGCGCTGACGCCCATGGTGGACTGGCTGGATGATGTGGGCCGTGGCCGCATTCCGCGGATGGTGGCCGTGGTGGTGGTGGAGCTGGTTTTCATCGTCGCAGTGCTGGCCGTGCTGCTGCTGATGGTGCCCATCGTGGCCAAAGAGCTGCCGCTTTTGCGTGAACAATTGCCACTGTTGATGGATAGCCTGAGCACCGCGCTCAAACCGTGGCTGGCGCAGTGGGGCATACACCTTGCATTGGATATGGCAAGCATTAAAGCCTTTTTGGTGACCCACCTGAATGGCAATGTGGAGGACGTGGTGGGTTCGCTGCTGGCGTCGCTCAAGCTAGGGGGCAGCGTGGCCTTTTCCGTCATGGGCAATGCCATCCTGATCCCGGTGGCGTTGTTTTATCTGCTGATGGATTGGGACCGCTTGGTCGGCCAGGTGCGTGACTTGATCCCGCCGCGTTTGCGTGGCTCTACCGACAGTTTCATGGCCGAAGCAGATTCGGTTTTGGGCCAGTACCTGCGCGGTCAGTTGCTGGTGATGCTGATCCTGGCGGTGTTTTACAGCGTGGGTCTGGCGCTGTTTGGCCTGGACCTGGCGCTACCCATAGGTATTTTTACTGGGCTGGCGATTTTTGTGCCCTATCTGGGCTTCGGCTTGGGCCTGGTTTTGGCAACCTTGGCGGGCCTGCTGCAGTTTTCGGCCACGTCCGGTCTGGGTTATACCGTCACCATGGTGGCGGTGGTGTATGGCGCGGGGCAGGTGGTGGAAAGCCTGTTTTTGACACCCCGCCTGGTGGGCGAGCGCATTGGGCTGCATCCGCTGGCCGTCATTTTTGCGCTGTTGGCCTTTGGCCAGCTGTTCGGTTTTGTGGGTGTGCTGATTGCATTGCCGGTCAGTGCCGTGTTGCTGGTGGCGATACGCCGGGTGCGCACCGGTTATCTGGCCAGCGGGCTGTACCAAGGCTGATTGGTTTTCACCATGATGAAGCAACTGGCACTGGATATCGGGCTGTCTACAGGCCCCACTCTGGCCAACTTCTGTGCCGGTCACAACCTGGCGGCGCTGCGCCACTTGGAGCTGTGGGTGGGCGCCAAGGCCAGCGCCTCCAGCCGTTCACCCGTGCCCAGTTACCTGTGGGGTCCATCGGGCAGTGGCAAGAGCCATTTGCTGAAGGCCGCGCACGAGGCCCTGCGCGAGCAGGGTGCCCGCGTGGGTTGGCTGGATGCTGCGGTGCTGGAAGCGCCGGAGTTCGACGAGTCCTGGGCCGCCGTGCTGCTGGACGATGTGCACCTGTACACCGCCGCACAACAGCACACCGCCTTCAACTGGTTTGTGAATGCCCAGACCCTCCAACGCCCGGTGTTGGCCGCGGGTGAATTTGCACCGGTGGAGCTGAAGCTGCGCGATGACCTGCGCACCCGCCTGGGTTGGGGCCATGTGTTCAGCCTGCAACCCCTGAGCGAGCATGAGCGCCGTGCTGTGCTGCGCCAGGCGGCCGACGCGCGCGGTGTGTTTTTGAGCGACGAGGTCATGGATTTCATGCTCACCCGCTTCAGCCGCGACCTGGTAAGCCTGATGGAGCTGCTGGAGCTGCTGGACCGCTACGCCCTACAAACCCAGCGCGCCATCACCATACCACTGATCAAATCCATGATGGACAACCAGTAATGACCCGCATTGCCTTATTTGATTTAGACCACACGCTGATACCGATTGACTCGGACCATGCCTGGGGCGAGTTCACCATTCAAAAGGGTTGGGTAGACCCGGTGCATTTCAAACGCCAAAACGACGACTTCTACGCCCACTACAAGGCCGGAACGCTGGATGTGCAGGCCTATGTACGTTTCGCCACGGAAGCCATTCGCAAACAAGGTGCTATTCAATCAATAGCGGCACATGCAGATTTCATGGGGGCTATCGTCCAAAAAGCCATAAAGTCTCAAGCGCTGGAGCTGGTACGCCAGCACCAGGCGGCGGGGGATATAGTGGCCATCGTCACCGCGACCAATGAGTTTGTGACCCGCCCGATTGGCCAGGCCTTTGGCGTGGACGAACTGATTGCCGTCGAGCTGGAGCGTGAAGCTGCTGCGGATGGCGCGGGTTGGTACACCGGTGCCATACGCGGCGTGCCGTCCTTTCGCGAAGGCAAGGTGGTGCGGGTGGAAGCGTGGCTGCAGGCGCGGGGTTTGACTTGGGATACCGTGCACACGACGTTCTACTCCGACTCCATGAACGACCTGCCGTTGCTGGAAAAGTCCACCGTGCCGGTCGCCACCAACCCGGACGGCCGTCTGCGAGCGCTGGCAACAGAGCGCGGATGGCGCATACTTGACCTGTTTTGAGGGGTGGGTTTAGGCCTGCCATGGAAGAATCCGCGGACCGTTTCCGCATGAGAAGAGAATGATCAAAAAATTTATCGATAAATTGCTGGGCAAGACCTCCAGCGCAGCCGCTACCAAGAAGGCCAAATTTGGCAAACGTGTGGATGTTCCGGTGCAAACCCATGGCATTGACCCCAACCTGGTGGACGAGAGGGCCCTCAACGTGGTGCGCACGCTGCAGGATGCGGGTTTTGAGGCCTATGTGGTCGGTGGCGCTGTGCGAGACCTGCTGGTCGGCCTGCGGCCCAAGGACTTTGACGTGGCCACCAACGCCACACCCGAGCAGGTCAAGAGCCTGTTCCGCCGTGCCTTCATCATCGGCCGGCGCTTTCGCATCGTGCATGTGGTTTACGGCCGCGGCCGTGAGCACGAAGTCATCGAAGTCTCCACCTTCCGCGCCTACCTGGACAACGCCGCCGCCGAGCAGGTGGCCGGCAATGAGAAAACCAGCCGCAGCGAACTGGCCGGCATGAAACACGCGGTGGATTCGACCGGCCGTGTGCTGCGCGACAACGTCTGGGGCCCGCAGGAAGAAGATGCAGTGCGCCGTGAC
>JBKJJC010000169.1:0-17345 GCA_046598245.1 Rhodoferax sp.
GGCGCCCGACGACTATGCGGCGCTGACCATGGTGCTGCTGCGCCTGCTGGCCTTCAAGCCTGCAGGAGGCGCCGTCGAGCCCGCAAAAAAGCTACTGCCTGAGCCAACCCCGGCCGCAGCGGCGGCCTCGCGCCCTGCCGCGGCGGCGCCGGCTTTTCGCCGGGATGTTGAACCAAATCAGCCTCCAGCCCCAGTGGAGCGGGCGCTACTAGCTCCTGATTTTGTAGCGTCCGAAGTTCCGCTGCCACCGCCTTGGGACGATGAATTGCTGGCAATGCCGGCCACGGCCGCGACCCAGGAACAGGCGCCGGCCGCGTCGCCCGACAGCCCGCTGGGTGATGAATGGACGGCGCTGGACGCGCATTGGCGAAGGCGGAATTATTGCGCTGGTGTGATCTGGCATTTTGGGGTGCCTGCCTCGTCTATTTGGGCATGCGCCAATGGGCATTGGCGCGCAGCGTCCGATGGCAACCTTCCATATCTGGTTCTCAATCCAATTGTTGTCGATCGGCAATTGCCCGTCATCCATGAACCGCGTGAGCGCTCCCCGAACCGCTTCCCGTCTAGTCAAGGCGTACGACGCGGTTTCTGCCGGATTCCTTAGCTAGATAGAGCGCTTGATCGGCAGTTTTTAGAGCACTGGCTGCGTCATCCAGGGCATTGCACGGGACAACGCCCGCACTAAAAGAGCAGGCAAAATCGCTGTGCTCGGTCAAGTAGTGCAATTGACTAAATTGTTGGCGCAATTCATTCAAAACGTTCTCGGCAAAAGCCACCGGTGTATCCGGCATGGCCACAGCAAACTCCTCGCCGCCGTAACGGCCGATGATGTCCGATTTGCGCAAGCGCTTGCGCAGCAACTGTGCAAGCGTCTTGATCACCCGATCACCCTGTGGGTGTCCATGGGTATCGTTGACAAGCTTGAAGTGATCAATGTCGAGCATGCACACCGAAAGCGGCCTTCCGTTTCTGCGGCTACGGTCTATTTCACTTTCCAGGCGCGACCTGAACACCATGTGGTTGTACAGGCCCGTCATACTGTCCTGGCTTATGAGTGCTGTCAGTGCACGAAAGCGCTCTGCACGAATAGATACCGCAAAAATCAACTCTGAATCGGAAATCGGCTTGCGCAAAAAATCATCAGCACCCGTCTGGAAGGCCAGTTGCTCATGCATCAATCCGTACTCGGTGGTCAGAAAGACAATCGGGAGGCTGGTATATTGAGGGTCCTGACGGATCACCCGGGTAGCTTCAATACCATTGCAGTCCGGCATGTTCAGATCCATCAACACCAGTTCTGGTTGGTGTTGAGTCATCGCATTCAGGAGGGAGAACGGTTCTGAGATGCCATGGCTCGCCATACCTGCTGCGGCCAGCGTTTGAACGTAGTGACTCACCAGCACGGCGTCATCGTCCACGATCAGTACCCGATACGGTTCGGATTTTTTGCGACGGGTAACGCGGTCCAGGTGTGCTGACAAAGTCCCAATATCCACCGGTTTGGGGAGGTAGGCGTCAGCTCCACTGCGCACCGCAGCCAGACGGGCGTCCCAGTCCCATCGGGCGGAAATCACGATCAAAGGCAGCCGCACGAGCGATTGCCTATGGACTTTACCGATAAAGTCAATTCCTGCTAGCAGCCCTTCCGGTAGGCCCACATCGGCAATCAATGCCGCCGGTGTAGGGTCTTGAGACATTGCGTCGGCCTCGCTGGCACTGGCATAGACGCGCACCTTCCATCCAAGCAAGCTGAGCTGGGTTGCCATTGCCTGCGCCTGCAAGGGATCGTCCTCTATCAACGCCACACTGGAATTGATGGGTTTGTTATCGGCCGAAGCGTCCCCCGAGTCGGCGGCGATCTTGAACTCGGCAGCATCGGCTGGTCCCGATTCAAGCACCAGCCAAAGGCTCTGGAGTACCTCCAAAATTGTCGCTTTTTGCACGTCGGACGGGGTGGAACTGGTCTGGGATAGCAAGGTCAGAATTTCCTCCAGCAGCTTTGCTTTTGCCCCAATCTTTCCGTAACCAAAGGTTCCGGCCGATCCCGCCAATGAATGCACACGATGAAGAAAATCCACGTGCCCAGCGCCCCATACGTCGGCTATGGCGACGGCCTGCCAGCAATGAATCAAAGCGCCCAAGCGTTCTGGCAGTGACCTGCCGTAATCCGCGCGCAAAAGACGAAGTTTTTCGAGTTTTGGATTTGGCACTGGGTTAGTCATGACGTGTCCTTTCACAGAGCGCACTCACCTGGCCGGCAAGCGTCATCGAATCGAAGGGCTTGGCAATTACATCCAGTTTTGTTTTGATACAGTTCTCAGCGCTCAAGCAAAGGAACACCCAACTGCCGCAGATAGGCCGCCACTTCGGGGCTAAGCAAACCGCCAACACGGGCTTTTTCTGCCAGCTCCGCCGCACTCGAGGTTTGCCCTTGAGCCGCTAATGATACCGCTGCACCCAGCATCCAGCGTGGTTCGTCGGGTCGCAGCTTCAAGGCCATCAAATAGGCCGCAACAGACTCTTGATGGCGCCCCAAGCGCTGCGCCGCGTTACCCCGAATCGCCCAGATGTCAGCAAAACCAGACAACGCAGGCTCCAGACGCGTCAGCATCTCCAGGGCCGGGCCGGGCCGGCCCTCAATCAAGTCCATGCGAGCCAATTCACGGGCCAGCAAGACCAGTTCCGAACGATTGCCAGAAGGTGTGCCGACAAGGTTGGCCCGCTCGGCGGCAGCCAGCGCTTCGCGCAGGAGATCAATGGCCGCCGCGTGCGATCCCGCGCTCCAGAGACTCTGCGCCTGTGCCAATGCGATGACTGTGGGTGTCAGCCGTGGGTCATTGGAAGGCGCTACCGTAGCGGCAGCAGTGATAGGTGGCGCTAACGCTGACGCTGACGTATTCGATGACCGCTCGGGCAGCGGTCGAGGTGTGCCCGCTGCGTGAGGTCGGGATGGCGCGTCAGGGCTTGGCGTCGACTTGAAAGGGCTGTCCATCTTTAAAGAAACATCCGCCGCCTCAGCAAGTGAATAGGGCACCGACAACTTCACGCTAGCAGGCGTCTTGACTACCGCAGCAACAGGCACCGAACTGGCCACCGCTTTAGGCTCTACCCTCGCCACGGCAACTGCAGAAACATTGTCGGCCGGTGACTTTACAAGCGGAGCGGCAACCGGGCTAGCAACCAGGGATGGCGCCGGCTTGGTCGCCAGCGCCATCCCTGGTTGCGCCACCGTACTCTGCTGCATGACATTTTGATTCCAATACCACCACGCCCCCGCCGCGCCAGCCAACACCATGGCGGTGGTCGCCACCACAGCCGCAAGGCGTGCCGAACCATGCCCGCTAAGCGCGGTGGGCTCTGAATCAGCCATGATCCGGCTTCCGCGCCCAACAGCCGTGCGCAGAGCCTGGATCTCAGTGGATTGCATGCCCGCCGCCTGTCGGCTGTCCAGGTCACGCAACATTTTGTTGATCACACTCACAGCGATCCTCCGGAATGTTAATCTTGAAACTGATTGACTGGCGCCTTCGTCGCACTCGCAAGCTTGCGTCGCCACAAAAGCTTCCAGCCTGACCACCAGGACGCCCGCCAGGAGTGCGCCACCCTCACGCCCGGCGTATCTGCCGCGGCCAGGCGCACATGGTGCACGTTCACACGGTACTCGTTCTCACCATATGCCAGCATCAAACACTTGTGGGCTAACACGTTCACCAGCCGTGGCACCCCGCCGCTAAAACGGGCTACTTCCTGCGCCGCGTCGACATGGAACACTTGGGTATCGGTTGCTTCGCTCAATGCCGCCGTCGCCAGGCGATGCTCAAGATAGGCGGGAATCCGGTGGGCCATCATCGGGCCGAGGTACTCGCTGAAAGTGATCCGTTGCAACAACTGACGAATCTCGGGACGCGACAGCTTCTCGTCAAGTTCAGGTTGCCCCAGCAAAACCAGCTGCAACAACTTTTGCTTTTCCGTCTCCAGGTTCGACAGCAGGCGCAGACTCTCAACGGTATTCATGGGAATAGACTGCGCCTCATCAATGAAGACCACCACGCGCCGCCCCGCCGCGGCATGCGTCAACAGACAGTCACGCAGCGCGTTGAACACGTTGTAGCGGCTTAACTGGCGGCCATCGACGAGCGGTGACACGTCAACACCCAACTCATGGAGCAGGGCCATCAGTAGAGTATCCGGCCCCAGAGACGGGTTGGGTATGTAGGCAGTAACACACTCACCCTCCAGTATTTTTAGCAGTTGGCGGCAGAGAACCGTCTTGCCGCAACCCACCTCACCCACAATTTTCAGAAAGCCTTCGCCACTGCGCAGCGCAACCAACAACATGTTGAGCGCTGCCTGTGCGCCTTCATGCGGGTAAAAAAAGGCACTGTCCGGCGTGATCGAGAACGGCGCCTCACGCAGGGAAAAATGCCGCAAATACATCACTTCACAAGGTTTTTTGGTCTGGCGTCTTCGACCGTGCCATCAATGCGAATCACGCGCGCGCGCGCAACATCCATGTCATCCAGCGCCGCACGCGTGCGGAGCGTTTGCGCCTCCCAATCCTGGGCGGTTCGGATGATGGTGGGCTTGATCAGTACCACCACTTCCTTCTTGCGCCCGATATTGGCACGGTTACCCAGCAGGGTGGACAAAATCGAGATGTCGCTGGTTCCGGGCAAGCCTGATACCCTTCGATTGGATTCAATCTGCATCAAACCGCCGATCGCCACAATATTGCCATCCTGAACGCGCACCAGCGTATCGGTCTCATTCACGCTGCTCGATGCCAGCGGCAAACGGTAATTGCCACCACTACCCAGGTCTACCTGCTTGATTTTTTCCGTAACGCCCGTGACCGATGGATGCACGTGCAAAATGATGTTGCTGCCGTCATCAATCTGGGGCGTGACAACCAGCGAAATGCCGGAAAAGAATGGCGTCAGGGTTAGCGTGGGCAGCGTGACCCCCGTGTTCCCACTCGCGGTGGTATTTGCAGTGGTACCGCTGGAGACACCAGTTACAAAAAAATCTTCGGTTCCGACCTTGAGTACGGCCTTCTGGTTGTTCAGGGTGGCAATGCGCGGACTGGAGAGAATCTGCACATCGCCCTGGGTTTCCAGGAAGCCGAGCACGGCCTGAAAGCCACCCCGGGCAAATGCCAGACCAAACAGTCCCGCGCCTGCGCCCGGAAGCGAGATGCCGTCGGCCAACAAGGATGCAGCACCTGCACTGAAACCGGGAAGATTCGCCTGCACACCTCTGACTAACGCATTGCTGGTCGTGTTACCGCTGGTCACGCCCATGGCGCCCGTCGCGCTCCCACCGTTTTTCAGCGCTGACCAATCGATACCACTTTGAAAGCCGTCACGCAGTTCCACTTCCACCACTTTGGCTTCCAGCATGACCTGCCGCTCGACGGCAATTTGCGCCGCTTTGAGAAATTTATCGACCTGACGCAACTCATCCGGCATGGCACGCACCGCCATGATGCCCGCCTGTGGGCTGGTAATCACATTGCGCCCTTCGCCACTACCCACCAGGCCGCGCACCGAGCCGGCCAGTTCGGCCCAGAAATCGGTCTTGGACGTGGTAGCGACCCGACTGCCCTCGCTCTGCTGACCTGCGCCTGCAGCGGGCGCGGTACTGCCTGGCGCCGAGCCACCGGGAGCGCCGGTCTGGAGCGCGGCCCCTGACGCAACACGCAATTCACTGCTACCGACGCGTTGGGAGTGCGGGTAATTAACCGTAAAAATCCGGGTTTGCAGCGTGGGTGCATAAATGGTGATGCGTCGGCCTTCGATCTTGAAATCGTAGCCATACACATCGCGAATCGCTTCCAGCGCCTCGACCACCGTCACGCCACGCAGCGTCACAGACAAGTTGCCTGCCACATCAGGATGCATCAGCATGCTGTAGCGCGTGTCTGTAACAATCGCCAAAAACACGTTGCGAGCCGGGGCGTTGTTTACCAGCAGATCCAGTTTGGGCTCGGGCAGCAGCGTCACCACAGGCGGTGCGGGTTCTGCGAGCGCGTCGCTGATACGCGACGGCACAGCGATCGGCTTCGTCGCCGTGGACGGTAGAAAATCGGCGCGAACAGCCTCGCCCACATCAGGTGTCCGCAGTGGCCGGTCAGCGGCACACCCGGCGAGCAAGCCGAAGCCCGCCGCCACACACAGACCTGCTATTGCGACACAGCGGGTTCGTGCGACAGGCCCCCTCAGTGCGGCTTCTTTCTTGTCAATCATGGTGTGGGCTTTCCGAGTCATTGAGATAGACATCATGGTTGAACCTTGACGCAAGGAGCGGCTGGAGACGATGGTTTGGAAGAACTGGATGCGCAGATGGGCGTTGCTGCAAGCGTTGACACCGTGCGCCGCTGTATGCCGGGAAACTGGGACACTTTGCGCAACACGCCGCCTTCGCGCAACCAGATTTCTGTTTCAGTAATACGTTCGATACGCACCTGGCCAATTTTCGCCCCTTGCGCGTAGAGCCTGGTATCGATCACCAGATGCGGGTGGCCGTTGCGCACGATGATGGTCATGGTATCAGACTCAATACCTAGCGAGGTTCCAGGCGACGCAGAACCGGCAAGCGCCGTCTCGGGCGGGGGCAAAGTAGGGTCGCGCAGACTTTGTGCGGCAACCTGGCCGAACGCAAAAAATAGTGACATGACCATGAGCCAGCTCAGCAGCTTGGTTGGCATGCCTGATATGTAAAACTTCATCCTAGCTATTCTCCGACCAAAAACAACTGCAGCGTCAACTCTGGGGGCGGCTTCTCGCTTTTAAGTTTCATGCTTCCCCAGCGCACATGGGGCAGTGCGTTCTCAAGTGTCTGGACGTATCGGATCAACTCGTGGTAGGGTCCGGACACTGTCAACTCCACGCCCTGTCGTGTCAGTCCAACAGGCAGCACAGCCGAACCTGTCCCAACGCCCCCAACCGCTTGAGTGGTTTTACCCTTAGCCGCATCGGTAGCCACTGCGGATGTGCGCAGTAGTGTCAACCCTTCATGCCGACGCAATAGATGAACCAGGACCTGCGCCAGAGGTGTTGCTTCAGTCGCGACAGACGATACGTTCGTGATAGTCTGGTTCACCGTATTCAGACGGATTTTGACGGCAGCGATTTCATCGCGCAGCGCCTTGTTTGCATCCACCGGCGTGGCAACCGACTGCAACTCATCGCGCGCGCGTTGCAATTCAGCGCTTTGCTTTTCGAAGCGTTGAGTTAGCTGTTTATGCGCCACCTGTGCTGGCGACAACCAAACCCCATCGACCAAGGCCATACAGATAGCGATGACCGATAAAAACAAGAATACGCGCTCGCGCAGACTCAAGGCATTGATGCGAGCAGACTGCGTTTCCCACCAGCGCTTCATGGCTTGCCCCCCGTTACGGGCGAAGGCTGGGGCATCGCGCTAAGCAGACTGAATGACCATACTTGACGCGGCGTTCCGATCACAGCTTTCAGCGTCGCGGTGCTGGCGTTCTCAAGCTTGACGGCGGATAACTTTTGCCCTTCAAGAATAGGGCTCGCCGCAAGCTTGGCAACCCACTCGTTGATCGCCGCTGGCTCAAGTGTAAAACCGCTGACTTCAAATTGCGCTTCATCGGTCTTCATCTCTGTCACCCACACTTGTGCCGGAATACTCTTGGCGACCAACTGCAGCCGGGCCGCATGGCCCCAACCCGGACGAAACAGACCACGTTGCCACTCTTCTGCTAATTTTTCGCGTTGCAGCAACTCGGTGCGTCGACCCTGAAGTTCTAGCGTCAAAGCAGGCCCGACCTGGCCGCCGCCGGTTTTGCTTCGCGCTATGGCTGATTGCAAGGTCTCAAGCTCGCGCGATTGCGTTACCAGGGTTTTTTTGAAGCCTTCGCCCGCAACATGCAAACCCCACACCCAATAGGCGCTCAAGCCTGCCCCTAAAACCACGAAAACAGTCAGAGCCTGCAGCATGGTTTGAGCCGAAAAGTAACGCTTTTGCGTTAACAGAATCGGGGTGCAGAGATTAATTTGCTGGGGCATGGTGGCTAAAGGCGTCCGGGTAATCGTATTGTGAATTCAGAGTTTTCGGCTTTCGGTCCGCATGAGAACCCCCAGCAAAGGCAGGCACAGCGCCTTGTCACTCTCGGCGCCCCCCTCGAATCCCGGAAACAGACCGCTAACATCCATCGGCAAAACCGTCTGCCCCATCTGCACCCCGAACCACGTTGACAATTCTTCACTGCGTTCGCCAGCGTAAACGCGCATCCCATCGAGGGGCATGCCTGACCAGGAACGATGCCAGAGATCCAGCGAGCGCTGCACCTCCACCAGAAAGCGCTGCGCCTTGTCATCATCCGCGGCGGTACTGGCCACGTAGTCACCTCCAGGGGTAAACGACCCAATGAAATCGGCAGACCCAAGCGCTGCATCGCTGCCATGCCTCCAGGATGCCTCCAGAAATCCTTCTGGCAACTCAAACCGCCGCGTATAAAACAACTCATCATTGGCACTGATGGTCAATACTGTTGGATGCCCGTCCACCAACACCAAAGCGGCGGTGGCACGGTCCGCGCGGCCATCACGCCCAGCCAAGGCACTCTGAAGGTTACGTTGCGCGGTTTCCTGAATGTCGATCACGGCCACATTCCAATTCATGACGTCACCCAAAGTAAGAACTTCACGCACCACCTCGTTGGCAGCCGCCACCACAAAGAGCTGTCCTGCCCCCTTTTGCTGTTGCCCATCGCCCACCCGCATCACGTCAAGTGCGACGTCGTCCACATGCATCTTCAGCATGTCCCGGATCTGATAACGGGTCGCTGAACGCAATTCTTCAGGCGGGACCGCGGGCGCATCGATCTGAAGTAACTGGTATTGCTCCGGCCTCAACATGGCTCGGGCCGCGTGGCCCTTCAGCCCCAAGCCTTGCAGCCTGCGAATGAAGTCTTCCATAGTGTCCGTGTCCTGCCGCTGTACGCCAGACTTGAGCACCTCATGGGTTCCATCGCCGCGTGAGCGCGCGAGTACATAGGCCAGTGTCTGGCCTGACCAGGAGACGACCAGTTGTTCGCTGGAACTTTGACGCTTCCAGGGCCAGCGCATGGTCAGCGATCCTTCTGTGTACGGGGCATGATGATGTTTAGCAAGATTTCAAACATGGGTGGGAGGGTACAGGAGGATGGACGAGGCCGATTTGCTCTGATTTTAGTAGCTGCTGATGTAAACAGCATGGGGCTATTTGCCGTTAAAGTCGCAAAGAAACAACATACTCAATAGTTTTCCCGGCGGTAAATCAGGGGGCTCTTAAAGATGCCGAAGGTGGCGCGGGCTTTCGGGTTCTGGTCATAGTTGGTGCCCAGCCAGTTGCCTTGCAAGTAGGATTTAGTCGGACTTTCTGCGGCAAGATTTACCGTAATCTCCGCCGTGCATTTGGCGCCCGGCTTCAGAAGCTTCAGATTTCCGCGTCCCGCGGTAAAAATGACGCTGCCACCCACCGTAGTGGTGCAGGCAAGCGGCGTTTTCACCAGCGCAATATTGGCGGCCTGTAGTGTGGTGCAATGGTCGGCGGCGTTGGTCCTGAAGTTACTTACGTTGCTGTCCCAATACTGCGTTTCGCTCGGGATAGGCAAATCGAGTAACTCCGAACCATAGGCATTGCCGAGCTTAAGCCGCCCGTAACGGAATTCATTACCCGAATTGAAAGTAACGGGGTTGAATGCAGCAGGGGTGAGCGTGGTGATGTCGCAATTCGCCACGCCGCAATTTCCCACTTCGCTGGTGTCCTTGACGCTGCCGGTAAGTGTAATGCTGGCAGTGAACAAAGCTTGCGGAAGGGCTGTGCTGCGCAGGAAGGCCAAGATATCGCCGCTGTCGCTGGTTACTGTACCGGTGCCATTTGTTCCCAACGCAATGGTTCCAGGAGTGATGTTAGGTGTGGACATAACCACTTGGGCGCTGTCCCAGTTGGGAGTGGCAATGGGTGTCGTATAAATCTGGGTGACGCTACCACTGTTTAGCGTGCAATTGTTGGTGATGGCGCAGTCTTTCACGCCCGCCGCAGTGGCAAGTTTCCACAGGTTGCCAGTGTAATTCGTAGTGGTTGCGTTGGCAGAATTTTGCGCGGTGACCAAAACCCGCGGCGCAGTGACATAGCCGAATGGCTGGCCGATGTAGGTAAAGGTGCGCGCGGCGCAAGCAGTATTGTTGAAGGTCTTGAGCTGCGGTACGTTGTTGGTGGTCACTACAAAGCGATCCGGCACGAAGCGACCCGCCGATGTTACAGCTGAACACACGTAATACCCCGTACAGGTTGCCGGCGTACCGTCGGCAGAATCGACCGAGGCAAAGGTCGTATCCTGCAAAGTCAAATTGAAACTGCCTGCCTCGGAGTAACTGGCAGTGGCACTCGTCACCGTGCCACCTACCGCAGTCCAGGCACCCAGAGTTAAAGTTCCATTGGTGCAGGTAGGCGTAGGCAGGGTACAGGTGATCGGTGGGGCTGCCGGGCTGCCGGCATAGTTGCCAGTCACTGCCGGGGTGCCCGCCGCATTGTAAGCGGTAGCGGTAATGGCGAATGGCTGTCCCGCCTTGTGTACATTACCTCCAGTCGCGCCGCTGTTATTCAATGGGCGCGCGGTTCCGGCGGTCTGCCAGTTACTGTCCGTGATGCTCATGCTCAAACTGTTTGGCCGGATAGCGAAATTATCGGTAGAACAAACAATAATAGTCGGCGCAGCCGCAGGGTAGCTGATACGCACCCGCACGTCTCGCCATACATTACTGATAGCAGGAAAGCTCACCGTTGTACGGCCATTGGTAATGGTTGGATTGGTCGCGAAGAGAGGGGACTGAATATTGGTGAACGTTGCCGGACAGTTGCTGGCGTCCCGCGCGGTGCCTAGTGAGGTATTGCCCAGCAACTCCACCTTCACCACACCAGTAAATGTGGTGAAGACTGCAGTCTTGGTCGAGTTAAGCGCGATGAGATCGATGCTGAATGCTGCCCCTGCCACTTTGGTATAGATGGGGCCGGAAGCAGCCGTTGCCGGCGAGGTGCTGGTCTCATAAGCGTTAAAACTGCCAACGGCATTACCGAACGTCACCGTGGCTTGCTGCGTGACAACGACATTCGGTGTGTCCGTCGTATCGGTCGCTGTATAGGTCACCACTTCTACTACCGAGTCCTTGACGGTAAAAGTCGCCACCCCGTCTATGTTGGTCGTTGCGCTGACCACTGTAATGGTGGAACTGCCGCCGCTGGCTGCCAACGACACAACAGTGCCTTCCACCAGATTGCCGGCACCATCCTTCAAGGTCACCGTGATCGTGGAGGTCGTTGTGTTATCCGCCGGAACCGAAGTCGGACTGGCCACCACCGTCGAATTGACCGCGCTGACATCAACCGCGGTAAGTGTTGCTGAAGCAGCCATACCGCTCGTTGCGTTGGACGAAGTCACCGCACCCGTCGAATTCACAATCGGGCTGCTCAGAGTGAGGCCGGGGAACGCCGCCGTAACCTGCACGCTGACCGCGCAACTGCCCGACGCCGGAATCGTGCCGCCAGACAGCGTGAGTTGCGTGCCGAATGCCGACGTGCCAGGATTGCTGCCGCCGCAGGTATTGCTGAGTACCAGCGAGGATGTGTTTGCCAGCCCGCCGGTGCTTGGATAGACATCAGAAAATGCCACGCCCGTGATGGCTGCAGTATTTGGATTAGTCAATGTAATGGTGAGCACAGTCGTACCATAGTTCGCAATCGTGGCGGGACTAAAACTTTTGGCGACCGTAGGCGCAGTAACACGGGTGAAGGTCACGGATGCAGTTTGAGTGACCGCAATGCTATCCGTCGTATTCCTGGCTGTGTATATGATCGGCCCTTCCGCGACCACGTCCGTCACGGTAAAAGTCGCTACGCCACCCACATTGCTTACTGCGGTAATGACCGAACTGCCCGTCGCCGCAGTCAGACTCACCGTTTTGCCCGACACCGGATTCCCGGCACCGTCCTTCAGCGACACCGTAATGGTGGATGTGCTGGTACCGTTTGCAGGTACCGATGTCGGACTTGCGGTCACGGTCGAGTTGGTTGGACTGATTGCCGTCACGATCAAGCTTGCAGTAGAAGAAATGGTAGCTGTATTGGTGGCAGTATTCGTATAGGTACCTGCAGTCGCCGCAGTTACCGACACGCTTACGGTGCACGTACTGTTGGCCGCTATCGTCGCTCCAGTAATCCCCAGCGTACTGTTGCCAATCGCGCCGCTTAAGGTGCCGGTGCCGCAGCCGGATTGGGCCGGATTGGACGCATTGACAAGACCGGACGGATAAGTATCAGTAAACCCCGCGCCGCTCACGCTTGAACCGGAAAAATTAGTCAGTATGACTGTCAGCGTGCTGGCTCCATTGATTGCAATCGGGTTCATGCCAAAATTTTTCACGATAGCGCTACGCACAAAGGTCACCGCTACGGTCTGTGTAACCGTGATGTTATCGGTCGTATTTCTTGCCGTATACGTCACTGTTTCTGCGACCGTGTCTTTAACGGTAAAGGTCACCACGCCGTTTATGGCCGAGGTTCCGCTGGCGACAGATATGGTCGAACTGCCGCTTCCGGCCGTCAAGGCCACGGTTTTTCCCGACACCGCCAGGTTCGCGCCATCTCTTAACGTTATGGTAATCGTGGAAGTATTTATGCCATCTGCCAAAACCGTCGTCGGACTGGCCGTCACGGTCGAATTCACCGCACTGATCGCCAGCAAGGTGAGTGTGGCTGAAGCACTTGTGCCACTCGCGGCATTCGTGGACGTGACCGCGCCGGTATTATTGACATAACTCCCCGCTATTGCCGACGTTACCGTTACGCTTACCGTGCAACTGCCGTACGCCGGTATAGTGGCTCCGCTCAAAGCCAGCGAACTGCCGCCTGCTGCACCTGTTACGCTGCCACCGCAGGTGGTCGACGCTGCGGGAGCACCGGCGTTAACCAGATTCGCCGGATAAGCGTCGGAAAACGTCGCGCCGATGATGCTTGCGGCGTTCGGATTTGTCAGGGTGATGCTGAGTGTGCTGATGCCATTGGCAGCAATCGTGGCAGGACTAAAACCTTTGGCGACGATGGGTGCAGCGAGAACGAAGTTCACTGTCGGTTTTTGTGCAATGGTCACAATCCTACCTGCCGTGTCAGTTGTCACCGCTGTATAGGTCACCAGTTCGGCCACCGAGTCCTTTACTATAAAAGTAACAACGCCAGCACTGTTGGTTAATGCGGAAGATGGCGAGATGATGGAACTGCCAGTACCTGTCAAGGTCACGGTGATGCCACTGCCGTCAGATTTGCCGTTCCTACGGTTGGCTGTGACGGTAATCGTCGATGTCGCAATACCGTTCGCAATAACTGTAGTCGGGCTTGCGGTGGCGGTAGATACTGACGCATTGACGGCAGCCAACGTCGGCAAGGCGAAAAACATGGTCGCAACCGCTAACACGAGCAGGAAAAGACTTGAAGCTGTATTTACAGCAGGTAGCAGATAATTTTTCCCACAATTCATGATGCCAGTCATCTTCCTTCTACCCTGATAACAACCGTTAAACTGGACATAAATAAGGGGAAAACCACGATTTTTTGATCAAAAAATGTTTTAGGTTTGGAGTGGAATAGGAGACAGGCTCGAATTTCATTCCTGTACGCTGCAGGCGTGGTGAGTGAATACGACATGCGGTAAGGAAATTGGTGTTGCTCTGATTCATTTTTCCATAGCTGCCGACAGGCTGCGTTCAATGAAGCCCAAACTGCCGGGCGCTGTTGCATTTTTGGCAACCGAGGTAAACGAAAAAATCTTTCTGTTCTCGCCAGCTTCGTTGTAGATCAGTTGCGTGCAGGTTACGATTACAGTGAAACCCCCTTCAAAAGGTACAGCACCACCAGCCAAGCTTGTGGGAGAAGTCGGACAGACCGCCGTTGCAGCGGACTGAGGGTTGACGTTGCCAATGCCCCACTCCAGCCCGGCACGCGCCGCCCAGTACGCTCGCGAGCCCTGGATGTCCTGCGCCGATGTCAATTGCTGAGTATTAGAAAAAGTGAGCATAAAACCGCCCAGAGCCGCCAGCACCACCAGCAAAAATATGGCGGCAATAGCGGCGAAGCCACGCTGTGCGGGATGAAGGCGTTTCATGGCGTGTTGTTCACGTGGACTTCGTGATACAGACTCACGGTTTCGCCACTCTCCGTAAATGCAATGCTCAACTGCACCAGCGCATTGCGCTGCAAATCGGAGCCGTTATAAACCAAGTTGCATGAGCTCACATTATTGGCCAAGATGGCACCCGTCGTCGGACAGGCAGTGCCTGCGAAAGCTCTGACCGTACGACGCAGGGTGCCACCATTGCACACAAAAGCAACCACGTTTTCACCACCTGGAATCACGTGAAAACGGTTACTGCCCGAGGCCAGCGGAAATTGCTTACTGGCGACGGTAATTGCAGTCTCAGTCCCACTCACCACACTGGACACCTCCGAGGTGTTGTCTGCTGCGTAGGCGTTCGCGCCGTTGATTCCGAGGTTGTACACCGCGACCACGTCATTCACCTGAATTTGCTGGTCTGCAGGGAGATCGCTATTGCGTCCCAACATGTTGAAACTGATATCAGCCGTCGCAAAATTCAGAATGTCGCCATTCCCGGCCGCATCAACTTCGGCGCGATAGCGTGCGCCCGTCTTGGTGGGAATGAATTCAAGGCACTGGCTGTTGGGGTTACTGATACTGTTGGGCAAGGCCTTGCGAATGTCCCTCGCCATGCGCCGCACCGCCGTATCGGCCACGTCGGTCAAGGCGGCACGCCGGGCGCTTGCAAAGTAGGCATCGATGGGGCTTTTCATGAAGACCGCAACGGTGCCGCCGATCACGCCCATGATGACGATCACCATGATCAATTCGACCAGAGTGAAGCCGCGTTGCGCCCGATGCCCCACCCGCAGAGATGGATAGGCGGGTTTAAATTTGGGCGGACTCATGACAATATGAACAGGACATTAATAATTAGCTCGGTAACCGGACAAGCTGATGCTTTCACTGCCACGATTCACGGTGACGGTAATTTTCTTCATGTCCACCCCGAAAAGTGGTGCCGCACTGTCAACGACGATGGCTATCGTGTAACCAGGAACCTGGGCAAGCGAGTCGGCAAACAGAGTTTGGATCTCGGCTGCGGTCTTGCCGTTGTAGTCATCCACATCGTCCATGGTGGCTCGCGTTGTTTCACCCGACGTACCATCCGGATCGGAATATTCCTTTTGCACAATCTCTTCCAGAATCGACTCGGCCATCGCCATCGCCTGCTTGCGCACAATCGGATCGGCGCTGGACTTGACCACGCTGTTCATCACTGAAAGAATACCGGCCAGCCCGGCGCTCACCACCACAATAAAAATGATGAGCTCAATCAGCGTAAAGCCGCGCTGCTGCGACCCAGGAGCCTGCCGGGCTTTGGGCATCGATAGCGAAAAAGGGTCCCAGCGAGGATAGTTTTTGCCGGATTTGCAGGCGCATAGCCCAGCTATGTGACAAAAAGCCGGTAAAAAATGGACCGCTGCGGCGCTTTTGCAGCCGATGCTCCCAAAGTCCGACAGGCTCCTACTCATGGACATAGCCGGTGACAGTTTCCACCGTTATGGCTTTGGCGGCGTTACTCACCTGGATGATTTGGCTGGCCACCAGCGCACCGGCTGCATTAACTGGTTGTCCCAACCCATCGAAATTGAAACTCGTTGGCGTACCGTTGTAGGTTACGCCAGCAGGGGCAGTCAGGACAGAATTTTGACCCTTTGGCCCGGCCAAGTTCACGTACGTTGATGTGCCCTTGTCATACGCCTTCAAAGTCAACGTTGGGGGGACTGCGGCAATGTCAAAAGTTGCCGTCACCATGGTTCGCTGGGCAATAGCTGCCTTCTGTGCATACCGCAGCATGGCCAATGTCTCGTCATGGAAACCCCGTGCGTTGAAGTCATTGCTGTTGAAAATACGCGGGGAGGCAAACACAGCCAAGACGCCCAGTATGACGATCACCATGATCAGCTCGATTAGAGTAAAACCACGCTGATGCGGTCTCCTGCTGAATACCCAAAGCATCATGTCATACCTGCGGCAATGAACTGTCATGGCTGTCAAATTGTTCTATTGCTATATATTTGATAGCTGTTAACGTAAAATCCACAGGGGGCATAAGCATTTTTAACGTATAGAACCACTTCGGAATGTCTAGCAGGAAGATGCAACTGAGGACTGGCAATAAGCAAAAACGCGAGGGCTTCGTCATGAAACCCTCGCGTGTTTGGCTATAGATTATTGATGGTCAGGGGCTCGGAAAATCGGCGCTCAATCAGCCGCGTTTCACCACATTCCAGCCCGAATGCTCAGCGACTCAAGGTGTGATGCCAACTGCTGTAAAAGTAGTGGTAAGTACCGGTGTAGATACGGTACTAAGCGTGCAGATCGCCGTTACATTGACCGCCACAGCGAGTGCAGTAATGGCGTAGTCGGCCGGAAGTCCGCCTTGCAGTCTTGGTCCCACATCTGTGCAGTTGGCCACCACGGTGCCATTGGCGACATTTGCATTGCGCGCCGCGTAGTTGATGGCCGATGCAGAACTCAGCGCACCGGCTACTCCGGACAGTGCGGCTTTCCGGGCGTCTCCCTTCAAATCCACAAACTGAGGAATCGCGAACGCGGCCAAAACGCCCAAGATCACAATCACCATTACCAATTCAATTAAAGTAAAACCGCGCTGTACTTGTTTCATACTGTCCACCTTGTAAAAATAAAAATAGGGTCTTTAACAAAAATTTCGACCAATCAACGCTCGTCAACAGTTTGATCGTTCACAAAGCTTAGTAGATTAATCCCAAGTTGGGTGATTATTTTATGCGTTAATTCACTCGAACAGCACAAGAAACATGCGGTAAAAAGGCCCGTTTATCCGACCTATGTGCCGCTAGTGTAGTGCTTCGTCCTGCCAGATATAGGCTTCTCGGGCACTCAGCTGCAAAGGCCCAGGCGCTCCGCTCAGCAGAAATTGCGCGATGCGCGCACCGCTGGGGCTCTCGAACCACTGGCCGTTAAGGGGCCGGTAGCCAACGCAGACACAGTCCACGTCAAACACCCAACTCCCAGGCGGGCTTTGCGCGGCGCTCTCCCGATTCATCTCGCCGAGATAATTGGGCGGGCGGCGCTGCAGCAACTCAAACGGATTGCGTTGCGTTGAAGCTACAGAGGCACCCCTGGATGCCACGCTTTGTTGCAAATGGGCCATCACTAAGGCCATGCGCAGGGCCCCCAGCGTGGACCGAACCTCTGCCAG
>JBKJJC010000035.1:0-8281 GCA_046598245.1 Rhodoferax sp.
CAACCGCTGCCGCTGGCGCTGCGACGGGTTGGGCCGTTGCCGCTGCGATAGGTGCCAGCACCACACGCTCGCTGGTGGTCCAGAATGTGGGCTCCGGCAATTGGAGATGCGGGCATCCACAGTTGGGCGCAAACTTCCAAGTAAACAAATAGTGGGTTTGGTCCGCCTGCGCGTCAAAGCGCTTGAGCCCGTCTAGCATGGCCTGCTGAAAGGCCGGCGCATGCAAGACCAGTGCATCGTGCCAATGCTTCACCTCAAGCTGCAGCAACACGGCCTCGCCTTGGCCGGGGATACGCACTGGCATCACCTCACCGGCAATCCAGGTACCGGGAATGCCGTGTAACTTGAGCACGCCATGCAGCGTCATGCGCACCATCTCAATCTGCGTAGCGCTGAGGCGTGCGTTTTGGGTTTGGGTAGAGGCGCCGTGGTCTTCCGGCGATTTGTCAACCTTGGCTTTGCCGCGGCCTAAAAATTCAAACATCTTCAGTTACTCCCGTAAGCTTGGGTTGATACCCGTTTTCAGTGTAATCAACCCCCGGTAAAACCACAAGACGCCCAGAGGACTTATCCGCAGGGCGTCTGTGGGTGCTTCGGCACTACGGCATTTCTGGCGACAGGGGCGGCAAAACCTCGGCACTTTCCTTTTGCCGCATCAGCTTGCGCTTGGCGCGGCCCACGAAATGCTCGATGTCGTCGACGATGGAGAAGAAGCTGGGTGTTACCAACAGGCTGAGGATGGTCGAGGTGATCAAGCCACCAATCACCGCTGCCGCCATCGGTGCGCGGAAGCTGTTGTCGGCATTGCCGATGCCAATCACCAGCGGCAGCATGCCCGCCACCATGGCAATGGTGGTCATGATGATGGGGCGCGCACGCTTGTGGCAGGCATCCATCAGCGCATCAAAGCGGGACAGGCCGTGTTCGCGCCGCGCCGTGATGGCGTACTCCACCAGCAGGATCGAGTTCTTGGTGGATACACCAATCAACATGATCAAACCAATGAAGGCCGGCATGGATAACATCTTGCCGCTGATCAGCAGGCCCAGGAAGGCACCACCGAACGACAAAATGACCGACGGCAAAATCGAAATCGGGTGCAAAAAGTCCTTGAACAGCAGCACCAGCACGATGTAGATGCACAACACGCCGGTCAGCATGGCTACGCTAAAGCCGGCCACCATCTCGGCCTGCACTTCGGCATCCCCAATTTCCAGTTGTTGCACGCCGGCCGGCAGATTGGTGATGCTGGGCAGCTTGGCCACGGCTTCGGTCACTTCGCCCAGCGGCACACCGGACAACTCCACCTCGAAGTTGACATTGCGCACCCGGTTCAGGCGGCTGATCACGGCTGGGCCGCCCGACATTTCAAACGTGGCGACCTGGCTCAGCATGACCGGGCCTTTGACACCGGGCACCATCAGGCGGCCCAGCAGGTCCAGGTCTTGGCGCGCATCGGTGGCGAGCTTGACAACGATGGGCACCTGGCGCTGGCTCAGGTTGAGCTTGGGCAGGGCCGATTCGTAGTCACCCACGGTGGCAATGCGCAGCGTCTCGGCAATGGCGGCACTGGTGACCCCCATGTCGGCGGCCTTGGCAAAGTCGGGCCGGATGGCGACTTCCGCGCGCGTCAGGCTGGCACTCGATGCAATATTGCCCAGGCCCGGGATCTTGCGCAGGTCTTTCTCCACGGCGGCGGCGGCTTGGGTCAGCGCCACCGGGTCTTCACCTTTGAGGGCCAACATGTACTTCTCGCCCGAACCACCCAGGCCGACCTTGAAGCGTGCGCCCGGCAACTCCGCCAGGGCGGTACGCATGTCGCTCTCAACGACCTGTTTGCGTGGGCGCTTGCCGCGCTCGTCCAGGAGCACGGTCAGCGTGGCTTTGCGCACCTCGGTGCTGGCACCACCGGCAAACGGGTCCGAGCCAACCGTACCGCCACCCGCGGTGGTGTAGACACTTTGCACGTGTTTGACTTTGCCTATGATGGTGCGTGCCTGTTCGGCCGCTACGCTGGTTTGGGCCAGCGTGGTGCCTGGGGGCAACTCCAGGTAGACCTGGGTTTGCGAGTTGTCGTCCGGTGGAATAAAACCGGTGGGGATCAATGGCACCAGTGCTAGGGAACCAGCGAAAAAAATGACGGCCAAAATCATCGTCACCCAGCGGTGGCCAAGCGTGAAAGCAAATTTTTCAGTCACCCGAATACGGCTATGGCTCAGCGTCCAGCGTGTCATGCGCAGGTACAGCGGCATCCAACTGGGCTCTTCATGCACATGGGTGGACGGCTTCATGATGTAGGCCGCCATCATCGGCGTCAATACGCGGGCCACGAGCAGCGAAGCGGCCACCGCAAACACGGCAGTCCAGCCAAACTGCTTGAAGAATTTACCCACCACACCACTCATGAAGGCGGTGGGCAAAAACACGGCAATCAGTGCGAAGGTGGTGGCGATCACGGCCAGGCCGATTTCGTCCGCCGCTTCCATGGCGGCCTGGTAGGGCGTCTTGCCCATGCGCAAATGGCGCTCGATGTTTTCCACCTCCACAATCGCGTCGTCCACCAGAATTCCGATGACCAACGAGAGGGCCAAGAGTGTCACCACATTGGTGGTGAAACCCATGTAGTGCATGCCAATGAAGGCGGGAATGGCCGACAGCGGCAGGGCCACGGCAGACACAAAGGTGGCGCGCCAGTTGCGCAGGAAGAACCAGACCACGATGACCGCCAGCACAGCGCCTTCGTAGAGCATGGTCATGGATGCGTCGAACTCTTCTTGCACCGGTGTCACAAAGTCAAACGCCTGGGTCAGCTCCAGATCGGGGTGCTGGGCCTTCAGATCGGCCAGCGCCTTCTGCACGGCGGCGCCTACTTCTACTTCGCTAGCGCCCTTGCTGCGGGTGATCTCAAAACCGACCACCGACTTGCCATTCAGGGTTGCAAAGCTGCGTTGCTCGGCTACGGTGTCTTTGACCGTGGCAATCTCATCCAGGCGCACCCGTTTGCCGTTGCTCAGGCTCAGCTCTAGGCGCGACAGTTCATCGACGGTAGCCACCGTGGCCAGCGTGCGCATGGGTTGCTCAGAGCCACCCAGGTCAACACGGCCACCGGCGCTTTCCGTCTGCACTTGTTTGAGCTGGCGCGAGATATCGGCTGCTGTGGCCCCAAGGCTTTGCAGCTTGAGTGGGTCCAACGCCACCTGTACCTCACGGGTCACACCACCCACGCGGGCCACCGAGCCCACGCCCCGCACGCCCAAGAGCGCGCGCGAAATGGTGTTGTCGACAAACCAGCTCAGGGCCTCGCCATCCATGTTGTTGGAGCGGATGGTGAAGGCCAGGATGGGTGCACCCGACAAATTCATCTTGCTGACAATCGGGTCGCGCAAGTCGCCGGGCAGGTCGCTGCGGACCTGCTGCACGGCGCTGCGCACATCGTCCACGGCTTCTTGTGTGGGCTTCTCCAGGCGGAACTCGGCCGTCACACTGACCATGCCATCTTGCACATTGGTGTAGATGTTCTTCAGGCCCGACAAGGGCGCAATCGCGTTCTCGATCTTGCGCGCCACTTCGGTTTCCAGCTGCGCGGGTGCAGCGCCGGGCAGCGCGGCAGACACGGTGACGGTGGGCAGCTCCAGATCGGGGAACTGCTGCACCTTCATCGCCTTGAAGGACATGATGCCGGCCAGCGTCAACAGCACAAACAGCATCACCGCCGGAATGGGGTTTTTAATGGACCAAGCAGATACATTCATGATGGATTTGCTCCTTATTTGCTAGCTGCTGAGGCAGGTTGCACGGGGGCTACAGTGCTTTTTGGCACCGAAGTACCTGGCTTGGCGGCATCGACCACCTTGACCAGGTCGCCTTCGCTCAAGAAGCCGCCGCCACTGGCTACCAGCTTGTCCTCAGGTTTGACGCCGCTTTGAATTTCGATCTGGTCACCCACCACACGGCCGGTCTGCACCTTGACCTGGTTGACCCGGTTGTCGGCTCCCACGCGGGACACATAACTAAAGCCGTCGCGCACCACCACGGCGGTTTGCGGCAGGGTCAGCGCGCCCGAGCTACCCAGCTCAAACTCGCCCCGTGCATACATGCCCGGCTTGAAGCTATTGGCAACACCTTTCTCTGCGGCTTGCAGGTCCACATAGACCAGGCCGTTGCGGGTCGCCGCATCCACGGTAGGGGCCAGCATGCGTACCTTGCCCTTGACCTGGGTGCCCCCGGGCGCGGTCACCAACACGGCGGTGCCGGGGGTGATGCGGCCAATCTCGTTGGAGGTGACTTCGCCCCGCCATTCCAGGCGCCCTTGGCGGATCAGCTTGAACATCTCAGTACCGGCACCGACTACGGAGCCGACCGATGCGTTGCGGGCGGAGATGATGCCGCTATCGGGTGCGCGCAGTTGGGTGTTTTTCAGGCGCAGCTGTTGGGAGTCGAGTTGCGCCTGGGCCGACGCCACCCGGGCCTTGCCGGTTTGCTCTTGTGTCAGGTACTGGTTGACCTGCTGGGCGCTGATGGCGCCGCTGCCTTGTACGGCGCGTGCACGGTCGGCATTGGCTACGGACTCGGCGGCATTGGCCTGAGCCTCTGCCACCGCGGCGCGGGCCAGGGCCACATCGGCCTGCACACTCTCGGCGGCAAAACTGGCCAGCAACTGGCCGCGCTTGACCTGGTCACCCACGTTGGCATGTAGCTCGGCCACACGCAGGCCATTGGTCTCAGCCCCCACGCTGGCTTCTTGCCAGGCGGCCACACTGCCGTTGGCCGCCAGTTTGATGGTCAGCATGCTGCTTTTGGGCTGGGTCAGGGTGACGGTCAGCGCGGGCTTGGTGGCGACCTGTTTTGCCGCATCGGCGGCATGGCTGCCGGTGGCGAACAGGCCCAGGGCGGCCAGTGTGATGGCGCCAGCCAGGATCAGGCCCATGGTCAGCGGTTTGACGAGCAGTTTGGTGGCAAAGGAGGAGGATGGTGATTGGAAGTTCATGGTGATTTCGCGTCGCATCAATGAATGAATTGGGGGGTGGCGGGTTTGGGTTAAGACTGCGGTTTACTGCGCAGCGCTTTTGCGGGTGGCATCGGGCTCAAAGCCGCCGCCTAGCGCGCGGTACAGCGCGACCCAGGCCCGGTTGCGCTCCAGCGCGAGCGCGAGTTGGGCCGACTCGGACGCCAATGCATTGCGGCGTGCGTCTTCCAGTTCCACCAGGCTAGCCAGGCCCTGGCCAAAGCGGGACTGGTTGGCAGCCAGTGACTCGGCATACCCCTTGGTTGAGGTGATGGCGTCCTGCGTACGTGCCTCGGTACTGTTTAGATTGACCAAGGCTTCTTCCACCTCGCGCACCGCCTGGCGCACCTTGCCACGGTAGGCCATCACCACAGCTTCGTAATTGGCTTCGGACGCTGTGACCGCTGCGGCGCGCTGGCCACCGTCAAAGATCGGCAGGCTCACCGCCAGCGGGCCGAAAGACCAGGTGGTGCCTTCCTGGTCCACACCACCGGTGGTCAAGCGGGTGCCGGCAATCGAGCCATTGAGGCTCAGACGTGGCAGGCGCTGGGCCTTGGCGGCACCCACCTGGGCGCTGGCGACCATCACATCCCGCTCGGCGCTGAACACGTCGGGGCGCTGCGTTAGTGTTTGGGCTGGCACACTTGCTACTGAAATAGGAGCATTCTGACTATACTTTACGGGGGCTAGGGCCAGTTTTGCCTTAAGGTCTGGCTCGGGGATGGCGGTTAGTGCCACCAATGCTTTGGTGTTCAACTCGCACAGCGCGCGTTGCTGCGTCAGGCGGCTGTTGCCGTCGGCCGCGCTGGCGCGTGCCATGGCGCCCAGCGAAGGTGCCAAGAACCCGGCGTTGGCGTTGATATCGGTCAAACGCGCGGTCTCTTGGCGGGAGGTGGCATCGCGTTCGGCCAGCGCCAGTTGCTGCTGGCAGGTGGACTGGCTGTAGTACAGATTGGCCACTTCGGCAGCGACCGACACGCGGGCGTCATGCCACTGGGCCTGGCTGCCGTCTACATTGGCCTGGGCGGCGCGGCTGACGGCGCGGTTGGCACCCACCAGGTCAATTTCCCATTGGGTTTGCAGTCCCACTTGCTGGGTGTTGGTCACCGGAAAACCGGGCTGGCTGACACCACGGCTGGCCGCGAACTGGGCGTTGAGGTTGGGCAGCAGTGCGCCCCGCGCAGCAGCTTGCTGCGCCCGCGCGGCCTCTACCCGCGCCATCGCGGCAGAGATGGACGGGCTGACCGCCTGTGCGGCGGCAATCAGTTCCACCAGCAGCGGGTCGCCCTGGCGCTCCCACCACTGGGTCAGCGCGCCCACGGTGCCCTGGTGGGGCAGCGGCGCGTGCCACTGGGTCGGCATGGCTGCGTCGACCTGGGTAGGGGGCATGAAGGTGGAGCAGGCGGATAGCGCCAGGGCTGCGCCCAAGGGCGCCAATGTTCGAAAGGTGTGCGGAATCATCATCGTTTCGGAGTGGTTGAGCGTTTTGGAAGCGGGTGACTGGGAAGGGCGCGGCGCTGCGCCTCGGCTTTGACCAGGTCCATGGCATAGACCACCAGGCGGTCAGCGTATTGGTCCAGCGCCGCGGCAGAGGCCAACAACTGCGGACGCATGGCGAGGATCACGTCGGCACCGATGTGCAGCATGACGCCGAGCCCGCTGATGGCCAGCACCAGCCGATGGATTTCGTCGTCGGGCTGCGCCAACCCCAGGTGGCGGCACAGTGCACTGGCCAGCGCGTGGTGCGCGGGCTTGATGTTGCACTCCACTTCGTTTTGCCAGACGCCGGTGGGCTCCAGCATTTCGCGGAAATGCAGCTTCATGCACTGTTGGATCAGGTGGCCCTGCTTGAGCGGCTCCACAAAACTGCGCATCAGGTTACCCATGGCCCATTCCAGTGGTTGGCCAGCGTCGTCCAACTGCTCGGGCGGCACACTGGGGTTGCTGCGTGGGTCGGTGAAGACGGCTTTGTACAGGCCTTCCTTGTCTCCAAAGTAGTAGCTGATGGAGGCGATATTGATTTGTGCTGCCAGGGCGATCTCGCGGGTGGAGGTCTTGGCGTAGCCCTTCTCGGCAAACAGGGCCAACGCAGCGTCGAGCAGGCGGTTGCGTGCCTCAACACCATCGCTGCGCAAGGTCTTGGCGGAACTGGGGGGAGGTACGGCCTTGGTCATAGGACCGGGATTCTAGCCGAGTTAAATCAATCGTTTGATTTAACTAGACCCTGCACGTGGAGGGGTTTTGGTACAGACCAGTTACTACACGACTCTATTTCTAACCCGCCATCAACTTGTGCACCAGATCACCCGTGGTCGATGACTTGTATTTGCGCATCAGCCGGGCGCGGTAGATTTCTACTGTGCGATGGCTGATGTCCAGCGTTTTGCCGATTTGTTTAGAGGTCATGCCTTGCATCAGGTGGGCGGCAACTTCGCGCTCACGGGCGGTCAGCTCCGCCTTGACCGGGCGGCGCGCGCTCAGGTCTTCAAATGACCAGATACCCGCCTCGTGCGGGGCGTCGCGGTTCAGTGCGCGCCCGGTCACGTGGCACCAGAAGGCTTCGCCCTTGAGGCGACCGTCCATCCGGCGCATGATGCGGTCGTCGGCATAGCTGCCGCTGCGGTTCAAAATAGGGCTGATGCGCGCGCCTGTGCGCTCGAACTCATCAGCGCTGGGGTACAGCACCTGAAACGACTGGTCGATCAATTGTTCGCGGCTGGTGCCAAACATCTCGCACAGGCGCTGGTTGCAGTCCATGATGGTGCGGTTGCGCGAAAGCGCCAGGCCGATGGGGGCCAGGTCAAAGGCAAGGCGGTAGTCGATATGCATGGGGGGCAGGGGTTGTGCTCTACGAAAAACTACGTATGCTGTTAGGTAGTATCGTACGGTTATAGATTCTTCACAGGAGATGGTTGCGATGAACAAGATATATCCCAGTGCCGCTGCAGCACTTGACGGTATCGTTAAAGACGGCCAGTGGATGGCCGTAGGTGGTTTTGGCCTGTGCGGCATTCCCGAAGCCTTGATCGAAGCGCTGAAAGACAGCGGCGTCAAAGACCTGACCGTCATTTCCAACAACGCCGGTGTTGACGGTTTTGGCCTGGGAAAACTGCTGGAAACGCGCCAAATCAAAAAAATGATTTCCAGCTACGTGGGCGAGAACAAAGAGTTCGAGCGCCAGTACCTAGCGGGTGAACTGCAGTTGGAGTTCACCCCCCAAGGCACGCTGGCCGAGAAGCTGCGTGCGGGTGGGGCAGGCATCCCCGCCTTCTTCAC
>JBKJJC010000288.1:0-12082 GCA_046598245.1 Rhodoferax sp.
ATGCGCCTGATCATGCGCACCTGGCTGGCGATGTCTTCCACCTGGTCAACGATCAGAGCCAGGTCGGCCTTGCGGGCCAGTGGCGACTGGCTCTCAGTGATGGCAATCACCTTGGCACCCCGCGCTTGTGCGGTCTCGGCCACGGACAGCAGCTCGGCAATGCGGCCGCTGCTGCTGATGACCAGCACCACGTCGTCGGGCCGCAGCAGGCTGGCTGACAGGGTTTGCAGCCGCGGGTCGGTGTAGGCTACGGCGGAGACACCCACGCGCAAAAACTTGAACTGCGCATCGCTGGCGACTGCGCCGTAGTGGCCCACGGCATAAATCTCCAGGCGGCTGGAGCCGGCAATCATGCGCATGGCACGGTCCATGCTGTCGCGGTTCAGGTGGTCACGCGCCTGCAAGATGGCTGATGCGGTGTTGCCCAACACCTTGGCGCCCAGCTCCAGCATCGAATCTGATCCGGTGACCTGGGTGTGCGTGATCGGTATCGTGCCGGTCAGGCCCGAGGCCAATCGCAGTTTGAAATCGGACAGACCTTCGCAACCCAGGGATCGGCAAAAGCGGATCACGGTGGGCTGGCTCACGTCCGCCGAGCGGGCGATGGTTGCAATCGGGTCATTCAACGCCGAGCGCGGCTGCGCCAACACATGTTGTGCTACACGTTGCTCGGCTGGCGACAGGCTGGGCAGTGCGCGGCGGATCTGACCCAGGATGGCAGAGCCATTGGCCCCTTCCAGCCCACGCAGTTGCGATGCCAAGATGACCGACGCGCCCAACAGCGTGGCGTCGGTCGCGGTGATGACGAAGGTGGGGATGCCCTTCATGTAATCGGTAAAGCGGCCCTTGTCTTCAAAACGCTGGCGAAACGGCGACTGGTCAAAATACAAGCCCAGGCGCGGCACGATGCCGCCACCAATATAGATGCCGCCAAACGCGCCCTGGCTCACCGCCAGATTGGCCGCTGCCGTGCCCAAGATTGCGCAGAACACGTCAATCGTTTCCTTGCAGATGGCATCGCTACCCTCCAGCGCCAAGCGGGTGATCTCGGGCGCATCCAGCGTGCGCTCGGGTTGGCCGGCGCGGTGGGTCAGGGCCCGAAAAATCAGCTCAATACCAGTACCCGACAACAGGCGCTCGAACGACACGTGGTCATAGGTGCGCCAGGCGAATTGCAAGATGGCGATCTCGCGTTCGTCGTGCGGTGAAAAACTGGTATGACCACCCTCGGTGCCCAGCGCGATCCAGCCGTCATCGGCCGGGATCAGGCCCGACACACCCAGGCCGGTGCCAGCACCAATCAGGCCCACCATGCTGCGCGGCACAGCCGAACCACCACCAAACTGGCGGCGTTGTTGGGGCGTCAGGCTGGGCACGGCCATGGCCAGCGCCGTGAAGTCGTTCACCACCACCAGGTTGTCGAAGTGCAGGCGCTCGCGCATCTGCTCGATCGAGAACTGCCAGTGGTAATTGGTCATGCGGACCAGATCACCCGCCACCGGGTTGGCTATGGCCACTGCGGCATGTTTGATATCGCCGGGTGCAACGCCCTTCAGCTTGGAGAGGTAGGCCGTAACCGCCGCATGGAAGTCTGTGAAATCCTGGCAGCGCAGGGACTCGCTTTGCTCGAACACATGGGGCGCAACTTCCAGCGCGAACCGGGCGAACGTGCCGCCAATATCGGCGATCAGGCGCGGGTGGTCAAAACGCGGTTCGGACATGTCATCCCTTTACTAATGCACGTATCAATGAAGGGAGAGAGCTTAACGGATGAAAACATGGCCCCCACGCTTGTCGCTGCGCCTACTGCGCTGCTCCCGCGATCAGGGCAGGGTATCAAGCGCGCAGCTCGCGCCCACCAGCGCCGGTGTGGACGCGGTGATGACCCAGACCGGCACCGTAGACAACAAGGGCCGGTACCGCCCCTTGCTCTCAAAACTATTGCGGAACACCGCCGCATCAAACGCAGCACCCAGGCGCGGAACGATGCCGCCGCCGATATAAACACCACCCAACGAGCCCAGCGTGAGCGCCAGGTTGCCCGCCACATTGCCCAGGAAACGGGTGAAGTAGTGCACGGCCTTCACACATTGCGCATCGGTTGCGGACACCGCCGCATCGGTCACATCGGCTGGCTCCAGTGCTCGGGCAGTACAGCCTTCCATGGCGCAAATGGCCTGGTAAATATTGACCAGGCCCGAGCCGGACAACACACGCTCGGCGCTGACATGCTCAAACTGCTTGCGCAGCAGGCCCAGCAGTGTGGATTCGACATCGTCATTGGCCGACAGGGTGACGTGACCACCCTCCCCCGCCAAGGCGCTGTAGCGGCCATTGGCATCGGGCACCAGGCCAGACACACCCAGGCCGGTGCCGGGGCCCAACAGGCCAATGGTGGAGCCCGCCACCGCGCTGCCGCCACCCAAAGCGCGCAGATCGGTGGGTTTGAGCGCAGGCAGGCTCATGGCCAACGCGGTGAAGTCATTGACCACGAGGCAGCGCTCCAGACCCATGGCCTTCTGGAAGGCGGCAATCGAAAACTGCCAGCTGCTATTGGTGAGGCGTACATCGTCGCCAGTAATAACCGTGGCGATGCCAATACCCGCCCAGCGTGGATTTTTGTGGCCATGGGCCAGCAGGTAGTTGGCAGCCGACTCCTGTATGGAGGCGCTGTCTTCACAGGGTTGCACGGAAACGTCTTGCAGCTCGGCTCCGGCAGACGCCTGCCACGCCCAACGGGCATTGGTGCCGCCAATGTCTCCCAACAACCTCGGATAACCCTGATTCATTCCCAATACTCCTTGGCGCCGTTCGCAACAGCACTGAACATGTAGTTTAACAACACACAGTCTACATGAAAATCAAAATAATGTAACTTGCCTACATTTTTCTAAAATACACCGGTCACGACTCGGCTTTCAGTTCAAATATTCGCATAAATCTGTTGCAAATTGGCGATATTCAGCTGTTTTAGTCACTACCCGACAGCACAATCCCCAAAACTAGTACTTACCCCTATGTTGATGAATATCTAGTTTTGGTACAAACTAGCCTGTGAGTTGGGAAATCGCCCTCCCATTTACGCGTCTTTCAAGCCCCCGCTCAAAAGACTATTCGCCAGCCCCGAGTACCAGGAGAAATACCAAAATGAGTTCCACCGTTCAGCGCTCCACGCGATCCACCGCGCGCAGCTCCCTCTTCAAACTAGCTCCCGTGGCAGCCGGCTGTGCCGTGCTGATCGTGACGTCGTCTGTGGCGTTTGCACAGTCGGCCACGCCCGAGTCGGATCTCAGTTCCGTGACCGTGGTCGGTATCCGCAAAGGTATTGAAGACGCGATCTCCGTCAAGAAAAATTCGAATTCCATTGTGGAAGCCATCTCGGCCGAAGACATTGGCAAGCTGCCCGACGTGAGCATTGCCGAGTCCATCGCCCGCCTGCCCGGTGTGGCCGCACAACGCGTGGCCGGTCGCGCTCAAGCTATCAGCGTGCGGGGTTTGGCTCCCGACTTTGCGACTACCTTGCTGAACGGCCGTGAGCAGGTCAGCACGGGTGACAACCGCAGTGTCGAGTTTGACCAATACCCTTCAGAGTTGCTCAGCGGTGTGACTATCTACAAGACCCCCGACGCGGGCCTGATCGGCCAGGGTCTATCCGGAACGATTGATTTGCAAACCGTGCGCCCTTTGAACTTCAAGGAGCGCGTGGTCTCTATCAACGTGCGCGGTGAGAAGCGCACCATTGGTTCCATTGCGGACACAAAAGACAGCGGCAACCGCGTCAGCCTGAGCTACGTGGACCAGTTCGCCGACCGCACCATCGGTATCGCATTAGGCTTCGCGCACCTGGACTCCCCAACGCTGGAGCAGCAAACCGGTATTTACGAGCCGTGGAAAAAGGAAACGCGTCCCGGTGTGACACCCGGTACTTCGTTGCAAGACGGTATCAAGTCGCTCGCCAAGACCGGCAATTTGAAGCGCGACGCCTTTATGGGGGTGCTGGAGTTCCGCCCATCCAAGCAGTGGACCAGCGTATTGGATATGTACGCCTCTGAATTCAAACAGTTCGACACCAACAACCAATTTGAAGTGAATTTGAGCGGCTACAACGGAACCAACCCGTACATTCCATTCACGTATGCGAACCCCATCATTGTCAACGGTTCACTGCAAGGTGCCCAAACCGTCAATGTTTATCCCCTGGTGCGTGGCCAGTCCTTTGACCGTAAGGACACCATCAAAGCCATTGGTTGGAACAACAAGTTCAAGTTTGACACCTGGTCTTTGTTGGCCGATGTGAACTACTCCCAAGCCAAACGCGACGAAGTGCAATTGGAAACCAATACCCAGTTGGCCGGTTCAAAAAGTGGGTTTGCCAATGGCGCAAATCTGGATACTTTGGCGGTGAATTGGGGCGGCAGTGGCTTCCCCACCATCAAGCCCGGTTTGAACTACAGCGATGCCAGCAAGCTCTACCTGGGCGATTCCATTTACGGCCAGGGCTATGGCCGCAAACCGCAAGTAGAAGACAAATTAGCCGGTTACAAACTGGTGGCTACGTTGCCGATGTTCGGCGCTTTGCAGGACGTGCTCTCGGGCTTCGACGTTGGGTTTAACTATTCTGACCGTACCAAGAGAAAGCGCCAACCCGAAGATGAGTTGAAGGCCAATGGCTCCCCGACCATTTCGTCGGACCTGTTGTACAGCCCCGTGGACCTTGGCTTTTCAGGCAGCGGCATAGTGCCGTCTTGGAACGTGCCAGGCGTGGTTGCCAAGTATTTCCAACCCTTTAACCCATCAGAAGTAAACGCGGGTGCCGTGGGGCGTGCTTGGGATGTTACGGAAAAGATCACCACCGGTTTTGTCAAGGCAGACATTGACACCCAAATGGGCGGTGTCAATGTGCGTGGAAACTTTGGCGTGCAGGTGCAATCTACCGACCAATCGTCTGCTGCAGTGTATGTTGACAACTCCAATGGCGGCACACAGCGCCCGGTCAACATTGGCAAGACCTACACCGACGTCCTGCCAAGCCTGAACCTGGCCTTCTCTTTAGGCAACGACCAGACGATTCGTATGGCAGCCGCAAAGCAAATTGCCCGCGCACGCATCGACCAGATGCGCGCATCGTTTGAGTTCGACGTGAGCAAGACGACGTTCATTCCTAGCGCCAGCGGCGGCAACCCGTTGCTGGACCCTTGGAAGGCCAACGCCTTTGACATTTCGTACGAAAAATACTTTGGCAGCAAGGCATACGTTGCGGCAGCTGCTTACTACAAAGATCTGCAGACGTTCATCTACACAGAGGCCCGTCCGTTTAACTTTAGTAACTACACGCAAGGCACTATCGCAAAGACCACCCAAGGCAACTTTAGCTCTCCTTACAACGGCAATGGCGGCACCTTGAAGGGCTATGAGTTGTCGGCATCGTTGCCGTTCAATATGCTCACGCCCGCGTTGGACGGATTCGGTGCATCGTTCAGCTACTCCTACAACGACAGTGCGATCAGCCTGCCTACCAGCGGCTTCAATAGTTCTTCGGTGGGGGCCAACATACCCTTGCCAGGGCTGTCCAAAAACGTGTCTAACCTGACGGTGTACTACGAAAAAGACGGTTGGTCTGCCCGGGTGAGCCAGCGCAATCGCTCTGAGTTCATCGGCGAAATTGGCAACTTTGCTGGCGACCGCGCACTGCGTTGGGTCAACCCGGAAAAGGTGGTGGACATGCAACTCGGCTACGAGTTCAAGAGCGGCGGCTTGAAGGGCCTGGGCTTGTTGCTGCAGGTCAACAACGTGACCAATACGCCATACAGCACCTACGGCGATGCACCTGACCATCCGCTGGAATATGTGAACTACGGTAGCACCTATCTGTTTGGTTTGAATTACAAGTTTTAAGTAGGTTGGGTTCTCAATAGCGTTTCCCCCATCGCGCAAGCGGTGGGGGTTTTTTTTATGGCGGTTCACGGCGTTGGCCGCGGGTGGTGGCGTGCAGATAAACTGGAATCACACTTACACACGATTCCGAATCCATGCCCACACAATCAGAACTCTCCGCCTTCCTGGCCAAGGAATTCCCACAGACCCCATGCACCGTCGAAGCCGTTGGTGACAAGGGTGCCACGATACGGCACCCGGTAGGGGCCGCCGAACTGCGCCCCGGCGGCACCGTATCGGGGCCGGTCATGATGGCCGTCGCGGATGTGGCGCTCTACGTGGCCATTCTGGGCGAAATTGGCATCGTGCCTTTGGCCGTTACCACCAGCCTCAGCATCAACTTTCTGCGTAAACCTGCGGGCGACCGCGCCATCATTGGTGTGTGCAAATTGATGAAGGTCGGCAAGTCGCTTGCTGTTGGAGAAGTTGCCTTGTATTCCGAAGGACTGGACGACCCAGTGGCGCATGTCGTGGGCACCTACTCGATCCCGAAGGACCGTGCTACGCCAACCATGTGATGCGGCCCCGTGGAATAAGCACGATTTGCTATCAAATGCATAGCGTAGAGGATTAAAGCCTAGAAAGTTCCCAGGCGCTGGGGACCGCCACTTTTTGGCGTGGCGCTGAAATGGGCCTGGTCCAAAGTCCAGGCCCCGGTTGGTATTGGCTTACCAGTTCAAGCCCAGCGTGTAGAGCACATTGGTGCTGCCGGAGTAGTAGCGCACCTGCACGTACAGCGTCTTGGCTGTCGCCGTGGTGTTGCTGTAGGTGATGGTGTCGGTCAGTCCGACATCGCGCTCGCTGAGCGCTATCGCCGTGCCAACGCTATCGCGCAGTGTCAGGTCGTAGTCGGTGCTGGTGTTGGGCATTGGCAGGCTGACCGACAAGGTTCTGCCGGCTGGCAAGCTGATGCGGAAGTAGTCCGTATCGCTGCCGCTTGACAGCACCGCACGCATGCCACGCGGCGCGCTCACCACGTTGGCTAGCAACATGCTGTTGTTCGACTCCACCTCGTCCAGCGTCGGCGGGCTGATGGCCAACACCGCAGCCTGCGCGTTCAAAATACCCGTGCCGCATTGGCTGCAAGTGCCTGGGAAGGCACGCGCGCTGCTTTTGAGTGCGGTGGCAATCTGGTCTGGTGTGGCGCTGGGTTTAACGCTGAACATCAAAGCGGCCACGCCAGCCACGTGCGGCGCGGCCATGGACGTGCCCTGGTAGTACTGGTAGTTGTCGCTGCCCGGGCTGGTGGTGCCGGCATTCAGAGTTGACAGGATGCCGTTGCTGGCACTGCTGCTGGTGTCGCCACCCGGTGCCGCCAACGCAACCGAACTGCCGTAGTTCGAATACGGAGCCCGCGAGCCATAACGATCGGTCGCCGCTACGCTGATCACCCCGGCGCAACTGGCCGGACTGAAGCCGGACGCATTGGCATTGGAATTGCCGGCTGCCACCACCACCACCGAGCCGCGTGCGCGTGCACCGTTGATGGCGCTCTGGCTGGTGCTATCGCAGGTTCCAGCACCGCCCAGTGACAGGTTCAACACCCTGGCTGGTGTTGCATTGCTCGGCACACCCGGCACCGAACCGCCCGAGGCCCAGACGATGCCGTCGGCAATGTCCGAGGTGTAACCCCCACAACGACCGAGCACCCGCACCGCTTGCACCCTGGCATTGAAGGCAATGCCGGCCATGCCGCTGGCATTGCTGGTCTTTGCCGCAATCGTGCCGGCCACATGGGTGCCGTGCCAACTGGAGTTGCGTGCCGGCTGACCCGCGCCGCATTGGCCGGCCGTGCTCCAGTCACCAGGATCGCTGGGGTCGTTGTCGCGGGCGCTGCCGTCATTGGCAGTGGCGATGTTGTTGATCATGTCGTAACCGGCCACGATCTGGCCGGCCAGATCGGCATGCGGGCGGATACCGGTGTCAAGCACCGCCACCACCACGCCGGAGCCGGTGCTCAGGTCCCATGCGGCCGGCGCGCGGATACCGCCCGTAGTCTCGAACAAGTCCCACTGCTGGAAATAGAGGCTGTCGTTGGGCGATAGCAGTGGGTACATCTTGCGATCGGGTTCCGCGTACTCGATGTTGCTGTCGTTGGCCTTCATTTTGGCGGCCAACGCCTCGGCATCGGCCAGGCTCAGGCTGCGGTCAAGCTTCATCACGTGGGCACCAACACCGGTCTGGCGCAGCACTTCCAGCTGCACGCCCCCTTTAGCCGCCACCTGTTTGAGTTGATTCACGCGCAGTTGCAGCACGTTGATGGGCAGCACCTTGGCCAGTGGCACCGTGGCCGCGCCAACCAGCGTGTGTTCGCTGGCATCGCGGTACTTGACGATCAGTCGATCGGTATCGGTGCTGCGGGCATTTGCACTAGGCAGCGCGTCTGCCTCGGTGACCGAGATGCCGGCCTGCGCCGTGCCTAAACTTGCCAAGCCCAGCATCAGCGCGAGTAGCGCCGGTCGGTAACGGAAACGAAAACTGCTTAGAGAAAGAAGTGATTGCATTGCGAGTCTCCTGATGACGATGCGCCTTCAAGTTGGGTGCACCGCGGCAGCTCCCAAACGGGAGCCCAACTACCACCCAAGAGGCGGATAGCCCACTGGGTGGCACAGCTTTCGCGCGTCAAGTTCCGCACCGAAAGTCGGCGTAGTCTATTCACTTACGTGCGCGTGTCAGCGGGGTTTTCCCTAACCGATTGAAAGCAGTTCACGCTTCTATTTCAGTACCGAAAAGCCAAACCAACCACCCGCGAACCCGCATGGATAAAGGGTTTCCCGGCAATAGACTGCACACCAATGCAGCCCGTTTTGGCCTTTCGATGCGCGCCGGTACCTGCTACATCTGGTAGGTAGAAAGTTGTATCGACAAGTACAAATTCGTGTTCGCGGGATCGAAGGGTGGCCGCCCCTTCGCCAGATGGATGCAATGCGGGATGCACCCGCGATGGGCAGGGTTCTTCGGCGTTGTACAGTATCCATGAACCGGTTCACGGTCCGAGTACTTGATCCAAAGTCGCCTATTCATGAACGCCACACACATCTGCATTGCCCGCCACGGTGAGACCGATTGGAACAAACGCGGCGTTTTGCAGGGCTGGCTGGACGTACCGATCAACGCATTGGGCCGCACGCAGGCACACGCACTGGCGGCCAGTTTGGCGGACGCGGGTTTCGACGCGGTGTGGTCCAGCCCGCTGGCGCGCTCGCGTGAGACCGCAGACATCGTCTGCCGCGTGCTGGGCTTGCCACCGCCTTCGTGCCATGAAGGTCTGAAGGAAAAGAATTTTGGTGCCGTGCAGGGCATTCCCAAGAACGAACTGGCCGAACTCAACCCTGCCTTGCTGGAGCAGATTTTGCGTCGCAACCCTGCCGCTGAATTCGCCGGGGGTGAGAGCCTGGACGAGTTTGCGGATCGCGTGTTGGAGGCCTTAAACGATATCGGCGTGCGCCACCGCGGCGGCCGGATACTGGTGGTAACCCACGGCTGGGTTATGGATGTGGTGACGCGCCACATCGATGGGCTGGCGCGCCATGCCGTGCTGCATATCAAACGCAAGAACGGGGAATGCGTCTGGGTGGAGGTGGCAGGTGAACTGCGGGCACTGCCAAATCAGCGTGTCGGAACACCCTAGCGCTTGGCCATTGCACATGCCACGGGCACTTCAATTTTTCGCGGCGACTGTCGCAGTGATCGTTGGAGCCACTGCAGCGGGCCAGGTGGCATCGGGCGTAGGTTGTACTCAGCCAATGGAGCGCTTGGTGCAACAAAGACGGATGGCTGATGAGGTGAACCTTGCGCGCTCAAGCCCCGAGGCCTACGCGCTCATCATTGAGCAGTACTACCGGACCCTTGGCAAAAATCGGATCTACAGGAGAGAGGGCCGCAAACTGCGGATGATCGAGGGACGACCGGCTGTTAATGAGGCGATCACCTTCCTCAGATCGACCAAGCCTCTACCTGCCTTAGGTCTCAATTCCTGCCTATCCCAATCGGCCCAGGATCACGTCAGCGGGACGGGAGCATCAGGCCAAACAGGCCATCGAGGTCGGGATGGAAGTGACCCGTCTGAGCGGGCCACAAGGCGCCTGGGCTATCGCGCATATTGTGGCGAGAACATCAGCTACGGCCGGGACTCCGCGCGTGAACATGTCATCGCTTTGATAGTTGACGACGGGGTCAAGTCCAGAGGACACAGACTCAACCTCTTTAGCGCGAGCTATCGATCCATTGGCATCGGTGTTGGTAGCCACGCCCGATACCGAAGCATGACTGTGCACGTGCTCTGCACCGACGATCTTCCGCCGGGATAATCTGGAACACACGGCGCCACCGCTGCCTAGAACCTTGGCCACTGCCTAGCCCTTGACGCCACCCGACGTCAACCCCGACACAATCCAGCGCTGTGCGGCCAAAAACACCAGCGTGATCGGCAAGCCCGACAACACGGCAGCCGCGGCAAAGTCGCCCCACAGGTAGCGCTGCTCGTACAGGTAATACTTGGAGCCCACGGCCAGTGTCAGATTCGGCTCTTCGCGCAGCAGCACCGATGCAATCGGGTATTCGATGATGGTGCCGATAAAGGCCAGCACAAACACCACCATCAAAATCGGCACTGCCATGGGCAGCAGCACGCGGTAGAAGGTTTGCCACGAGGTGGCACCGTCCACCTTGGCACACTCTTCGATCTCGGTCGGTATGGTCTCAAAGTAACCCTTGATGGTCCAGATATGCATGGCCACCCCGCCGATGTAGGCCACGATCAAACCACCGTGCGTCTCAATGCCCAGCCAGGGAATGAAGCCGCCTACGGCCTCGAAGATAGCGTAGATGGCGACCAAGGCCACCGCCACCGGGAACATCTGCAGCAACAGCATGCTGTTCAAAATGGTGGTCTTAAAACGAAAGCGCAAGCGGGCAAAACCGTAGGCAGCCGTCGTGGAAATGGCGACGATGAGCAGTGACGAAATGGTCGCAATCTTGATCGAATTCCACAGCCACAACAACACCGGGAATGGTGGCTGCACCACCACGCCGTCGGACTGCGTGTGTGCAAAGCCCAGCGCCAGTTTCCAATGCTCCAGGCTGATCTCGGTGGGGATCAGCGAGCCGGTGGAAAAATTGCCGGGCCGCAGTGAGATGGAAACCACGGCCAGCAGTGGAAACAAGGTCACCGCAATCAACACCCACAGCCCCACATGGGCTGCAAGCACACGCCAGCGTTGGCTTTTACCGGTGACAACGGCCATGGCTAGTGCCCTCCCTTGCGTTGTGTGTCTTTGGATTGCGTGAGCTTCAGGTTCACCAGCGACAGGATGGCGACCAGGAAAAAGATCACGGTAGAAATGGCTGCCGCCAGACCAAAGTTGGCGCCCGCATCGGTAAACGCAATGCGGTAGGTGTAGGACACCAAGATGTCCGTGGTGCCCGCTGGCAGCTTGGTATTCAGGTAATCAGGCCGCCCGTCGGTCAACAAACTGATTAGCACAAAGTTGTTGAAGTTGAACGCGAAGGATGAGATCAGCAATGGCATCAGCGGCTTGACGATCAGCGGTGCAGTGATGCGCCAAAAGTTGGTCAGGGGCCCGGCACCGGCAATGGCTGAGGCCTCGTACAAATCAGCCGGAACCGATTTGATCAACCCGGTGCACAACACCATGATGAACGGGTAACCCAGCCAGACATTGACGATCAAAATCATGATCTTGGCCAGCAGCGGGTCGGCAAACCATGCGGGTTTGATACCAAACACGGCGTTCAGAATCGCGTTGATCTCACCAAAGTTCTGGTTGAACAAACCCTTGAACACCAGGATGGAAATGAAGCCGGGCACAGCATAGGGCAGGAACAGCAGGGTGCGGTACAACGTGCGGTACTTGAGTGCCTCCCAGTTCAGCAGCACGGCCAGCGTCATGCCAATGGCAGTGGCAAACAACACGGTCAGGCCAGCAAAGGCGACCGTCCACACAAAGATGGAACCAAAGGGGCCGCGCATATCGGCATCGCCAAACAGGCGGGCGTAATTGGCAAAACCCACACCGACCTTGAAGCCGGGTTGTAGGCGGTCACCCGTAGCGTCTTCGAAAAAACCAGTGTCGCGGTTGGCCTGGTACAGCACCCCATCGGCCAGGCGCTTCATCCCGCCGTCGGC